>JBDTVF010000067.1:0-14267 GCA_040007325.1 Ginsengibacter sp. | reverse complement strand
TAATGTGTGATCTGTTTTAGAAAGAGCTAAGAGCGTTCGTTGTTGTGCGCTGCTACCGATAGCAAATAAGAGGGCTAAAAATAATACTATGCTTATCTTAATAAAGAAAGATCTTGTAAATTTTAAAAGAGGTGGAAAAGAATGAGCTAGCGTAATCGTGTTCATGATATTGTATTGAAAAAGAATTGCTGTTATCAAAGCAAAGAGTCAACTGAAATGTGACATTCAATTTTTCTCGATGAAGGTACAAAGAAATCCATGTTGGGATAAAATCATCATTTAAGATGGTTGGTTAGATACGACAGCATTACAAACCTCGGATGCGGGATAAATGGTAGGGTATGTTTTTAAAGATAGCGTTGCTCCGAAGTGGCAAGGTTTCTCCAAGGCTTTGGTATCTTCAAAGGAAAAAATGCGCCTCTTTATAGGAATTCTTTACTAAAAAATTAGATGGGAGGTTATCAATTTAATTTTATCACGTAATGGGGAATTGCGTCTTGTTCATATGCTCCGTGACAAATCAAATTACGTTAATCAACAAGTTTTGCCATTAGGGTTGGGGCTCGCCGGTGTGGCGCTATTCATTAAACATGCAGCCGGATCCACTGCTGAAGTAAGTTAATAATATTGTTGTCAAAAGCTAAAGAAGATTTTTATTCAATACGCCGGAACTGCTGAGGATAGAAGCATGTAGCCGAAGTTCTTTTAGTCGCCCAGACACATAGCGGCAAGTCAATGTTAGCTAGCGTTAAAGTCGCCGCTTACAGGTAATTGCCATTCCTAAAGTATTGTTGGGCGCCTCAAAGCTGTTAAGGTTCCAGGTTACTTTTGGGTAATGTGGCTTTTTATTTGAGATTAAATTCCAGGCACTCAAGAGCATTGTTGTTGTACCCAAACTAACATTAACCATTGCAAGGGTTTTCTTGCCTTTGTTAGTTGCATTAGTTCCATAATAATCGGTGTTATTTTCAGGAAACATGGCTACTCCTAAAAAGGTTTGCCCTGCACCTGTGATTAATCCAAGAACACCAACCGTTTTGTTGCTCGTTCCTTTGATGGTTTGTAGAAGATTAATAGTATTGATTGATATATTTGCTCCACTAAAGACGGAAGATGAAATGCCTTCGCCTCTTGTGATAATGTTAGTTGAAGCAGTGGCAGGAGTAGGATAGGGTACGGCACCGCCGCCATAGGAGGGCTGTATCATTGCACATTCTTCTTTTGAAAGCCCGCTTGCATCAATCCACTCATCCACCACTTTATCATTCATTGCCAGGATTTCTTCGTACTTATGACGACTATTAATGTCTTCAGCAATTTTTCGTCCTACTGATTTTTCTATCAAATAACCCACTGCGCAAATCCTTCCGCACTTGTCAATAAAGCAGGGTTTGCGGGTGTTTCTGTAATCGTAATTGCGGGGAAAAATTCCGGCTTCCCAATAGTCATGGAGGAAGTCAAGAAATTGGCTTCGACGCTGTTGAAGCTCCGGAGATAAACCAGCAACTTCCTTACGTCTTAGCTGCCTTTCTACATATTCAAGATGTGTTTTTATTCGTAGATTTTCATCGTTGATTAAACCCGGTGCATGCCCAAATTTCTCAAGAAAGCTAATGTCGCCAATAATTGCATTGACGGTTTGCTTGTTGTCAGATGCTTTTGGTGTGAAAAAATAAAAACATACTGTCAACGCGATCGGGAGGGAAACGAAAATTGCCTTTCTCATAATTTTTTTAGAGTTGACCACGGTTTTTTCACGAACGTTGCTCGGCCATAAGGGAAAATTTAGATGTTGAAAGCCTTTTGCAAAAAGGCAAACATCGAAGTAAGGCTGTCACCTCCTGCCACTGTCTTACGGCCCCGGCTTTGCACAAGCGGCGGTATTTCATTTTCTGTCTGCTGGTGAACTGTTGCTAAACGGTTAAGCTCCAATTGCGTTAAATGCTGGGCGGAACTTCATGGGATGAAAACATTTTAATTATGGAGTTAGAATTTTTTCTTCTAACATTGCAAAGCCTGTTTTGTCGTAGTAAGTGCAAGTCATTTTGTTCATATCAACAGTCCATTTTTCAACTCCGACTTCAGCCGAATGATTACAGAAAGTTGGATAGTCGGTTTGACCTTGCTGGTGAATTTTTAAATATTGTTTGAACTTCTCAGTATTACTCGTATCTGCTACATTTAAGTTGGAGTACTTTGCTTCTGATTGAATTTCGAAATTATTCTCTCCGAAATATAAAGTGTGACCGTCAATAGCAAATGTGTCATACTTCTTAACTCCCAATTTTATTAAATCTTGAATATAATCGGGGAAATCTGACCCGCTTTTAACTTTGGAATGCGCTACTTTAATTTCTTTGAGTTGAAACATCACTTCATTTTTTTATCGAAACAAAATTGAAAAAATTATTCTAAAGTAACAATTGGGGAATGGTCAAAGCAGACTTACGGCAGGTATCGCCAATGGTTGGGCATTAGGAATTCCAACCAGCGAAGCAGCCTGGCTTTTTTGCTAAAGATAAATAGTCAGAACTAACCTCTGGTTTATTCGTGAAGCCCCGAACAAAAATACAACCCCGTCCGCTGGCACTGATTGTTTCAATGTCGGGACCGACTATTTCAATACTCAACGTTACTTACTATATTATGCCGGTTTTTTAAGAGGAGTCCTAATGTAACCTCTTAAATAAAATTTATGTTTTTGAGCTCCTTTTTTGGGAACTGAAACCGTCTCAATAAACTCGGTGTCAACGTAACCGATTATTGTGTCACCAATGCCGTAATTACTCTTATTCAATGTCAATTTTTGTTTTGTCACCTGGTAAGAAATCTTTTGTCCGGGTATATTCATTGGGTAAATTGTCTTTGGCTTAAAATAAAAGCTGTCACCCTTTATATAGAAATAAAATTCGCTTGCATATGCGGGAAGCCCATCGGCAACTGTCAGCGTAAAAGCACCAATTGCGCGGTAAGCAAAAGAATATTTAATGTCGTAGCCGCCTTGAACATTTGTCACACAGTAAGCTGTATAAAATAAATGTGCTGTGTCGGCTGGCGAAAGAATTTGGTCATCGTTTCTTTTAAACTCACCAGTGCTGTCTTTAGAAACTTCCCAGGAATAGTCCCATTGTTTTTTAAATGAAAATGTGTCTTTGATTTGTCTGTCAATCGAAAATCTGGAATATTTAATTTGAGCATTTGAATATTGCGCAGCAAAGAAAAAACTTAAAGAGAATAAAAATCGTTTAATAGTCATAGTGTGTAGGACAGGTATCGGTTGCCTCAAATATGTCAACCGAAGACCTTTTTAATTTTCAAAGTGCTTTTATATCCTCAACCAATTCAGGTAACCCTTCTGGAAAGGCGTGTTCCTTACCTGGAAGTTTACGCACCGTAGCAGTGTTAAATGCATTTTCATAAAACGTCAAATGTTCGATTGGTACGTGCGCATCGGTTTTACTATGATAAAGATATATTATCGGTATATCTTTCAAAAAAGTTTGAAAGTCTTTCTTCAATTCAAATTCTTTCATATTGCTTTTCCAATGCGGTGTGGCAACTAAAAATAGTCCCTGGACGGAAATGCCAGGTTTTTCTTCACTTAAATATTTTAGTAATGTTGAAGAACCAAGGGAATGTCCTATTAAAATAACAGGTTCAGTTATTTTGGCAAAAGAGGCGGCAAACATTTTTTTATACTTACTGTAAGTTGGCGCTTTTGGCTGTTCAATAACAGGAAACATAATTTGAAACTCACCGGATAATTTTGATCTAAGATATTTTACTAAATCAAAGCTTCCTTTACCCTTGCCATACTGCGGGCCGGCACTGTGAGCAAATAAAATTTTCTTTAATTTTTTCTTTCTTTCCATGTCTCATTTAGAACTTAGAATGGCGCTGTCACTTACTTTATTTATGTGACGCTGGTTCAACCAGATTTTTTTTCATTGCAATTAAACATCCATTGCACACCAAACTTATCTGTTAAGCTTCCAAAATAATCGCCCCAGAACATATCCTGCAGATCCATCCCGACCTTTCCACCATCAGATAATTTGTCAAATAATTCCTTGGTTTCCTTCCTGGTGTCCGGCTGTAAATTAAGAAAGCTGTTATTGCCAAAATTTACTTTAAAGCCCATTGTTTCTGGGGCATCAGTTCCCATCAATGTATGTGAATTAAGAATGCGAAGCTCCACATGCATTACGAGGTTGTCGTCTTCTGCTGCCATTCGCGGCTGGTCAGGAGATGAGGGAATGTCTTTGAACCTCGTAATACCATTACCATAAAACTCACCGCCAAAAACGCTTTTGTAAAAGTTGAATGCTTCCTCCGTGTTACGAGGGAAATTCAAATAAGTGCTTACACTTGCCATGATTTAAATTTTAGAAGTTTAGAAAAAAATTTCAATTAAGCGACAAAGTTAGAATGCTCTCACTGAATTAGTAGAGTGCGATCCTGACATTTATGTGGGTGGAATACGACAGCAGTTTATAAAAAACGAAAGGACTATTATAGCAATGTAATTATTGGATTAAAAATTATATTTACTATAGAGCAAAACAATCGGTGACATAAATAAATAAATGGGTATTATAGTTTTTGGTGCGAAAAGTGTTCCAATTGGAATTGACGAACACATGATCTATTGTCAGTCATGCGAGGGCAACTGCATGGCCGATGTTATGATATTAAGTACCTACTTTCATATTTATTATCTTCCACTTTTTCCCGTGGCTAAAGAAGTAAACATTGTTTGCCAGACTTGCGGACTAAAAAATTATGGCCTGCCTCTCAATGAAAAAGTTTTAAGTAACGCTGCCGAACTAAAAAGGAAGTTCAGACATCCATGGTACACTTATATCTTTCCTGGCTTAGTTATTTTATTGATTGTAATAACGATAGTTTCTTAAGATAGATTTTTTTACTCAGATAATTCATTACGATGGAAAGCCTAAACGGTTGTCATCATTGGTGTGTTTATAAGATTGGAATAGGTAAGTGGAAGAAAGTCAAAGTTGTTATGAATGATGTCAAATGATGATGCCTGCTCCATCATATTACTGATGTGCAAACATTCGCTGACTTTGGCGTCGATGGTTTTGTCTTCTTCATAGCCTATAGGAATCACGCTTTCAAGTTTACCTTTTGTAATTGAATCTCCTGTGGCAAATAACGTCACATCAAACCCTTTCTCATGCAAACCTTCTGCAATATTCGATGATATTTGCTCCCACGGCCCGTAATGTCTTGGAGGTGTTCTCCAGGCAATTGGTGATAATATGGCAATCTTCATTTTTTAATATTATTTCTATTAAGCAGATACACGTTGTTACAATATACGCGCCGATTAGAATTTTGAATGAAATGAAATGTTTCGAAGCTGGCGGCGAAAATGAAGCAATTTGATTTATCTTTTGCAAAATTATTACTGCTATGATAAGAATTTTAACCCTGTTATTTGTATGTTTTTTATTTAAAGCCGTGTCGGCGCAACCTCCGGCAAACGTCTATCTTAGTTCAAAAGACAGTTCATTACATGCCAAGGACAGCACTTACCGGGCTATGTTTAAAACTGATTCTATCAAGATCGAGAAAGAATTTGCAGACAAAGCGAAATGGGAAAGTTTGGAGGCAAGAGCAATCTACCCGGTGCTCAAAGGTGGGAAATACAGTGGTGTAATTCCCGTGGATAATCCTACCGAAATTCCAGATCCAAAAATGGACTATAAAATATTATTTGAATTAGTGAATGCTACGCCCGATTCGATAATAAAGGAAAATAACCCGGGTCTTGACGAAATTGCGAGAGTAATAAATCTCCATGCAGCATCCGGAATTCCTGTGAAGAAAATAATCCCTGTAGTAGTGGTACACGCAGGAGCCCTATTTTCTTTGATGACCAACGAGGCCTATCAAAAAAAATATAAAACAGACAATCCGAATTTAGAAATACTTGGTGACATGACGAAGATGGGCATTAAGTTTATCGCCTGCGGACAAGCCATGAATTTTGTTGGAGTAACTAAAGAGCAGCTATTGCCATTTGTAAAAATTTCGCTGACTGCACAAACAGTTATCAGCGGCTACCAGCTAAAGGGATATGTATTGCATTCACTTTATTAAGACATAAAAATTTATCTATGCATTGTTGTAAACCTTTAAAACCGGTTCACGCAATACCATAGCTTCATCTGTAGTATGCCAGTGAATAACGTCGGCGATTGATTCGGGTTTCACCCAATTATCAAATTTGGCGTCAGGCATCGATTTGCGATTTGGCGGTGTGTCAATTGTGCTTGGTACTACTACGCTTGTTACTACATTTTTACCTTTGGCTTCATCATTCATCAATTCGGCAAGCCGGAATATCAGGGATTTTGCAAGTCCGTATGCTACCATCCCTTTGCTGTTTTTTGCATCGAGTCCCGGCTTTGAACCGATGATAAATATTCTTCCGCTTTCCTGCTGTAGCATCTGCACAAACACAGGCCTTGCAACATTATAAGCGGTTTCAAAATTTAATTGATATTGTTTAAAAATATCCGATGTTTTCGTTTCAGCAATTTTCCCCATAGCAAAACCGCCTACAGTCAGCACTGCTACATCGATAGTTTTATGTGATTGCAAAACTTTATCAATAAACTTTTGTGAATCATCTTCACTGGAAAGATCAACAACAACTTTTTCAAATTTATCCGCAGGAAAGTTCATGTTTACATGATCATTCGGTATTACCGTTCCTATTACATAAAAGCCTTCGTCAGTTAACTTTTTAACTACTGCCTGCCCCATGTTGCCGGAGGCACCTGTTACAATTGCTGTCTTCATATTCATTTATTTATTAAACTAATTTCCCAATTATTTTTTAATAAACCTAAGAGCACTAAGAAATAAGAGTGTTTTTGACCCATTTGTCAGGGAAGAGAAGGAGATTTTCAAAAGTCAGGACAATACAGGACAGTGATAAAAATTGCGGGATGTATTTTCGCCCTATACTCTTACGAGTTGTTGCTTAAAAAATTGATATGAGAAAATTGCTTAGCATAGTTATCCTACAAATAATTGTAGCTGTTGGTTTTTCACAGGTTAAGATTGACCAGTTACTGTGTGAAAACCGCATCAATCCTATAGGATTAGATATTACTTCACCGCACTTCACCTGGAAGTTACTTTCAGGCAAACGAAATACAATGCAGTCAGCGTATGAAATTCGTGTGGGTACCGGAAGTACAACTATGTTATCAAAGGGCCGTAAATTAAATTGGAGTAGCGGTAAAACTCAATCTGCCCGTTCCGTTCATGTTGACTATGCAGGAAACCCATTAATGTCAGGCACTAAATACTATTGGCAGGTAAGGGTGTGGGACAATAATAATAAAGCTTCGTCATGGAGCGCCCCTGCGTTTTTTCAAACGGCCTTTTTAGCCAAAGGTGACTGGAAAGCAAAGTGGATACAGCCGGGTTATGTTGAAGATTCAGTTATGCGCCCAAGCCCGCTTTTTAGAAAACAATTTTCTTCTGCTAAAGCGGTTGCATCTGCAACGGCATACATTACCGCTCATGGGTTATATGAAGCCTTCATTAACGGTCATCGTGTAGGCGATGCTTATTTGACACCCGGCTGGACGAGTTACAACAAGCGTTTGCAATACCAGGTGTATGATGTAACAAGCCTGTTGCAAAAAGGCAATAATACAATTGGAGTTACACTTGGAAGCGGATGGTATCGCGGTAGCCTCGCCTGGGCAGCAAACAAAAATATCTATGGAAAAGATATCTCCTTACTGTGCCAGGTAAACGTAGTCTACGCTGATGGTTCAAAAGAAATAATTACCTCTGATGATACATGGAAAGCTACGACTGGCGAAATACGCTACTCGGAAATTTATAATGGTGAAACAATTGATGCACGAATGGAAAAAACCGGTTGGCTTTTGCCGGGGTATAACGATGGCGATTGGCCGGTAGTTAAAGTTGCCAATTTTTCTAATGATAATTTGATTGCAACTTATAATGAGCCGGTACGAAAACATGAAACTTTCAAGCCGGTAAAATTTATGACAACACCTGCAGGTGAAAAAGTAATTGACTTTGGTCAAAATCTTGTAGGATGGGTGGTTCTCAAAGTAAATGGTAAGGCGGGTGATAGCATTACATTATCACACGCAGAAGTGCTGGATAAGAAAGGTAATTTTTACACCGAAAATCTTCGTGCAGCTAAAGCCCAGGATCATTTTATTTTAAAGGGTAAAGGAGTGGAAACATTTGAGCCGCATTTTACGTGGCATGGTTTCCGTTATGTAAAAGTTGAAGGTTATCCCGGCGAATTAAAGCCCGGGGATTTTGAAGCGGTGGTTTTATACTCTGATATGAAACCAACCGGTACCTTCTCTTCTTCAAACGCACTCATAAATCAATTGCAACATAATATACAATGGGGACAAAAAGGAAACTTCCTTGACGTACCTACTGATTGCCCGCAACGCGATGAACGGCTCGGTTGGACTGGTGATGCGCAGGCTTTCTCCCGTACGGCATCTTTCAATATGGATGTAAATGATTTCTTTGCTAAATGGATGAAAGACGTTGCTGCCGATCAGTTTGCGAGCGGCGCAGTTCCTCATGTAATACCAAATGTGTTGGGATCAAATGCAGGCGGCTCGGCAGGATGGTCCGATGCGGCAACGATCATCCCGTGGAATATGTACCTCGCTTATGGAGATACAGCAATTCTTACCCAACAATATGCAAGCATGAAAGCCTGGGTTGAATATATGCACAATCAAAGTAAAGATGATCTGTGGAATACAGGCTTTCATTTTGGCGATTGGTTATTTTACCGGCCCGCAGATGATAATGACGGACGTGCTGCGGTGACCGATAAATATTTAATTGCACAATGTTTCTATGCTCACTCAACACAGCTTTTAATAAATGCAGCAAAGGTGTTGGGTAAAAATGATGAAGTAAATAATTACACTTCCCTGTTACAAAAAATAAAAGATGCTTTCATGAAGGAATACATGACGCCAAGTGGACGGCTTGTATCCGGTACACAAACAGCATACGTGTTGGCATTGAATTTCGACATGTTGCCCGAAACCTTGAGACCGCAAGCCGCGACCCGGCTCGCAGAAAATGTAAAAAGCTATGGCAATCATTTAACCACTGGTTTTCTCGGTACACCTTATCTCTCCCATGTGCTTACACGCTTCGGTTATGCTGATGTTGCCTATAAATTATTATTGCAGGATACCTATCCTTCATGGTTGTATCCTGTAAAGATGGGCGCAACAACTATTTGGGAGAGATGGGATGGTGAAAAACCAGACAGTACTTTTGAAACGCCCGGTATGAATTCTTTTAACCATTATGCTTATGGTGCCATCGGCGATTGGATGTATCGTGAAATGGTTGGCCTCGATACTTATGAAGATGGTGTAGGCTATAAACACATAAGGATAAAGCCGTATATCGGCGGAGACTTCACATTTGCTTCTGCAAGTCTTGACACATATTATGGTAAATTGAGCAATAGCTGGAAGGTGAACAATGATGCCGTATCAATGGATGTTGACATTCCTGTAAACACCATCGCGACGGTTTACATTCCTGCAAGTAATGCAGGAGAGATAAAGGAAGGCGGTAAAGTTCTATCGCAGGTGAGTGATGTAAAAGTAAAGGGACCAGAAGAAAATTATATTATAGTGGAACTGGGTTCGGGGCAATATCATTTTACATTTCCGGATGCTGTGAAGTAAAAGATATCCCACAAAGGCACAAAGTACACTAAGTATTCCTTTTGCTCTTCGTGTCTTAGTGGAACATAAAAAAGTTAGATATTGCCGACGGAGTCGCAAGTTCAATAAGTTTCTCTGTGATCTTCGCGTTTTTGTGGGATAATAATTGATAAAGATTAATACATGCAAATAATAATCGGGATTATTTTTCATTTCATTGGCGGCGCGGCATCCGGCAGTTTTTATGTTCCGTATAAAAAAGTAAAGGGCTGGAACTGGGAGAGTTTCTGGATCATTGGCGGTTTGTTTTCATGGTTAATTGTGCCACCTATTGCAGCATGGATCACTGTTCCAAATTTTGCTGAGATTATTTCACAGTCATCAGCATCTACTTTTGGATGGACTTTTTTTTGGGGGATACTTTGGGGTATTGGCGGTTTGATGTATGGACTTGGAATGCGTTACCTGGGCATGTCGCTGGGTAATTCGGTGTTGTTGGGTTTTACGTCCGCATTCGGCGCATTGGCTCCATCTATCTATTATAATTTTAATCCGCAGCCAGGCAAGACAACATTCAATGAACTACTCACCACTACGTGGGGGCAGATCGTGTTAGTAGGTGTGGTGCTTTGCCTCGTAGGTATTTTTATTTGTGGTAAAGCGGGTGTTTTGAAAGAACGCGAATTAACCGATGAAAAGAAAAAAGAAAGCGTAAAAGAATTTAACCTTGTAAAAGGATTAATTGTATGTATTGTTGCGGGTATTCTCAGTGCGTCTTTTAATTATGGAATAGAAGCGGGTTCTAAAATGGCTGATGTTGCCGATCAAATGTGGAAGTTAAATAACCCGGATTCACGCGTAAATTTTTTATATAGAAACAATGTTATTTACATCGTGATATTGTGGGGTGGCCTTACCACGAATTTAATCTGGTGCCTCTTTTTAAATTTTCGTAACAAGACTTTTGGCGATTACACGAATACGAAAGCTCCCCTTTTTAAGAATTACTTATTTTGTGCAATGGCCGGCACATTATGGTTCCTGCAGTTTTTCTTTTATGGTATGGGAGAAAGTAAATTAGGTAATGGCGCAAGTTCATGGATACTCCACATGTCATTTATAATATTAGTAGCCAACATGTGGGGCTTCGCTCTTAAAGAGTGGAAGGGCGTCAGCAAAAAAACTTTAACTACAATTATTGTGGGAATCATAACAATTATTGCTTCTGTTATAATTGTGGGGTATGGTAATTCAATAGATCATTAGGGTAAAACAATATGTATGGTACAGGAAAAAGTAAAATTCAAACATGTAAGTTATTTATGGGATGAAGAGAAGGCAGCTGCGATGGCAGGTGATGAAGTAGCGCTGTTGGTCTACCGTTCTAATTTATTAGGTGCAGATCTACGGCTAACGAACTATGGCGGTGGCAATACTTCGTGTAAAGCCATGGCGAAGGATCCGTTAACCGGCAAAGATGTAGAAGTAATGTGGGTAAAAGGCAGTGGCGGAGATTTAGGAACTATGAAGAGAAGTGGCCTTGCTGCATTGTATGTTGACAGGCTTCGTTCGCTTAAAGATATTTACAAGGGATTAGAACATGAAGATGAAATGGTGCAGCTCTTCAATCACTGCATTTATGATTTAGATTCGAAGGCTCCTTCCATTGACACACCTTTGCACGGCTTCCTTCCATTTAAACATATCGATCATTTGCACCCCGATGCGGCTATTGCTATTGCGGCTGCAAAAGACGGTAAACAAATTACACAGGATTTATTTGATGGTACCATCGGTTGGGTAGAATGGCAAAGACCCGGCTTTGACCTGGGTCTAAAGCTTAAGCAATGCCTTGATGATAACCCCGGTATTCGTGGAATAATGCTGGGATCGCATGGCTTATTTACCTGGGGAGATACGGCCTATGAAAGTTATATAAATACGCTTGCAGTAATAGAAAAGTGTGCCGATTATTTAGAGCAGAACTATAATAAAAAGCGTAAAGTTTTTGATGGCCAAAAAATAAAAAGTCTTGCAAAAGAAGAAAGACTAGACAAGGCTGCTGATTTAGCGCCAGTATTGAGAGGATTTTGTTCCAGTGAAAAATTTATGATAGGCCACTTTACAGATGATGACAGGGTGCTTGAATATATTAATTCAAATGACCTGGAAAAATTAGCGCCTATGGGTACCAGTTGCCCCGATCATTTTTTGCGCACAAAGATAAGCCCTCTGGTGTTAGCCTTAGAACCCGCGGAAGATATAAGTAACCTTAAGTCGTTGAAAGAAAAATTGACGCCTCAGTTTGAGGAGTACAGGAAGATGTATAAGGATTATTATGAAACATGCAAGCATGCGAATAGCCCTGCGATAAGAGATAGCAATCCCGTTGTGATTCTTTACCCTGGTGTAGGCATGTTTACTTTTGCAAAAGATAAACAAACAGCAAGGGTCGCCGCAGAGTTTTATATAAATGCGATCAATGTGATGAAGGGTGCGGAAGCAATCTCAGCGTATACATCACTACCAAGGCAGGAAGCATTCAATATTGAGTACTGGTTATTGGAAGAAGCAAAGTTGCAAAGAATGCCGAAACCAAAATCTTTAAGCGGAAGGGTCGCGCTTATTACAGGTAGCGGTGGTGGTATTGGAAAAGCAATTGCCAAAAAATTTGCCGCAGAAGGGGCTTGCGTAGTTCTGAATGATATTAACGAAGACAGGCTCCACGGCGCTACCGAAGAGTTTCAAAAACTTTTTGGAAAAGATAGTGTGTCGTCTGTAAAACTGGATGTGACAAATAAGCAAACGATAATTGATGCGGTTAAAAGTTGCGCACTGGCTTTTGGCGGTATTGATATTATTGTAAACAACGCCGGTATTAGCATTTCAAAAACAATTCAGGACCATACTTTAGAAGACTGGGATAAGTTATATGATATTTTAGTGAAAGGACAATTCCTGGTATCACAGGCAGGTATAGCCGTAATGCGTAAACAAGGATTTGGTGGCGATATTATTAACATTGTATCGAAAAATTCTGTTGTAGCAGGGCCTAATAATGCAGGGTATGGATCTGCCAAGGCAGCCCAGGCCCATCTGGCGAGACTAATGGCAGCGGAATTGGGCGCGGATAAAATTCGTGTGAATACGGTGAACCCTGATGCGGTAATCTCTGATTCAAACATTTGGGCTGGCGGTTGGGCCGAAGGACGTGCCAAAGCGTATGGAATTTCGGTGGAAGAGTTGCCTGCTTTTTATGCAAAAAGAACATTACTTAATGAAACGATATTACCGGAAGACATTGCCAATGCATGTTTTGTATTCGTTGGCGGATCACTTAATAAGTCTACCGGCAATATTTTGAATGTAGACGGCGGCGTAGCCGTCGCATTCGTCAGATAATTCTCATAGCAATCGAATCAAAACGTTAATGATTTTTTAATCGGTTAACCTTTTGATTTTTTATCAACCTATTACGATTATGCAGGAAAATACAGGATCACAAAATGTTGAGACAACACATGCTCCGGTAAAGAAAAGGATAGCTTTCAGGATGCAATTGTATAAAGACCTGGAGGAAGAATATCGAAGGAGACACAGTGCGATATGGCCCGAGCTTAAAATGTTATTGAAATCTGCAGGCATAAGCGACTACTCAATTTTTTTTGATAAAACCACGAACAGCCTTATTGGTGTTATGAGTGTAGAAGATCTAACCCCTTTAGATGACTTGCCTGCTCATCCCGTTATGAAAAAATGGTGGGCTTATATGAAAGACATTATGGAAACTAATGAAGACGATTCGCCGGTTGCAATACCATTAGAAGAAGTTTTCTATTTGCCGTAGATTTAATCAGTAAATCAAATTATTCAAATGATAGTAAACAAAGAATTGATCGGTGAAAATAACAACGATCATTTGGCAGATCATAAAAAAAAATATGAGTTTATAGCCGGAACCATAAAGAATGCAGAAGATGTTATTAAGAAATTAATTGAGTTCCAGGTGGCCGTTCCCAGTTGGGCATTAGGAACCGGAGGTACACGTTTCGGTAGATTTTCAGGAGGCGGAGAACCGGGTAACCTGGAAGAAAAAATTGAAGACATAGGTTTGCTTCATGCACTCAATCGCTCATCAGGTGCTATCTCTTTGCACATTCCATGGGATATACCAGGCAACCCTGCTGATATAAAAAAACTTGCAACACAATACGGGTTAAAGTTTGACGCAATGAATTCTAATACTTTCCAGGATCAAAAAGAACAAGCACTGAGTTACAAATTCGGCTCAATGCAACATGTAAATAAAAAGGTGCGTAAGCAAGCCGTTGATCATAACATTGAAGTGATAAAACACGGCGTTGACCTGGGCTCAAAATCTCTTACGGTTTGGTTGAGTGATGGTTCTTCTTTTCCCGGCCAGTTAAATTTTAGAAAGGCTTTTCAAAATACACTTGAAAGCCTGCAGGAAGTTTATAAGGCGCTTCCTTCTGATTGGAAAATATTTGTAGAATACAAAGCCTT
>JBDTVF010000066.1:0-14291 GCA_040007325.1 Ginsengibacter sp. | reverse complement strand
TTAAGAAAAAAAATTACCTGGTTTATGCCATCCCTGCTTTAATACTATTAGTTGCTGCCGGAATGTATT
Organism: Ginsengibacter sp.; assembly: GCA_040007325.1. Classification (GTDB taxonomy): domain Bacteria; phylum Bacteroidota; class Bacteroidia; order Chitinophagales; family Chitinophagaceae; genus Ginsengibacter. The sequence continues at coordinate 14,222 of JBDTVF010000066.1, read as the reverse complement.
TTTATTTTGGTAATAGTAAAAGCAAAGCAAGCGATCCTGGTAAGGATAAAGAAATTTTAGTTGCAGGGAAAAGCGACACAACAGAAAAAAAAGAAGTTGTAAATACGGATACCACTAAAATGATCAATCTCGATACATTATCCAATTGGATGAATACCGATACTATTGCATCAAACAACACCAGTGCAGTTTCAAGTGAAGATGGCTTTAGCATGGGGGGCATTCCAATAAAATCTGCAAAAAAGGACCAGGCAAAAAATAATAATACTAAAACAAAAAAGACTCAGGGCAACACTCAGCCGGAAGAAAAAAAGCCTGAGTCCAAATCATCCTCATCTACCGAAACAACGACTCCGGCACCTGTACGACCAAAAAATTTACTTATTACCGGGAGTTTTAGAAAAAATCTTCTTTTAGAATCTATACTTGAAGGAAGGGTTGAAAATCCGAATGACAACATTTCATTCCGGAATATTATGATCGTAGTTCATTTTATTGGGTCGGATGGTGAGTCAGTAGGTACCAAACAATTTGCGCAAAGCGGAACACTTAGAGGAGGTGAAAGCGTTTCTTTTAAATTTAAAGCCACTGCTCCGAAAGGCTCCAAAACAGCGACATACAGTATATCGGGCACAGGCTTCTAATGTAGAATATTCCATTTTTAACGGGATACTAATTTTTTCTTATGGCATCACTGGCTCAAAAGAAAAGCATCTCTCTTTCTGACGTCATTACTCTTGACTTTTGGCGATATTTTACAAAAGCACTATTTCTTTTCTTTCCTGCGGTGTTTTTTTTAGTTTTTGCATGGCTCGTTTTCTGGACACTCGGTCCGGCAAAGGACGTAATGGTGATTTCACTCGAGCATCAATATGTCTTTGGTTATTGCCTTATCGCACTTATATTCTGGACTTATGTAACCTGGTATTCATCGAGGCTGGTAGCAAAGGCTAAACAATTTAAGCATCCCGATGAAAATCATATTTGGGTAACCTTCCTGGTTCAATTTCCACGGCTTCTCGGTTTCACTTGCTTTACGATTATTATCCTGGCTTATTTGCAACTACCATACTTATCACGATTAAGCGGAACGGTAGTCACGATTTTATTCCTTAGTAGCTTTCTCATTTATTTCTTTCTTATTTTTCTATCAAACAGGATCCATCTTAAATTAGAAAAGGAAGAAGCAAAAAAAATAAAATTCCTGGCAAAGCTCAGAACAACTGTCTACCTGTTTCTTTTTGCCATAACCGTAGCCGTTATCCTGCTTCAAAAATTCTATGGGTTGATCATAATGCTTTTCTGTTGGCAAGTAGGTATCGTGATTATACTGCTTATACGGCGTGAACTTATTGATGTCAGAAAAGATGCTTTTGAAGATTCGCCAACTCTCACATCTAAAAAAATATCGCTTGTACAGCAGGCAAAATTGCTTTTGTTTGACAAAGAGGATCGTGTCTATTTTAGAACATTCAATATCATCGCACTGATTGCGGCAATCATTTACCTGGCTACAATTATCTCTGTTTCATTTTCCGTCAAAGTCGGATCCTTTCCCTTTGTGCTGCTTGCATTCGGCGTGATACTCGGCTACATAAATTTCATTGCCTTCGTTTCTGTTATAGCACGATTTAATGTGCATGTAATTTTAATAACTATCGCTCTCATTACCTGCAATATATCAGAACCGCACTATGCGCCACTTATTGACAGGGAGCATCCGCAGATTTCCTATAAAAAAAGACAACATCTGGCCGAATATTTTAGTAACTGGATTGATGAACCTTCACGAAAAGAAATACTTGGCAACGATAGTGTAAAAGAATATCCTGTATATTTTGTTTTAGCCAACGGAGGCGGCGCTCGTTCGGCATATTGGGTTGCCTCCGTTCTGTCAAAATTCGAAGACAGTACACAAGGGCAATTCTCAAAACATCTTCTTTGCCTTTCCGGTGCATCAGGTGGTACATGGGGCAATGCCGTATTCTTTAATCTACTTTTTAGAAAAAATGTCTCTATAAAAACTAACGGTAATTTTCAGCCTGTCGCTAAAAAATATTTAAAGAATGATTTCCTTACATATACACTGGCAAGAATGCTGGGTCCGGATATTTTCCGTTATATATTTCCCTTGGGATATGTGCGTGACAGGGACGCAGCACTTGCTCACGCTATGGAAACGGTGCCTGGAAAACACAACCAGATGTACAATGATCTTGCTACCGGTTTTTCCTCTCTAATTACACAGCAGGGACAAAGCGGCTATACATTACCGCTATTTTGCATAAATACGACACGCATGCAGGATGCTTCTCCCGGCGTAATAAGTAATATCGATCTCAGCGATGCGTATTTTAACGGAAGACTGGAAGTTCTAAATATGATAGATAACAAAAAAGATTTGAAATTAAGCACAGCCGTTGTGTTTGGAGGAAGTTCACCTTATATAAATTCTGCGCAACGCATCGATGAAAAGACAATTGATTCAGCAACAGGAAAGGAAAAAATCATTCCGCAATATTTTGTTGACGGAGGATACTTCGACAATTCCGGCGCCGGTGTGGTGAATGAAATGATCATTGAACTGCTGCGTGAGTTAAATGCAGACAGCAGCTTATCTGATTATAAAGAGAAGATTTCATTTTACGTCCTCAACATCACAAACGACCCGGTTGACAAGACAGATGTAGGCGCAGTAAGCCCGTTAATCAATGATCTACTGTCACCGATTAAAACGCTCGCAGGCTCCTATGGAAGCCAGACAACTATAAATGATTTTCGGTTGAAAAATTATATGCATGCCAAATATGGAAACGATCAGCATTATCAAACGCTCGATCTATATAGAAGCAAAGATCCTATGAGCTATCCTGTAAGTTGGGTTATCTCAGGCCATGTGATAGATTCAATAGATAATCGTATTGCCGGCTACGAAAAAATCCCATCTTTACTTCAAAAGATGAAAGATGCATTTAATGCACAGAAATAAGTGGTAACAACTTACAGAGGCAAGTCTATAAATATTTTTTGCCAGAAGAGTTTTACAAAGAATAATAGCAATACTCAATTTATAGTATTGCTTAAACCGATTTATTTTTCTATTTTGCCGCTTCTGCTTTTCCAATATCGTTCTTGAGAGTAACCATTTCTTTAGCCCCCCGGAATATTTGACTAATTACTAAACACACAGCTTATGAATGTTATCTTTTCAAACGTAAAGAAAAAAAAGAATGTATTGCCTCTTATACTTGTTGTAGCAGGCATCTTAATGTCTTTTCACCGGCCCATTTCAGCGATCGTTTCACCTGCAAAGCTTGATCTTCAAATTCAACATGCGCCTGTGATCATGCCTGCTGTTTATAAGGTGTATGCAAATGACAATGCGCTGGAAGGCAAGTATAGCCTGTTTAAGATGCTGGTGACTAATAATAGTAACAATACAGCCCGCAATGTGGAGGTGTCATTTGAAATACCGAATTATATTGAATGGAAGCAGGTAAAGAAGTATCCTGTTATACTTCCGGGCCAATCCGTAGTTGTAAATTGTTATCCATCATTTGATCAAAAAATAGTTGAGAAAACAACTTCATCCAGAGAGAAGGTAAATATAAAAGTTACCGGATCTAATATTGAAGAAACAGAGCAAAGTTTTCCCATTGATATAAAAGGCCGCAATGAATTTATGTACACATTCATTCCTTCGGACGAAATAAGAACGCCTGGAGAATACTTTGATAATGCAAGCTTACTTACATGTCTCGTTACGCCGGAAGATCCGATCATAAAATATTACACGCAGAAAATACAGGAAAAAGTTTTGAAAGGAGAAGCAGCATCGGTAGAAAATAAAGATGCGGAAGGCGTGCGATTCCTCACTGGTATTTATTATGCTACTTTAGTGAGCCACATGGTATATAGCGGCACCAGCGGCGTTCCGGCAAAAGTGGAGGATATATCATCTGGCGTACAAAGTATAAGATTGCCAAGAGAAGTAGTAACAGGCAAAACAGGATTATGTATCGAGCTATCAATACTATATGCAAGCATTATGATGAATGCCGGGTTGGATCCAATAATCTATTTAATTCCGGGACATGCTTATCCGGGTTTTAAAATGAACGGGCATTACTACGCTATAGAAGCCACCGGCATTGGTGGTGAAGGAATGGCCACTGAAAAAAACCCGACGGGGCGCATGACAACGCAGCAGGCACTGGAAGTGGGCATGAAAGAAATTGACGAATTTATAAAAGGAGCACAGTCGGGAGATGATCGATATAAAATTATAGATGTAAGGGAAAGTATTGGTAAAGGTGCTGTTGCAATGGAATTGAAAGATGATCAATACCTGCGGCAAAAAATTGATGAGATAGCTCAAAGTTTTGAACCCGGCAAACAAACAGTAAATGTAAATCCTCCGCCAAGTTACAATGATGGTAGCCGGCAGAATAACGGTGGCAACAGCGGAAATGATAATGGAGGTAGTACTGATAATGGAGGTGGAAGCAGCACCCCCAGTGGATACAAGCTTTACCAGGGAGCCACTACATTCGCCTATCCGTCATCATGGGGATTTTTGCCAAAAAATGCTCAAAGCATGCCCCAGTTAAAACAGATTGTAGCTAACAGTAACAACACGGCGTATGTAGAAGTATACCAGTTTTCAGGGTACAATAGCGCAGAGCAGGCCATGTCGGCTATTCAGCAATATGTATCAAACTTTGGAGCAAGCCTTAATTATACGATGGCCGGCCAGACAAACTCGGGCTTTACCATTTTTAATGGACAAACGACGTTTAATGGCGGAGGTATCGTATGGATGGCTGCCTTCAAAAAAACGGGCAATGGAGTTGCGGGCATTGCGGCTGGTGCAAATACGAATACCGGTACCAAATATCAATCAACCATATTAAAAATTCTTAACACCATAAGATAACGAACATGAAAATTAAAGCCACAAAAATTTTACTCTGCTTTATTGCATTACAATTTTGTATAACACAAAATAAAGCACAGGAAGTAGTGCAGGGACTGAAGCAGGTATTTGATATTACCATGGACGACCTGGGAAATGCAGAGGTGGAGGTCTCCATGAAACTTAATGCCTCACAGTGGGATGCTTTCAAGCGTAATATGGGAAATAACACTTCTGTTTTGAAGAGAGGAATGATAGATGCATTGCCCAAGTACTACCTTACTGATTTTAATTATTCGGAAGAACAGATGGACAGGACCTATAAGATGAAATTTAAAGTATTAGGACTATGCACCACCAACAAAAATGGAAAATGGGAAGCTGAGCTTGAATCAAAGAATCCGGATATAACTAAATTATCCGACAAGGAATTTGTGATGACGCAGGACATGATGAGTGACGGGATGCTCATACAACAAACCCAGAAGCTTCATCTGCCATCAGGTGCTTCGGACGCAAAAGTAGAGAAAGACAGTTTTGGAAAGGCAATGCTCACTTATTCTACGGGGCCTGGCATGGTTCATACAGCCATAAATATTGGGGGCATTCTGCTTATAATTTGCGGCGGTTTCCTTTTTTATAAAAATCAAACTAGCAGAAAAAATAATTTAAAAGTTGCTAAAGAGCCTATTGCTGCTTAATGCAGCAGGTTATCATTAGTATGCAAAAGTTTTTGTACCTGGCCATTCTTTCTGTAGTTCTCCATTTGGATGGTCGCACACAAACTGGTGCCAAAACTGATTCGATACAGCCTAAGATAACTTTCAAGGGATTGTTCCAGGCACGCTACATCGTTAGTCTCAAAAAAAATGTAGATGTAAATGGCCTTCACCATATAGATGGAGAAGGTGTTTTTAATTCGTTTGATGTGAGACGTGCAAGAGCTCAATTCACGGCGCGAATTAGCGACAGAACCGAAGCAGTACTGCTGGTCAATCTTGCTGATTTCAAAAGCGACCCAAAAAATAAAGTTCTTGAAAACGCTTATCTCATATACAGGCTCAACACGCTGCTTCATTTTAAGATCGGCCAGTTTCGACCAGCCTTTGGCCTGGAAGACACCTACTCCATCAATATTATAAAATCGTTCGACTACTCCAATCAATATACAGCGTTTGGAAGTAACGGGTGGCAAAGTTTCCAGATAGGCATCGGGATGTTTGGAGATCTGGCAAAGGACATCCGCCTGCAATATGAGATAGATGTAATAAATGGCAACAACCGAAACCAGGTTACAGACGATGATAATGGGAAGCAGGCAACTTTTAGATTACAGGCAGAGCCAAAGAAAAATATAAAGTTTGGAATGAATAGTGGTTACGGCAGGCACAATAAAGAAAATATATATGCAGCCGGGTTTGACGCATCAGCCATATTTCCTATGAAGAATAAATTTTCTCTTGAACTGGAAACAGAATGGAAACAGGGCAATAATCATATACTATTTTTCAATACCGATTCGTCTTTGCGAACAGGCGGTATAAGGCAGTATGTGATGAACGGATTTTATATTCTTCCCAATCTTCGCTATGCCATAGCTTACCGGCGATTGAGCTCCATTGAACTCTCCTGTCGCTATGAATATTTTGATAAGAATATTAAGAGCCCCAGCAATTTGCGTCAAACTATCACCCCGATGATTGGCCTGGAATTTCTTCACTCTTATAATGCGCGAATACAGATAGGGATGGTTGCAGACATTTATCAAAAAAATATTGAGGCCACAACGCAATACAATAACAACCTTTTTATTTTACAGATTCAAACTCAACTATAAAATGTTATTAAGCATTTGAGTCCGTATTTTTTTCATTAAAAAACAACTGCATCTCTATCCGTCCTTTCTGGTATTCTTTCCAGTCGAAGTTGCTCAAAAATTCAGCGGCTGCCTGTGCACCCTTTACAAACATTTTTATCTTTTCCTCCTCAGTAACAAAAAAGTTAAGCCAGTTGAATTCTGATAAATAAATTTTACCAATTCCCTTTTTAAAAACGTTATTCTTTATAAGAAAGTCCTTGTCGTAATAGTAGCGAATCGTATCAAATAATCCGCCCAGGTATTCGGCAAGAGAGGTTGGCGTTATGTCATCATCAACATCATCATCAATTCCATCATGGTCCGCGTCATTTTCAATAGGTCCGTCATCAAGATCAATACCGAATGATGGAAGCCGCGGCTCAACAATACTGGGGTTATAAAAAATATTAATAGGAAAATCTGACATCATGCCGCCATCTACAAATCTTGCCTTTTTGGGGATGTTCTTATCACTTCCGAAATGAGTGATCCATGCACTCCTGATTTTCTCGCTTTTCCTTGGAATTTTATGAATGATGTGTGATTTAAAAAAAATAGGTATAGACATGGAGGCACGTACGAAACTTGCGGGGTGTATATCATTAAGGTCATCACAAAACAACTCACACATTTTTGGAAATTCAATTTTATTCTGCGAAGAAAGCTCGGAGGTTATGATGGTAACTTCACCAAACAAACTTTTTACATTTTGTTTTGCCGGGTTTCTTACAATGAGATTTGGTAATTTTTCTGCTTTTTCTCTGAGTTGTGTTACCGTGCTCACATCATTCTCCTCCATAACATTTTCCATCCAGTCATAAAAATATTTCCCCGGGTTTAAGCCATGGCCACCATCTCTGAGCGATTTGAATAAGTGGCTGCCGTAAAATGCTATAAAACCTATAAGAGCAAGATGAAGCGCCGTTAAAATATACGAAACACGAAGCGCGATCAGCGCCCAGTAATAATGCCTTAAGCCGAGGAATACAAAGTCAGCAATGGTTAATCCAACCAAAACCAAAATTATCCCAATGAACCACTGCCTCACCTGCTTATTAAATTGCTTGTGTGTAATAAAAGTTTTAATAAGCCATCTTACCATAGGGCGGCCGTCCACCAGGTTAAAAAAATCGAGATCACATAAGTACTCCAATATTTTTTTGGACTTGGCATCCTCTTTTTTTCCAATCACAGTAAGCATAGCGGTGTTAATAGCTCCGGCACTTGTTCCGGCAAGCCTCAGAAATCTTATGCCAGCCTGCTCAAGAACATAAGTATATCCAACAAGCGCGACACCCAACACGCCGCCACCTTTCTGTACCAGGTTCACATACTGATGCCCCTGGTCATCGAGCGTATCTGAAACGAGAAGATTTTCAAAATTATCTCCAAACTTATTTTTTAGATCCGCTATGCATTGCAATACATCCGGATGTTTGGTGTAGTGATCAGGATCAACCTGCTTTTTCTGCGTTTTAATAGATTTTCCCATGTTAGTTTTTATATAATACTTTCAGCAAATGAAACTATATTGAATGTTTATTGAGCTAACGCCGCTGGCACAACACCCTCTTTCTAAATTAATATTTATAAGGCAATGCCTTTGACTTAGTTTAATAATTTTAAAAACTTATCTTAAGGATTATGAGAAAAAAAATCCTGCTATCTCTGCTCAGTGGTTTTATTATTCTTGTGCTTACATGGGCCTACCAGAGCCTCAACTTTTCATTTTTTGTTGAAGATAGTTTTTTTAAAAAAATTTCTTTCTGGAAATACAACATTTATAATTCCAAACCAGATCGCACAGCCAATTTTGTATTTCTGAATACCGGCAAAGATGTTGCCCTTGTGGATGACACTACCGAGTATGGAAATGTAGCCATATCCGACAGGGAAAAAATTTATCAGTTAATCAAACTAATCAACGACAACTCTGCTAAACCGCTATATACCGTATTGGATATCCAGTTTTATTATCCCTATTCCATAAACCTGCAGGCAGATAGCTTATTGCAGGCTGAATTGAAAAAAAATCAGCGAATACTCATTCCCATAGTAAAAGACGGTAAAGGAAATTATATTAAGCCCCTTTATGATGCGCATTACGCTTTTTCCGGCTATGAGACTTTCGGCTTTGGATTTAACAAGTTCAGGATATGGGATCATGGAGATGTTCATTCCATACCCGTCACATTGCACGAAACATTAAATGCAGCGGTCTACAAAGATCATTTGTTATATACCACATGCAACGGCCATCTTTGCCTCCCTACTGTATGGCCGAGTTTTTATGTTTTGGATAAGGATGTAAAAGAAAATAAAACGGAAATAACCCAATCATATAATCTTGGTGAAATGCTAATTTTGCTGGAGGCAAATCCCAATGACTATAAAAAGATTTTTGAAAATAAAATTGTGGTGATAGGCAATTTCGCTCAAGACGTGCATTCCACCCCGGTAGGGTCTATGAGCGGTTCTGTTTTACTTGCCAACATCTACCTCTCTATTTTGAATAATGAGCACCTTGTAAGCTACTTTTTTCTATTTATTTTACTAATTGCATTTTCTGCACTAAGCTACCTGGCTTGGTTTAGTAAAATGCCCGAAATAAAATTAAAGTTTAAATTTATTTTTTCTCCGGATGTCATTAAGTTCATCCGTGGGTACCTTTCTTATTTCGGCTCTATGTTTTTGCTATCATTGATGGCGCTGTTTTTATTCAATATGCACCTGGCACTGTTTTTACCATCATTTATATTCGCCGGCATTGAATATTTTCGCCAAAAAAAATACCTCCCGAAAGACGAGAAAGCACATTGATTTTTTTGGAAATGCTTTATCTTACAGAGTGCCCATTTTTTTGAAAATAAAGATGAAATTTTTCCTGCTGATTTTATGCTTACGTGTTCCGTTTTGCCTGCTGGCGCAAACGGATAGCCCCGAGCAGCTTATTTCCCGTTACACACTCCAGATTAAATTATATCCCGATAGTATTTCCAACTATATTCTTCGTAGTAAAGCATATAACGAGAAAGGAGATTTTAATGCTGCCCTTGCAGATTGCAATAAAGTTTTGCAAAGGGAACCTAACAACAAGCAGGCAATGGAAACAAGAGCCGATGCTTATTATTTTCTGCAGAAGTTTGACAGCTCTTTGGCAGATATAAATCTTGTTTTAAAACAGGATTTAAAAGATACCTCCGCATGGAACCGACGCGGCATGAATTATTATTGGCTCAATCAGCTTGACAAAGCGATAGCTGATTTCACTGAAGCACTCCGTCTCGATTCGAAAAATAAAACTACCTGGTTCAATCGCGGAAACACTTATTACTGGCAAAGTAAATTTGATGAAGCTATCGGTGATATTTCTGAATCTATTTCTTATGATCCAGAGTTTGTGAGGGCGATTTACATACGCGGCATGTCTTATTATTACCAAAGCAAATATCAAAATGCCATAAAAGATTTTACTCGCACTTTACAACTCGATCCGCGTAACGATGATGCGCTGAATGCGAGGGGAATTTGTTATTCAATCCTCCATCAAAACGATTCATCACTTGCCGACCTATCAAAAGCACTTCAAATAAATCCGGGGAATTTGTACGCATGGAACAGCCGTGGAAACCTTTATAAATACATGGGCGAATACGAACTATCCATCGCGGATTTTACACAAGCTATACTGGGCAACCCAAAAAATGCTGATGCTTTATATAACCGTGGCAATGTTTATGCAAAACTTAATAAACAGGAAGAAGCTATAAAAGACTATACAGAAGTTTTAAAACTTGAGCCGGGATCGCTGGACGCCTTATCCAATCGTGGGGACGCATTCGTTAAAACAGGCCAGTATGATCTTGCGCTAAAAGATTACAACCTGGCATTGCAAAAAGCGCCCAAAAACGTTGATGTAAAGACCAGCCGCGCTATCTGTTATAAAAAAATGGGGAGTAAAGATCTGGCGCTAAAAGATTTTAATGAAGCCCTGCAAATTGATCCCAAATCTTTTTTTGCATTAACGCAGCGGGGTGATTTCTTTACCTCCGTTTTTGATTATGACGCTGCCATTAATGATTACGGCGAAGCTATCAGGATAAATCCAACATCTACAGAACCACGTAATAACCGTGGCAATATTTTCTTTGAGCAAAAAAAATATGACCTGGCCGCCAGCGACTATACTATGGTAATACAACAAGATCCACAAAATGCAGCAGGATACAGTAACCGCGGCTACGTTTATAAACTTCAAAAAAAATATGACCTGGCTCTTTTGGACCTTACCACGGCAATTTCTTTGGCTCCGTCATCAGGAATAAGCTGGAATAAAAGAGGCTCTGTCTATATGGACTTGTTGCAGTATGATTCAGCGCTACATGATTTTAATAAAGCCTTGCGCCTGGATGCTACAGATACAACAGCGTTTAACAACAAGGGATTGCTATACTACAACCAGCATAAATATGATGAAGCCCTAGTGGAATTCAATGACGCATTAAAAATAAATTCGCGTTACGCTGATGCTTTAAATAACCGTGCGCTTGTATATTATAGAATGGGAAATTACGAAAAGGCTGTTTCTGATTTTAAAAGCGCCATAAATTTTAAGCCGGGTTACAGTACGCTTATCATAAATCTTGTATTGGTTTACCTCTCAAACAATCAATTGAAGGAAGGTTCCGAATTATACAATCAATACAGGGAAAAAAAACTTACCAGTTATATTGAAGAATCTGAGGCATGGGCATTCCTTAAAAATTATATAACTGCCTGCTGTGATTATATTGTAAAAGCAGATTACAAAAATGCATTGCCTTTATTAGAGGCATCTTTAAAAGAATATAAAGAAACGAACGAGACCCAACCGGGAATGTCCCTTAGCCTTGAATATTCTAATGTGGTATTTAGAACAGCCTTTGTGTGCGAAAAGCTTGCAGAGAAAAATAAAGCAGTAGAATATTACAGGGTTGCTCAAATCATCAACCCAAAGTTGGAAGGCATCTCCGAAAAAATTGCTTCATTGTCTGGCTCTTTAAGTAAAGCAGCGGTAGCAAGTAATGAGCCGGCACAGATCAAGCTACTTTCACCAAGAGTTTTAAGCGGTACTACCGTCGAGAAAACACCCGGCGATGCAACCCTTATGTTTGTTAGTGGCACTATAGATGATAAAGCCGGGATATCATCGGTAAGCGTTAACGGGACAGGTGTTACCACCTTGCGGGACGATGGATATTTTGAGGTAAAAGTGAAGAATGATGTGAATGATATAAATATCCAGAGTACAAGTAAGTCCGGAAAGATCAATTCTTTTGTTTACCAATTAAAAAATTCAGCCCCCGCAAGAAACGAAGAATCTGAGATACCACCCATACCTGTAGCTGAAAAACCGAGGTTTCATGCGGTGTTAATTGCATGCAGCAATTACAATGATCCAAAGCTGAAAAAGCTGCCGAATACAATTATTGAAGCACGGGAATATAAAAACATCTTAATGTCAGAATACGGTTTTGAAGAAAAAGACATAGACACTCTTTACGATAAAGGTTACATGGAAATTGTGGCTGCATTATATCAAAAGCTAAAATCCCTGAACAAAAATGATAACCTCGTTTTGTTTTTTGCCGGACATGGAACTTACAAAGAGACAGGCGATGACATAATTGGTTACTGGATTCCGCTTAATGCGACGGCACCCGAGATTGACTATATATCCAATCAAAAACTTGACGAGATTGTTGCCGGATGTGCAGCCAAACACATCTTGCTAATTTCAGATGCATGCTACAGTGCCGCTATGCGAAGTGTGGACGATAAAAAAGATAATGATGAATTGTATTTGCCTAAATACAAACAGTACGAATACAAAAGCCGGCAAATACTTACCAGTGGTGGCCTGGAAAAAGTGCCGGAGAAAAGTATTTTTATTGAAATGGTTATGAAAACACTTGAGCAGAAAGACAATAAATATCTGTCTGCAAAAGAACTTTATAATTACATTTTCACGGGTGTAAAAAATCAAACAAATAACCAGCCTGAACTAAATCTTTTTGGAAAAGATGGCAATGAAGGCGGCCAATTTTATTTTATAAGAAATAATTAAATTATGAAGATCGTATTTATATTTTTCCTCTCACTTTTTTTTAAGAATGGCTTTTCACAATATATAGTAACGAAAGTGACGGGCATCGTAAAAAATGAAACCACAAAGGAAATACTTAAGCCGGGAAGCCGGTACGCCAAAACCGATAAACTCACCTGGATAACGCCGAAAGCTATTGTGCGCACTATTATTCCGGGCGAAGGTGTTTATATTGTAAATCAAAAGGATGAAGGCACAGGAAATAAGATATTGGAAATTGTAAAGTTCACACTTCATCTGAAATCAAAAGAAGATAATTTAAGCGGAAGAGGTGATAACGAAAACTTAGTACCTGCTAATCTAAATACCGAAGAAGATATAAATACAAAAAATCTTATCACGGGAGAAAATAAATATTTGTTTGATAAGACTGTGTATAACGTTTCCGATGGAAATAGATTTTTTCTTCAGACGGAAATACCGGGATCAAACACTGTGACCAAAGCCTTACAAACCAGTGGAGATACACTATTGCTTTACAACTCTGATTTTAAAAAAAATAGCCAGGCAGATTCTGCCAACACAAAATATAAGCTTGGATTTTATTCGAAAGACGACAATACCAGTAAGCTTCTTGCACAGATACAACCTTATTTCGATTCGACAGCAGAGATGGAGACCATCATGAAAATTATGATTGATGGCGACACGAAAAACGATAAAGAAAAAATGAAACGACAATGTTACCTGGAAATTTACTATGCGTTAGGCAAACCCTCTGACATCATTTTCCAGGATACATTCGATAAACTGTATGTCTTCTCTTTACAAAATTCTACCGGCAAAAATTAAGTAGTTACATATTCCTGTCTATTCCTTTTCTCATTTATTGTTACGTTTCCCCCTATTGTTAAGTTAACTGTATTATGTCTCCACAATCATTTACCACTAAGCCACCAGGCGCACAAAGGTTTATACTTAGCGGTCTTTGTGTCTCCGTGGGAAATTGCAATGTATGCTCAACATAACACTATAATTTTTATTCTATAAAATAGGGAATGTGATCCTTCACGGTAAAAACGATTTAATTTTACGCCTCGTAAAAAAATGTAACCAAATCGATATGAAGCAAAGGCTGCAAGAGTTGTCTGGTCAATTAGAAGGAGAACTTTTCTTTGATGAAAAAATGAGGGTTTTATATGCCACGGATGCATCAGCTTACCGTGAATTGCCACTGGCTGTAGCTATTCCAAAATCGGTGGAAGACATTAAAAAACTTATCGCTTTTGCGCATACTGAAAACACATCGCTTATACCGAGAACTGCAGGTACTTCTCTTGCCGGCCAGGTGGTAGGGAAGGGCA
>JBDTVF010000065.1:0-14424 GCA_040007325.1 Ginsengibacter sp. | reverse complement strand
TGGCTCCTGAATTGAGATTAACATCAACTCTTCCAATGTTAATAAAGTCACTACCTGTATAGCCTCTTTCAATTTCAAAATGAGAAGCGTTCGCATCCTGGTTAGCTACCTGCCAGTTTAATACTGCATCGTTATCTTTTCTCACGGCGGAGAAGTTGGTGAGATGAATGGGTAGTACAGCTCCACAATTCTGAAATGTTGGATCATTGTTAGTTGAAACTTCGTCAATTCCTCCAATTGCTAAAAATGATATGAAATTCCCTCCTGCACCATTTGGATCAGAAGGATCAGTACCTGGTACAAATAACCGAAATGTGCTATTGCAGTTTTGACCAGAGCCAAATGTAAATGCGAACAATTGGTATGAAGTACCTGCAGCAACACCACCGGCGATTGGTGCTCCATTCGTTTGAAAGCTTACAACTTTTTTTGTGTCTAAAGTACCGGTATTGCCTGTAACAATATCCTGAGCTCCCCAGATCCCCCCGTTCACAGGCGTAACCACAATATTACTAGTATTGTATGATGGATCAAAAGCGATTGTTGCCTGGCTAGCTCCAATATTTGCAACACCATAATTTGTAGTTGACTTGAAATATACTTCAAACATATCGGTGATAATATTATAGCGAAGTGTATATTGAATAGTGGCCCATGATTGAACACTTGCGAAGGCAAATATTAAGAAGATTAAAACTTTTTTCATAATTGTTAATTAGTAGTGTTTGTATTATTAATTTGGTAGTTGCTGATTAAAATTGCTATAATTATACAAGCCTATAGTATTGGATGGGTATGCGAGGATATTATTCAATATAAAATTAGGATCGTTTCCCAGACCTGCGTAAATGACTTTTCTATCCATATTTATATCGCCTGAAAAATATCCTGTTGCATTACTATAATTATATAAGGCAGTAGTATTTCCGGGGTAGCCTAAAACCTGCGAAAGAATAGCTGCACGATCGTTACCAAGCCCTGAATATATAATTTTACTGTCACTGTTTGCATTTCCAGACCAAAGCAAATTTTTCCCAGTTAACACAGTATACGCAGTAGCAGTTCCATAAAGATTCGGATCAGTCTCCGTTGTAAAATCAACAAGGCTCGCAGTAGATTTTGTTTCTCCTAAAGCAGGTTTGTAAGTCGCGGGATCAGTACTCAAACCAAGATGATTGCGGTGGCGTACTGCGATTGTAAAATTATTTAGCCCAAATATATTAGTATTATTAAAGGTTACAGGGCTTACACCATCTATGTCAACAATGTCTCCATCACGCTGTATCAAAGCACTTCTGGTTTCCAGTACTGCATTGCCGGAAGTAGCATTGTTTCTCAATTCCAGGAAAACCCAATCAACAATATTATCATTAGTTAAAGCTTGGTTGGCAAAAACACTCCCGGCGGCTGTTTCAGTTATAGAATTTGCGACATGTGTGAATGAAGCATTATATGGAGCAGTTCTATATGGATCAGAAGTCGGTATTAAATTAGTTGGTGTTCTCAGCGCATCACTCATTACTCCGGTAGATGTATTATATGCACCTTGTAAAAAAACCTTTGCTTTTAAAAGATCAAATTTATCTAAAGCGCTAAGGTCTCCTGAAGCCGCTGTAATTGGTGCTGATACCTGGTTAGTCGATGCATTGTGCGTCTCACTTGTGGAACTCCAATCTGTTCCATTAAAGTAATAACCTTTTAAATTTGCTTCTGTACCTGTTGTTATATCTGCCGGGTCAACATATTGCCCTGCAACCGTTACAGTTCCGGTAACACCTGCTTTTGTAATAGGCCAATAAACATTTATAAAATCGGAAAGCTTTGGTGGCCTGTTAGGATCCGCAACTGCAAGAACACGAACTCCTATTTTAGCGCTACTACTATAAGAGCCTGAAGTTGTAAGAAACGCAGGACGATAGCTGCTTACTGCACCAACGGGTATTTCATTCGCAGAGACATTTGCTGTCAATTCTTTAAACACTTGTCCTGTACCGGTTGTTTCAATAAATTTATTAGTAGTCGCCCCTGTGAAAGTTAACGTGTTGGAAAGTGTAAGATTAAAATTGGCAGTTATTATTTTGCCTGCGGTAAAAGTAAGCGTAGTACCGATCCTTGTATTGCCAGTTAATGTAGCACCCGAGGCATTATTTATTTCAAGAACAGGAATGGTAAAACCATTCATGTTTACATTTTGATTGGCCGATCCCTGGAGTAAAATTTTGCCTGGCCCAAGTATATCAGTATTGCCTGTGACATCTCCCTGCACTGTGATTACCGCGCCTGACTGAATGAAAAGCTGGGCACCGCTAACAGTAAGCTGAGCATGCAGATTGCTAGCTGTCAAGACACCTGCAATGAGCAAAAGAAAAGTAATTTTTCTTATCATAATTCGTGATTTAATAATTCGAAAAATACAAAAAATAATTTGTTTCTAAATTAAGCTTCTTTGAAGAAATTACTCTTTGTAAATGATTAAACGGCAGAAATGGATTATTACGCAGTAATACGGTAATGCAAATTAAGAAAATAATTATCAGAAATTCATCAATGTTTATAAATGTGTTTGTTTCTTAATTTTTGCTATCTGCAACCATTTTCACCTATTGCGCATTTCTCAATTTAGCTTAGGTTTGTAAATCTTAAAAACAATTCATGGCTTTAAATATTAAAGTTCCTTCTGTCGGAGAAAGCATTAACGAAGTAACACTCACAAAATGGATCAAGAATGATGGTGATTGGGTAGACCGCGATGAGGTGATAGCGGAGCTGGAAAGTGAAAAGGCGACTTTTGAGATCAATGCAGAACAACAAGGGATTCTTCATACGGTAGCAAAGGAAAACGATACGCTTAAGGTGGGCGATGTTGCCGGCACTATCGATGAAAAGGCAGAGAAGCCGGCGACTTCGAAGGGAAGCAACGGTGTACAAAAGGAAGACAAAAAGCAAGAAGCCGCATTAGAAAAAAAAGGAACTGTTGCTGATGATAAAACAGCAAATGACTCAAAGCCCCAGGCTGAATCATCCCAAAATGTAAAGGCTACACCGGTGGCCGCAGCAATACTGGCTGATAAAAAAGTTGATCTAAAAAAGGTTACACCTACCGGGTCTAACGGAAAAATCACCAAGCACGATGTGATGGACGCATTATCTCTTCCGGGCCGGGCAATTGGAAAGGAACTGTTTAGCCGCGGAGAAAGGCCTGAAAGAATGAGCAACCTTAGGCGAACAATTAGCCGCAGACTGGTAGAAGCAAAGAATACCACGGCAATGCTCACAACATTCAATGAAGTGGACATGGGCCCCATTATGGAACTACGGGCTAAATATAAAGAGGTATTTAAAAAACAACACGAAGTAAACCTTGGTTTCATGAGCTTTTTTACCAAGGCTTGTTGCTTCGCATTACAGGAATGGCCCGCCGTTAATGCGGGCATAGATGGCGACAATATTGTTTATCATGACTTCTGCGATATATCTATTGCAGTGTCTTCACCTAAAGGTTTAGTAGTTCCGGTAATCAGGAATGCAGAGAGCCTGAGCATGGCAGAAATTGAGAAGGAAGTTGTACAGTTAGCTACAAAAGCAAAAGAAGGCAAGCTCACCATAGAAGAAATGACCGGGGGCACTTTCACTATTACTAATGGTGGCATCTTTGGCTCCTTAATGAGTACGCCAATTATAAATATTCCGCAAAGCGCGATCCTTGGTATGCACAATATAGTGGAAAGACCAATGGCAGTAAAAGGCCAGGTGGTTATAAAGCCAATGATGTACTTGGCCGTTAGTTACGATCACCGGCTCATCGATGGGCGTGAATCAGTAAGCTTTTTAGTAAGGTTAAAAGAGATGCTCGAAAATCCGGAGCAATTGTTATTTGGAAAAGATCCGATGAAAGCGCTGCTTGAATTATAATTCTCACAGCAGCGAAAAACTATTTAATGGATATTCCTGCAAACGAAAATTCCTCACCTGCCCGGGGAAATTATTTTTTAAAATACCTGGATTTTGCCGGCTCTATCATCACTAATTATAATGGCATAGAACCTTTTCATATTTACCTTAAGAAATATTTTTCTGCAAATAAAAAACACGGTTCCAAAGACCGTAAATGGATATCATCTTTATGCTACAACTATTTTCGTTTAGGTTTTAGCGTTAGCTCCGCTGTCACTCTTTCTAATAAATTATTGTTGGGTGCTTTTCTGTGTGATTCAAATCCTTCGCCTTTATTATCAAGTTTACAACCCGGCTTGAACGATCTTATGGAAGAGCATTTTGAGAAAAAATTAAATGCTGTAAAGGATGAGTTTGATTTGCATCATGTCTTTCCTTTTACTTCCTCCTTAAGTGATAAAATTGATGAAGAGAAATTCTCCGTTTCATTTTTGCGGCAGCCGAAATTATTTATCAGGACAAGGCCACGACAGGAAAAAAAAGTATTGGGTAAACTCGGTAACTTAAACATCTCGTTTGAAAAGATCAGCCATGATTGCCTGGCATTCTCCAATAACGAAAAATTGACTGATGCCCTCCGCATCAACAAAGAAGCAATTATACAGGATTATAACTCTCAGCGTGCCGGGGCTTTTTTTTTAAAATATTTCCCTGGCTCGAATAAACATTTTAATAATCGACCGCCAAACGTGCCAATAAATATTTGGGATTGTTGTGCCGGCAGCGGCGGCAAATCATTACTCGCCTTTGATCTTTTACAACCTGTCAATCTAACGGTAACTGACAAACGGGAAAATATTCTATTCAATCTCAAAAAGCGGTTTAAAGAGGCGGCAGTTAAACAATATCGATCGGAAGTTTTAAATCTTGGTTTAAATGAAAGTCGCTGGAATGCGGAATTTGATATGCTTATTGCAGATGTGCCTTGTTCGGGTTCAGGCACGTGGTCAAGAACACCGGAACAGTTGAATTTTTTCAAGGAATCGCGAATAGACGAATACTCTGGTCTTCAAAAAAATATTGTTACCCATGCTTTAAAAGGCCTCAAAAGTAATGGGCTTCTTTTTTACATCACCTGCTCTGTTTTCAAAAAAGAGAATGAAGAAAACGTAAAATATTTTCTCGAAAATAATGATCTCTCCCTAATAGAAATGGAATATTTGAAAGGCTATGAAATGCTGGCGGACACATTATTTATCGCTGTATTGAGAAAGAATTAGAATAATCTTTTGTGGATGTATTAGTGCATCACAAGCTTAAAGCTCTGCTTCATCTTGCTATCGGCATATTTTAAAATGTAGATCCCTCGCGACAGTGGCTGCAAATCGCTGAAGTCTATGAATTGCGATTGTCCCTGCTGCAGGTTAACTGATTTTCTTAGCACCAATTTCCCCGACGTTGTATAAAGTGCGAATGCACCTGTTCCCGAAAGCGAAGGTCTAAGCAATACTGAAAATTTATCTCTGAATGGGTTCGGGAATATCTTGATATTTTTATTACCTAAAATGGCATCCATGTTTTTGCTAATGCGCTGTTGGGCGAGATCTTCATAAGCGATACGGAAATTTGGAATTCCATATCCTATACGGTCATCAGGATTATTATAAATACTGCTGCTTCGCTCTACTGCCTGTATAATATCCATGTTGGAAAATTCCTGGAAAGCTTGCCATAAACAGGTAACGAGCCCGGCGAGGTTAGGCGTGGCAAATGAAGTTCCATTACCCGCGCTAATCGCACCAGCTGGTGAAGAAAGGGCGGTGGAAACTCCTACAGAAGCTACACCTGGCTTTATGCGTCCGTCACTTGACGGTCCATAGCTGCTAAATGCTGCGGGAGTACCCGATGCATCTACCGCTCCCACAGTAAGCACACTATCAGCATCTGCTGGTGTTATAATAAAGTGCCATGTTTTATTTCCCTCATTACCCGCAGCCACTAATACAAGTATCCCTTTTTTTGCAGCAAGGTTCGCAGCTTTTGCTACAATGGTTGTGTTACCATTCATATCAGCATAAGTATGATTAAAAGCAGGATTATCAAACGTATTATACCCAAGAGATGTAGTGATTACGTCAACACCAATACTGTCGGCACGCTCAGCCGCGGCAGTCCAATACTGTTCTTCAACCGGAGATTCGGAAGAAACATCTTCGGTCCGGTATAAGTAGTAGCTGGCTTTAGGACAACTACCAACAAGTTGCCCTGGGATATTGCCGGCAATAATTGAAAAACATTGCATGCCATGTGCATGATCTTCATCAACACTTGTTTCGTTCTTCACGAAATCATAGGTCTCTTTAACCTGTCCGTTATTTCTCACACTGTCAAACGCTGGTAAAGACAGGTAATGATAGAAGCCTGCATCAAGAATCGCCATTAACATTCCTTCACCATGAAATCCTTTGTTATGCAGGTATTCTCCCTCATGTATATGTATTTGCCCGGTTGCGTTTCCGTAAGTATAAAAGTCATCGATGTTATTTGATCCGGTCCTATTAGTAGCACCGGTTACTTCTTCATTAAATTTATTATTGTCGGGTGTTTGAATGCTTACCGGCCGCATAAGTGGTTGCGATGCGATCACGAAAGAAAAGTGATTAATCTTATCAAGGGCCGCTACATCTGTAGTTGCAATACATACCTGGTTCAGCCATTTAGATTGATCAAGTATAATAACATTTCCGGCTAACCGGACACTGTCAATATAATTTGGGTTTACCGGCAAGTCAGTTTCGTCAATGATGATGCTCTGCTTTCTTCTTCTGTCAATCGCTTTAGCAGACAAATATTTTGAAGGGTCACCCACTGAAAAAGGGGTGCCTGCTTTATCCTTAAATCTTATAATGTATTTGGAAAACTGCGCCTCTGACTGTCCATAGAAGTAGAACAATACAACAGCCAGCAAATAGATTTTTTTCATCAGGAGATTTTTATGGCTGATGATATATTCAAAGCGATTAATTATGGTCGATGATAGTGAGCTTCACACCATAGCCGTCATAGTAACCCGGACGACCTGGTTGCGAACCCTGGTATTCCCAATGCAAAAACTCTTTATATATGAGCCCTACACCTTTCGCGTATTTTTCAACAGCATAGTTCTTTTCGGCATATTGAGTTCCCTGTATTGCCGGGTCTTGACCGAGAAATTCGTCCCTTTCAAATACCTTGATAGTGCTATCTAATATTAAAGAATTTATAGTGAGAGGTACATTTACACTATCATAAATGTAATCCCAGTCATCAAGATAAGTCACGTCAGTATAATTCGAATACGTATCGATGTATGAGTTGCCTTTCCAGGAAAAATCCTGCTTGATCGGTTCTTCAAGCTTTAAGTACCTCTGGTTGTTTTCGACAAGTTCCAGCCCATTGGCGGTCGGCACTACCATAAAAGTATTATTCGGCGACCATTGCTTCGTGGCATCTTTTCTTATGAAACGGAGAATGCGATAGGCAGGCCTGCCGAGGTTATCAGTGATTTGTGCATCGACCCTGTCCTGCACCTGGTAATGTATTACGCTTGCCTGCTGACCGAAGTTTATATAATATACCGTAGAATCAAGATCGTAAGTAACGTATTTACCAATTTCCAGCGGATAATAATCTGTTGCTGCGGCCGATGTAAAATGTTGAGTCTCTTTTTTACAGGACGTAATTAAAAACAAAAAGAAAATTAACGATCCGCTGAGATACTTTGTCATTTTTGGGTAGTGTTCAATTAGTTGATTAGTCTAAAAAAGAGTATAAAGATGGCGAAAATGCTGCGCCTGTTATAAACCAGTTCCGTTTCTCTGTATAATTCCGCCGCCAATCACTTCGTCTCCTTCATAGAATACTGCACTTTGCCCGGGGGCAATTCCTTTTACATCTCCATAGAAACGGACATTTACACCTTTTTCGTATTTAAAAAGCTGAGAAAGTGCGCCCCTATCCTTATACCTGATCTTGGTATGGACTTCCATACCGTCAGTAAGCGTTTCATATTTCATAAGGTTAATACCCGATACCTGCATTTCATTCCTGTTAAGATCATCCTCATCGCCTAAAACAACGGTATTGGTTTCCGGTATTATTTGTGTAACAAATGCTGGTTTACCCAAAGCAATATCGAGACCTTTACGTTGCCCAACCGTATAGAAAGGATAACCCTTGTGTGAGCCTAATACATTCCCACTTGCATCAATAAAAAGACCGCCGGAAACTTTTTCTTCCAGCCCTTCCACTTTTCTTTTTAGGAACCCCCGGTAATCATTGTCCGGCACAAAACAGATTTCATAGCTTTCACCTTTTTTCGCCAGTTCCGGGTAGCCAAAGTCGTGAGCTTTCTGCCTGATTTCAGTTTTACGATACGATCCTAAAGGCAGCAGGGTACGTGAAAGCAGGTCCTGTTGTAGTCCCCACAAAGCATAACTCTGATCTTTTGTATTGTCAATTCCTTTTTTGATAAAAAATCTTTCATTGGAATGTTGCCCGATTTGAGCATAATGGCCAGTCGCAATAAAATCACAATTCAATGCGTCAGCTCTTTTGAGCAGCGCACGCCATTTGATATGGGTATTGCACATTACGCATGGATTAGGAGTGCGGCCTGCCAGGTATTCTTCCACAAAATTATCGATCACAAAATCACCAAACTCTTCCCGTATATCGAGAATGAAATGCGGAAAACCATGGTGAACAGCCGCGGCCCGTGCATCATTAAAACTGTCGAGATTACAGCAGCCTGTTTCTTTTTTATTGTTCCCGGTACTGGTTGCATAATCCCATGTTTTCATAGTGATCCCTACTACATCATAGCCTTCATGATGCAGCATAAGAGCGGCTACGGTACTATCGATACCACCACTCATTGCCATTAAAACTTTACCCTTTCTGCTCATAATTCAAAATGACTTGCAAAGATAGGAAGTTTCAACCGGCCTTTTGGTTTCAAAAGGATCGGCGAAATTGTAGTAGTCTTGTTAATTTTCAATTATTCTATGGGGTTAGAAATCGGTTGCACAATTGCTTATCCAATTGCAATTACTTTCTGATGAATAAGTGCTTACAGCATATTTTAAAACGGGGATCAACGTAGATTAGCTTGCTAGTTGAATCCATTTTGGCAAGGCAAATGCAGTATGGGTAATTTTTTTGCAGGTATCTGTTTTAAATTTGCAGATCATTTATTGTTATACTCCGTATTCTTCTTAAACCCCTAAAAGAATTGTCCCATTCACTTATTCATACAGCCCGAAAACCAGATTTAATAACCTGGGTAAGGGAATTTTCGGAGCACCTCAAAATTAATCCTGAAGATAATTTTATTCAATACCCTGAAAGCTTTGCTTCAGGTTTTGCGAAGGTATGCAGCATTGAAGAAGGCCTTACCTACAGGATCGTAGATTACACGATTAATACTGATTTTGTTTTTACCCGCGAGCGGTCTGACGACTTTTATCTGATCATTTATCTCTATCAATATCAAAATGCACCAAGGCTAAAATACACGGTAAACAACCAGGTTATTTTTGATGGGGTAGGAAATAATTTTTCGACTGCACTTATGACAAACAGCCTTGTGTCCCAAAGATTGGAACTGGTAAAAGGTACAGTGGTAAAAGGATTAACGATCCAGTTGACTGATGATTGGATCTCGGGGAAAATATTGCAGGAGAAGACTTCTAATTATTCATTGTTCCGGGAAAAGAATGTGTTTAAATTTTTTCTTACGCCTAAAAGCCGAAAGCTGCTGAATGAAATATTTTGGGAAAACAGGGAGAGTGCCACACCTGAGCTTCATTTGAAAACAAGGGTTTTAAGGATCCTCGAAGGTTTCCTGGAAAATGTTTTGCAAAACGGCACCTTATCTCAATCGTTCCCTTTTCCTGAAAAGGACTTTCAAAGTATTTTAAAAGTTGAAAATGTGCTTTTGGAAAATTACAGAAGTGGCTTCCCTACGATTGAAACACTTGCCCGCATGGCTCTCATGAGCGAAACGAAACTAAAAACTTTCTTTAAACGGGCTTTTGGAATGGGTCTTTACGAATATTATCAAAAGAACAGGATGCATAAGGCGAAAGAATTACTTAACAAAAACAAATATTCTGTTTCCGAAGTTGGCACTATGCTGGGGTATCAAAACCTCAGCAATTTTTCCAATGCATTCAAAAAAGAGTTCGGTCATTTACCGAAAGATTGCAGTAAAATAGGTTGACAAGAATAATGTTCTGAAGATAAGAGCCCTGTCTGGGCAAGGATTTAAGTCTTTTGCAGGCATTTTGAAACCGGTTGCAACAAATATTAAGATTCATTGTTACATATTTTTGACCGAACACCTACATCTAATAAACTCTAACAATCCTTTGGAAGCATGAACCCCGGTTACTAATTAAAAGCATTGTGTATGCTGGTAACTAACCAATAATTTAAAGAGCCCTCTTCCGGGGGCTTTTTTGCCTCTATACCACACATGGTTTTATACCTTCATTCACTTAACTTTGCAGCCCGTAAATACAAAAGTTATGAGTGGCGCCTTAAAAGAAGTAAGAAACCGGATCCAGAGCGTGCAAAGCACCCAGCAAATCACCAAGGCCATGAAAATGGTGAGCGCTGCAAAGCTTAGAAGGGCGCAGGATGCCATCATCCAGATGCGACCTTATGCTAAAAAACTGCAGGAGATGCTCGCAAACATTGTGAGCAACGCAGATGGCAATGTCAATATGGCTCTTGCAACGGAGAGACCTGTGCAAAAACTATTGGTAATTGTGATAACAAGTGACCGTGGCTTGTGTGGCGGGTACAACAGTAATCTTATCAAGCTCGCTAAACAGGTAATTGCTGAAAAGTATCCTGACAATGTTTCAAAGGCAAATGCAACATTATTGCCGGTTGGCAAAAAAGGTTACGAGCATTTTTCCAAGAACAAATTCAATGTAGTTGATAAATACTGGAGCGTTTTTTCTAATCTCAGTTTTGAAAATATTGCCGCAGTTTCCAAATATGCCATGGACGCCTTTACAAATGGCCAGGTAGATGCTGTTGAACTGGTATATAGTGAGTTTAAAAATGCCGGTACTCAGAATTTTACTGCAGAACAATTCTTACCAGTCCCCAAAACGGAAAAGAAGAAAGGGGAAGCAAAGGCTGACTTTATCTTCGAGCCTGGTAAAGATGTATTGATCGCAGAGCTGATGCCTAAGATATTGAACACCCAATTGTATAAAGCAGTGCTTGATGCACATGCGAGTGAACATGGGGCAAGGATGACCGCTATGGATAAAGCAACTGATAACGCACAGGAACTTTTGAAATCTCTTAAAATAAGCTATAACCGTGCAAGGCAGGCCGCTATCACTACAGAGCTTACAGAAATTGTAAGCGGTGCCGCTGCGTTGCAGGGCTAAACACCCCTAACGCCCAAGGGGGAATTAGGAAATTTGTTTGATTTGTAAATTAATATTGCCCCTTTAGGGGTTGGGGTATGGACTTAAGTACAATAATACCACATATTGAAGCACTGATCTTTGCCAGTGACAAACCTTTGCCGGAAACGGAATTGGTCGAACTTGTAAACCACGCTCTTGGCTTCATTGATGACCGGGCTACCGAAGAGCAGGTAGTATCGTCTATAAAGGCCATCAGCGAAAAATATAACTCGGAGTTTTATCCTTTCGAGGTAGTGCAGAGTGGTGGTGGCTGGCAGTTTCTTACCAAGAAAGAATTTCACAAAACCATTGCGCAACTTAATGGCGATAAATTTCTTAAAAAGCTTTCTGTAGCATCTCTTGAGACGCTTTCGATCATCGCTTATAAGCAGCCGGTAACAAAATCGGAGATAGAGATCATACGGGGCGTTAATTGCGACTATGCCGTTCAAAAGCTGCTGGAAAAAGAACTGGTCGTTATTGCCGGGCGGAAAGAGGATGCGCCTGGTAAGCCGCTGATCTATACCACCTCTAAATCTTTCATGGACTATTTTGGTATAAACAGCCCTGATGATCTGCCAAAAATAAAAGAGGTACTTAACCTGGAAATTGTAGAAGCAACGAGGATTGAAAATGAAGAGAGCGAAAGCAATGATGAGTTTGAGGCTATCGCCGATGAGGTGCAGGCTATCACTGCCCGGGACGAAACTTCTAAGGTAGAAAGCGATTCCGCAAATTCTGTTTCAGAATAACATTTCCATTTATACTTTAAAAATTATTTGCCCCAATGGCTACGGTTTTAAAACATAAAGAGCTTGCGCAGATCGCAAAGGAATTTGGTACACCTGTTTACATTTATCACGCAGAAAAGATTGCTGAGCAATATAACAAACTGGTGAACGCTTTTAAGAAGACCGATGCCAAATTTTTCTATGCATGTAAGGCGCTCTCCAACATCAATGTACTCAAGTATGTGCAAAGCCTTGGTGCATCGCTCGATTGCGTAAGCATCAACGAAGTGAAACTGGGCCTGATGGCGGGGTTTGCAAAAGAAAACATCTTGTATACCCCTAATTGCGTGGATCTCACAGAAATAATAGAAGCGAAAGACCTTGGCGTAATTATCAATATCGACAATATCTCTATACTTGAGCAGTTTGGCCATAAGTTCGGTGGCAATTATCCCGTCTGTGTAAGATTAAATCCGCACATTATGGCGGGTGGTAATTTCAAAATTTCCACGGGGCATATAGACAGTAAATTCGGTATCAGCATTCACCAAATGCGCCATATCGAAAGAGTAGTAAAAAGTACCGGGCTAAATGTAACCGGTATCCACATGCATACCGGTAGTGAGATAAAAGATATCAATGTTTTTCTACAGGGCCTCGAGGTAATGTTTGAAATGGCCTCCCATTTTCCCAACATTAACTTTATCGATCTCGGCAGTGGATTCAAAGTCCCTTACAAAGAAGGCGATATTGAAACTGATGTTGATTTGCTGGCGCAGAATGTAGCGGTTGCTTTTAAGAAATTTGAAAAAGAGCAGGGAAAGAAAATGCAGCTATGGTTTGAACCGGGGAAATATTTAGTGAGCGAAGCTGGTTATTTTGTGGTGAAAGCAAACGTGGTGAAACAAACGCCCGCCACCGTTTTTGCCGGTGTCAACAGTGGCTTTAATCATCTTATCCGCCCCATGTTTTACGAATCTTATCACTACATCGAGAATGTAACTAACGATAAGGGCCCCGAGCGCATCTATACAGTTGTTGGCAATATCTGCGAGACCGACACCTTCGCCTGGGACCGCAAACTACATGAAGTAAGAGAAGGAGACTTTCTTGTATTTTACAATGCCGGCGCTTACGGTTTCGAGATGTCTTCCAATTTTAATTCAAGATTAAAACCCGCCGAGGTTTTTGTAAAAGATGGAAAGGCTACGCTTATACGTAAGAGAGATGTATTTGAAGATCTGTTGAAAAACCAGGTGGTGTAATTTATCAGCTTGCCAACCTGTAACTCTTCCCCTTCTTAAATTCAATCATTGTGAAAAAGCCTGTTGTGATAGTTGAGGTAAAAAACCAGCATATAATAAGATCGCTTGCCCATGACAGGTGCCCATTGGCATGAAACCAATCACCGGTCTTAAAAATAATTACATACCCCAAAAGATTCTTTGCAATCTCCCACATCAATGCATACCTGTTGCGATCCATTAGTTCAGTAAAGGCATATACGGTAAGAAAAATATACAACCCATATAAAAAAATGCCTGGCGTACCAATGTCAGCAATATTTGCAAAAAGATAACTGGTGAAGAGCAACAGCATGATCAGTTGTATCCAGCACCATGCAAGTAACGATGACGAATAAGTGGGATTATATTTTTCAAAATTATAAACGTCTTCAATTTTATAGACCGGATATTTTTCAACAACATCTGCCGGCCGCCAGCCCAAAGGCATAAACCATATCCTCAATTTATCTTTCCATCTTTTGGCATTCCATGCATCCTTTATCAACAGCCACAGATGCAGGAAATTGATCTTAACGGGATTCCATGTTCTCACGGGGCGGGTAATCCCATATACAGGAATCACCTCAGGCAATTCTTCCTGGAAGGTGCCAAACAATTTATTCCACACAATAAATATCTGTGCAAAATTTTTATCAAGGTATAATGGATTGATAGCATGATGCACCCTGTGATGCGATGGAGTTACGATCACCTTTTCCAGCCAGCCCATTTTTTTGATATGCCTTGTGTGGTACCAGAATTGAGCAAACAATTGTATGGGTGCTACGATCGCAATCACCTGGCCCGGCACGCCAAGCAGTGCAGCAGGTAAAAGAAATACAGCGAATATTTTTATGATAGAAGAAATGCTTTGCCGCAGCGCACAAGCAAGATTAAATTCCTCACTACTGTGGTGGATGATATGGTTATTCCAGAACAGATTGTAGTGATGTGAAATGCGATGCACCCAATAGCCGGCGAAGTCAAGCGCGATGAAGGCAATCAAATAAACGAAAAAGCCCGGTGCAATATGAACGATCG
>JBDTVF010000064.1:0-14653 GCA_040007325.1 Ginsengibacter sp. | reverse complement strand
AAAAGCTTTCGCCCGGTCAGTTGGAAGAAATCGATCGGGTGTGTAAAATGTATCCTGAAAATATCGATGATAATTTTGTAAAGGAATTTTTGGAAAAAGATAAGGAATAAGGCGACTTAATGATTGGTCTATGATTGAAAATAAAGAACACATAAAACAGCAGGCAAAAAATATTGTAGACAAGGTTCTTGTAAACAGGAGACATCTTCATGCGACTCCTGAATTGTCCTTTCACGAGTATAATACTTCAGCTTTTATAAAAGCGCAACTGGATGAAATGGGTATTGAGTGGAAGCCAATGGCCATTAATGGTGTTGTAGGAATTGTGCAGGGATCGTTGCTTTCTGATAAAGTGGTTGCATTGCGTGGTGATATAGATGCGTTGCCAATCACTGAGACAAACGATATTGATTATATTTCTAAAAATGTTGGTGTGATGCATGCGTGTGGGCATGATGTTCACACTTCATCCTTACTTGGCGTTGCCAATATTTTGCAATCGATGAAAGCGAATTTCGGTGGTACGGTTAAACTTATATTTCAGCCTGCGGAGGAAAAATTACCAGGCGGAGCAAACCTCATGATAAGTGAAGGCGTATTGAAAGATCCTGTTCCATCCGCTGTCATAGGCCAGCATGTATCACCGGTTATTGATTGTGGAAAGATCGGTATTCGCAAGGGAAAATTTATGGCATCGACTGATGAGATTTATGTGACTGTTTATGGCAAAGGAGGCCACGCAGCACAACCGCATCAGAATATTGATCCGGTGATGCTCGCAGCACAAATTCTTGTTTCATTGCAGCAGGTTGTAAGCCGCATGGCTAATCCGACATTGCCTTCGGTTTTATCTTTTGGAAAGGTAATTGCCAATGGTGCCATGAATGTGATACCGGATGAAGTCCGTTTGGATGGAACGTTTCGAACTCTTGATGAGGCATGGCGTGACAAGGCACATAAGCTCATGAAGAAAATGGCAGAAGGTATAGCGGAAAGCATGGGGGGCAAATGTGAATTCACTATCAATAAGGGTTACCCGTTTTTAATAAATGACGAAAAGCTTACTGAACAAATTACCAATTACGCCGTCGATTTTCTTGGTGAACAAAATGTACAGCCTGTAGATATCTGGATGGCTGCGGAAGATTTTGCCTATTATTCGCAGGCCGCACCATCTTGTTTTTATCTGCTTGGTATAAGGAATGAAGCTAAAGGAATTACCTCATCGCTTCATACCTCCACTTTCAATGTTGATGAAAATGCACTTTTAGATAGTATCGGGCTTATGAGCTACATTGCTGTTAAGCTGCTTGGTAATTAATTGTCTGCTATCAGCGTGAAAGGATTTTCTTCCCATTGCCGTTATAAATTTTTTGCAAAGTTTTATCTGTAAGGGCAAGACCATACAATGGCCAGTGATACCCAAAGCGATCAAATTCATAAAAGTGTTCATCGGCGGACTCAAGTATCCTGAAGGTTATTTGGTACATTTCTTTTTTTGTTGCCATGTCAGTACCATAAACTATTCGATCGTTATATTTTTCTAAAAAAGCATGAACAAAGCGTGGTATGGGTGCAAGCTCGGCATATCGTGCCGCAATATCTGCGTAAAGATTAGGATAGGCGTCAAATAATTTTCCCAGTTTATCGAGATCCGCGCAACAATTGGCAAGATGGCATGCAATGAATGTTGTATTCGGATTATTTTTCACGGCATTCTCAAGCGTTGCTATCAATTCGTCATGGCCAAGTAAACCTTTTTTTGATTGGTCTACATGCCATTTAGCAGCATTGAGCAATCCGTCATTTGTTGAGTCCGGCGTTTCATACATCCACTGGTCTTCCGCAACATGAATGCTAACGGGCATGTGTAGTTCGCCACACCTCTTTAGCAAAGGTTGCATTGCCGCATCGTCAATATGTATTCCATAACCAGGGTTGGGTTGCGAATAAAATTCACCGAGGCCTTTGTCTCCCAATTCGCCAACACCTCTTGCGCCTTTTTTATAACATCTTTGCAACTCAGCCACCGCATGCTTTTCCCAGCCTGGTTTGTCTTTGCCGCCGTAGTCAAATCCGCACCATACTTCAAATCTTTCTTTGTAAGGTGCATACCGTTCCATTATAGAATCAAATCTTTTTCCGGTAGAATAGGAGAGAACGATTGATTTTGATATGCCTGTTTCATCCATGATTTTAATCCAGTCTTTTATTTCTGCATCGGAAGTAAAATGATCGTGTGAATGAAAATCAATTACCGGGTATTTGGCCCTGGTAATGGTCGTTTGTGGTATTTTATAAATGGAAACCGGCCGATAATGTTCGAGCGTAATATTTCCGGCGTCCTGGCAAAAAGAATTTACATGAAGCACTAACAGAAAAGCCCCGAGCAAACAAATCAAACTCAATCGAAATATTGTTTTGTAACTTTTGTTCATTATAATCTTTATTTCAGTCATCGGCCAATCTCAGTGAGTGATAAATGTTTCTAATTTCTTCACATGCGTTCATTGCAACCCAAATTTATGTATTTGCCCGGATAGATATTAAAATCGCGTGCGTTGAGAATTTATTATTTTCTTCATTAAAACATGTTACCTATTAATCCTCACTCAAACAAATTAAGCTTTGTGATTAGTAGGGTCTATTTTTGTAACTTAATCCTGCCGCGTTAAGCATGAAAGCGCAATAATTTTTTTTGAACCAAATAAAATATTTCAAAGTATGCTTATGAAGAAGACCTTTTTTATTTTTCTTTTACTTCAGTCAGCTGTATTCTCTTTCGCACAAAAAGATTGGAAAATAGTCGGGGGAAAAATAACTACTCAATGGGCACCAGATGTCGATCCTGCCAAAGTATTGCCTGAATATCCGCGGCCCTTACTCCAGCGGAATGATTGGCAAAGTCTGAACGGCCTCTGGCAATATTCAATACTTCCAAAAGCAGAAGGAGAAAATATCCCAACGGCATTCCAGGGCAATATACTGGTTCCTTTTGCAGTGGAGTCTGCGCTCTCAGGTGTTGGCAAAACCGTTGGGAAAGATAGTGTGCTGTGGTACCAGACTGCTATTTCTACTCCATCAAAATTAAAGGGTAAAAGAGTTCTGTTGCATTTCGGCGCGGTTGACTGGAGAAGCGATATCTACATTAACGGAAGTAAGATTGCTACTCACGAAGGCGGCTATGATCCTTTTACGGTTGACATAACTGGGGCATTGAAAGGATCAAAACAACGTTTAAGCGTTCGGGTTTGGGATCCAACTGATGAAGGCCCGCAGCCGCATGGCAAGCAGGTTGTCCATCCGGAAGGGATTTGGTATACTCCTGTTACTGGTATCTGGCAAACTGCCTGGCTGGAAACAGTTCCCGAAACATATATCGTCAACACAAAGCAAACTCCTGACATCGATCATAAATCAATAACAGTAGTAGCATCGGTGAAAAATCTCCAACCTGGTGACCAGGTAAACATATCTGCGTGGAAGGGAAATGAAAAGGTTACCGAAAAAAGCGGTACCGATACGGCCGCTACTCTTATGATAGATGATCCTGAACTTTGGTCGCCATCTCATCCTTTTTTGTATGATCTAAAACTAACAGTAAGCCGTAAAGGTAAAGTAATAGATGAAGCGAAAAGCTATTTCGCCATGCGAAAGATTTCTATTGCACCAGATAAAAACGGTATTCAAAAAATGATGTTGAATAATAATTTCTTATTCGAATTTGGTCCGCTAGACCAGGGATGGTGGCCCGATGGCCTGTATACCGCACCGACCGACGCCGCTTTAAAATTTGATATAGAGAAAACAAAAGAGATGGGTTTCAACATGATTCGCAAGCACATAAAAGTCGAGCCTGCCAGGTGGTATTACTATTGTGATATGTTGGGCATGCTCGTGTGGCAGGACATGCCGAGCGGCGATCTCGGAAATCATTGGGAGAATCGCCCAGGCGTACTCGGCCGCGCAACTGACAGGGATCGCTCTCCTGAGAGTGAAGGGTATTATCGCAAAGAGTGGAATGCTATCATTGACGCCTTATACAATTATCCATCTATTGTAGTATGGACTCCTTTTAATGAAGCCTGGGGTCAATTTAAAACGGTTGAAATTGCCAACTGGACAAAACATAAAGATCCATCGAGACTTGTAAACAGCGCAAGCGGAGGCAATTTTTATCCTGTTGGTGATATTGAAGATTTTCATAATTATCCCGATCCTGCTATGCCAAGGCCGGATATTTTTGGGGCAAAAAAAGCATTGGTATTGGGAGAATTTGGAGGGCTTGGATTACCTGTGGATGGCCACACATGGCAGGAAAAGAATTGGGGATATCAAAGTTTTAAAAGTAATGACTCGTTATTTATGCGATACAATAACCTGATGGAAAAACTGGAAAATCTTGTTCAGCAAGGTTTATCAGCTGCTGTTTATACGCAGACGACGGATGTTGAAGGTGAGGTGAACGGTTTTATGACTTATGACAGGAAGGTGATGAAAATGCCGTTGGATAAGTTGCGGAAAGCAAATGAAAAATTATATCAGGTGGAGAACTGAACCTATAGGGTTTTAAAACCTTATAGGTTTGGATAGATACTATTTATCATCATGTTCCAATGAAATGCAAGGAAACCGAAGTTTCATGTCATTTTAAAATCAATTGTGATGAAATTATTTCAACACTTTCGGTTTTTCCTCCTTTTACTAAGCGCATTGTTATCTACAATGGCTAATGCTCAAAATAAAAGTGTATTTATCACACCGAGAATTTCTTTTCAATCCGATTTTCAAAAAGCAGATTTCAAGGATAACCGATTCCCATTTGAATTTAAAGAACATACAGCAACTGAATTAAACTGGGGAATAGATGTGTTAGCTGAAAAAGAAATTTTTAATAAATGGAGTATTTATTTTGGGGTTGGGTATTTTAGAAATAGATTCAATTTTGAAAGGGCGTATGATCATCAACTTTTAAATAGTGGCAGAGATAGTTTGCCAATTGGTACAAGTACAAAAAATTATACATTTCATCTGCTCCGCTTTCCAATTGGCGTGAGTTATCGATTACTGGAAAAAAATAAATACGATTTTAAATTAAGTATAGAAAATGTAATCAATTTTTCATTTCAACAAGTCTATAAAGGAAGAAAGGCTTTTCCGGGAGCTACAAACAAGTACTCGGCATTTAGATATTATGGCAATACAATTCTTCTTTCTGGGGGTGTTTCAAAGCGCCTTTCTCCAAGTTCTTTATTACAAATAGGGCCTTGCGTTCGGTTATTGAATATCTATAAACGAAATGACATTTTCTTATATGAGAATAAGCTCAAACCATATATAAGAGCTTTAGACGGGATAGGTTTATCATTAAAATATGCAACTAATTTCAAACAATAAAAATCACTTAGTTATGAAAAAAAATTATTCTTTTTGTTGGGATTATTTTTGTGTACAAAATTGTCATCCCAAGTAGTAATCACATCTTATACTACACCTACCATTAAGGAGAAAAACGCATTTTGATGCACACATGAATAAGGACGGCATTTATCCTTTTAATGAAAGACGCTCTTCTATTGACGCAGGCCCGCTTGAATTTGAAAATGGAACGTTGATTAGCAATCGAAATAAACCATTTGATTTTTGGTTGACAGCACCGGAGTAAGATCATAAGATCAGGGTTATAAGAAATAAGTTAAAAAGTGTTAAGTTCATAAAATAATCCTGAGTGTTTAACGACATCAAAGTTTATAAAAATGATTTTAGTTTTCACTTCCCTCTCCCTTGGAGAGGAGTTAGGGTGAGGTTTTTAGATTGTACTTAAAATATTAACATGAAAAAATGGATCGTCTATATCACTGGCCTTTTAGCATTTTTCAATACCAGTGTAGATGCGCAAAAAGCAGTGCTGAAGGCTACTGTTGTAGACCGTCCTTCTACTAATGCAGTCAATGCATTTTATACAAGTAATAAGGCACCTCTAAAACCGCTCTATTTTATCAAGTTGCCAGTAGGGATTATTAAGCCGGAAGGATGGATTTTGAAATATTTGGAATTGCAGAGAGATGGCCTCACAGGGCAGCTTGGTGAAATAAGCGCATGGCTTGATAAGAAAAACAATGCCTGGTTTAACGGTAATGGAAAAGGCGATCATGGATGGGAAGAAGTGCCTTACTGGTTGAAAGGGTATGGCGACCTTGGATATATTCTCAAAGACGAAAAGATAATTGATGAAACAAAATCCTGGTTAGAAAAAGTTTTCCAAAGCCAAAGACCCGACGGCTTTTTTGGACCCGGCGAAGTGGAAACAAATGTGCAAAACCAAATAGTGAAAATTCCGGATTTGTGGCCAAATATGATCATGCTTTGGTGCCTGCAATCTTATTCCGAATACAGCAGTGATAAGCGTGTGATTCCTTTTATGTCAAAATATTTTAAATGGCAGGCAAATGTCCCGGACAGTTTGCTATTAAGGACGTACTGGGAGAACAGTCGTGGCGGAGATAATTTATACAGCATTTATTGGCTTTACAATCATACAGGTGAAAAATGGTTACTCGACCTTGGAGAAAAAATACATCGCAACACAGCGAACTGGTCACAGGTAAATAATTTGCCTAATTGGCATAATGTAAACATTGCCCAAAGTTTTCGTGAGCCCGCCACATATTATATGCAGGCGAAGGACACTAATTTTTTGAATGCAACTTATAAAGACTTTTATCTTGTAAGAAATTTATACGGGCAAGTGCCTGGCGGTATGTTCGGTGCAGATGAAAATGCACGCAAAGGATTTGACGATCCGCGGCAGGCCGTAGAAACTTGCGGTATGGTAGAGCAAATGGCATCCGATGAAATATTAACCGGTATTACGGGTGATCCAATGTGGGCCGACAATTGCGAAGATGTTGCTTTCAATACTTATCCTGCTGCGGTAATGCCCGACTTTAAGGGCTTGCGTTATTTAACCGCACCAAATATGGTTGTAAGTGATAGCAGAAATCATTCACCTGGTATTCAGAACGAAGGGCCTTTCCTTATGATGAATCCATTTAGCAGCAGGTGTTGCCAGCACAATCATTCGCAGGGTTGGCCTTATTACGCAGAGCATTTATGGATGGCTACTCCGGATAATGGCATTGCGGCAATTTTATACAACAGCAGTGAAGTAACCGCCAAAGTCGGAAGTAAGAAAGGTGGCACAGTTACCTTAAAGCAAACAACGCATTATCCGTTTGATGAAAATATCAATATAGAAATTAATACTTCAAAGCCAGTTGATTTTCCATTGTACTTGCGTATTCCCGGCTGGTGCGATAATCCTGAAGTAAACGTGAATGGAGAAAGTGTACATGTAAATGCAGCTCCTGGCTCTTACATAAAGTTGGAAAATAAATGGAAACAAGGCGATGTAGTTGCTATTAAGTTACCGATGAAATTGATGATACAGCAATGGGCAAAAAATAAAAACAGTGTGAGCGTAAATTATGGACCGCTGACTTTCTCTTTAAAAATTGATGAATCATATAAGCAAATGGATAGTAAAGCATCTGCCATTGGCGATTCAAAATGGCAACCCGATGCAGATCAATCCAAATGGCCATCGTATGAAATTTATCCGGCCAGCATGTGGAACTATGGATTAGCGCTTAATAGCAAGCCGGTTCAGGAACAATTTGAAATCATTAAAAGATCGTGGCCGCAGGACGATTTTCCTTTTACACCACAGCATGCGCCTATTGAAATTAAGACGATCGGTAAAGTGATTCCTCAATGGCAACTTGATAAATATGGTTTGTGTGCGGAGTTGCCTCAAAGCCCGGTGGCTGTTGATACAAAGAAGGAAGAGATAGAATTGATACCAATGGGTGCCGCGAGGTTGCGGATCTCATCATTTCCTGTGGTAGAGTAACACGTTGATTTTTTTACTATTGTCCGGTAAAAGTCAATTAAGCCCATGAAGGGTATATTAAGTTTCATGGCCCTCCAGCGGAGAGGGGTTGGACTGAGGTTAATAAATTTCAAGATTTCTTCTCATAAGCAGTCGTTCAGTTGGAGGAAAGATGCATAACTTTTTATTCTTAAGGGTGAATGATCTCCCGAATTTTTTAAAATGGTAAATATGAACTATGTAAAATTTGTTTCTTTCCTCATCTTATTTTGTTATTCGGCATTGTTACATGCACAGGTGCACAAGGCGCCGGCTTATCCACTTATTACCCATGATCCATATTTTAGCATCTGGTCGATGACAGATACACTGAACGCCGCCCCCACAAAACATTGGACGGGCGCAGATCAGCTATTGACTGGCTTAATAAAAGTTGACGGAAAAGTATATCGCGTTATAGGAGATGAAGCAAAATCATTTCTGAATGTAGCGGCAACAGCTGACGATGAGGCCTACACGGTAAAGTATACCGAGACAAAACCTGCGGACAACTGGCAGGAAAATTCTTTCGATGATTCAAAATGGAAAACAGGCAAGGCTCCTTTTACAGATGATAAAGCACGAGGCGGCACTTTATGGGCTACAAGAAATGTTTGGGTGAGAAGAGCTTTTAATGTTGCTAAAATAGATTTTGACAAATTGTATTTAAGGATCAAACATGATGATAATTCTGAAGTGTATTTGAATGGCGAAAAAATTTATAGATATATAGGTTGGCTAAATAAATTCCAGAACATTCCACTCGAGGAAACAGCAAAAAAATTATTGAGACAAGGACAAAATGTTTTGGCTATACATGTAGAGAATACCGCGGGTGGCGCTTATCTTGATGCTGGCCTGGTAACTAAGCCACCAACAAAAACAGATGCATCTGAAATAACCGCAGCGCAAAAAAGCGTAACGCTCAATGCTACGCAAACTATTTATGAATTCAATTGCGGCCCCATAGATGCGACTATTACTTTTACTTCACCATTACTTTTGAAAGACCTTTCTCTTTTGTCACGTCCGGTGTCTTATATCACGTATTCTGTAAAAGCTAACGACTGGAAACAACACAGCGTGCAACTTTATTTAGGTGCTTCCACCAGCATAGCAACGAATACTCCGGGCCAGGCGGTGACTGCATCAGGATATTCAAATAGCGGATTAAGCATTTTAAAAGCCGGCACTGTAGAACAACCCGTTTTGAAAAAGAAAGGAGATGATCTCCGGATCGACTGGGGCTATATGTATGTTGCAACACCCGCCGATGACCAGGCGAAGCAATATATTTCAATAGCAAGTAATGCAAAAGATGCCTTTAAAAAAGCTTCTTTGAATAAAGCAAATAGAGCGACAAAAACACAAGGCAAAAATTTAGTGCTGAATAGTATTATCGATTTAGGTAAAGTTGGCAATGATGCCAGGGACAAATATTTCTTAATAGGTTATGATGATATTTATTCAATTCAATATTTTCACCAAAACCTGCGACCATGGTGGAATCGCAAAGGAAATGAAACGATCGAACATCAATTATCTCTTGCCGCCACAGGCTACAAAAATGTGATGAAGCAATGTGAAGAATGGAACAAAAGTTTATATAATGATCTCGTGAAAGCAGGAGGAGATAGATATGCAGACCTTTGTATTATTGCCTATCGGCAAAGTATAGCCGCACATAAATTATTGCAAAGCCCGAAAGGCGAAATTTTATTTTTATCAAAAGAAAACTTTAGTAACGGCTCTGTAAACACGGTCGATGTTACTTATCCGTCCGCGCCATTATTTCTCGCATATAATCCTGAACTGATGAAAGGAATGCTGAATGGAATTTTTTATTTCAGTGAAAGCGGCAAATGGAAAAACCCCTTCGCAGCCCATGATTTGGGAACATACCCAATTGCCAATGGGCAAACGTATGGCGAAGGAATGCCTGTGGAAGAATCAGGAAATATGACCATACTTACTGCTGCTATTGCAAAGGCCGAGGGCAATGCTG
Source organism: Ginsengibacter sp. (assembly GCA_040007325.1). GTDB lineage: Bacteria > Bacteroidota > Bacteroidia > Chitinophagales > Chitinophagaceae > Ginsengibacter. The sequence goes on along the minus strand of JBDTVF010000064.1, from coordinate 4,718 downwards.
ATTATGCAAAAAAGCACTGGAAGACATTAACCACATGGATTAATTACCTGATGAAAGAAGGCTTTGATCCCGTCAATCAACTTTGTACAGATGACTTTGCAGGACATCTTGCCCGCAACGCAAATCTTTCAGTGAAGGCAATAGTTGGTATCGGTTGCTATGGGATGATGGCCGATATGCTCGGCATGAAAGAAACTGCAAAAAAATACACCGACACGGCGAAAAATATGGCTTTACGATGGATGAACATGGATGATGAAGGCGATCACTATGCATTAACTTTTGAAAAGAATAATACATGGAGCCAGAAGTATAATATGGTTTGGGATAAAGTATTAAACCTTGATCTCTTTCCTAAAGAAGTTTATGAAAAAGAAATAAAATATTATCTCACTCAACAAAATGAATATGGCCTGCCGCTCGATAGCCGTAAGACTTATACAAAAAGCGATTGGATCATGTGGACGGCAACGCTGACCGACAATAGAAAAAATTTTGAAGCCTTTGTTGATCCTGTTTTCAAATTCGCGATGGAAACGCCGACACGCGTGCCTTTGAGCGACTGGCATGAAACAACTGATGGTAAACAGGTAGGCTTCCAGGCGAGGAGCGTAGTCGGAGGCTACTATATGAAATTGCTTGATGAAAAAATGAATAATTGATTAAATACTTTCAACAGAACTTTACTACACTAAAGATTTTTAATTTGAAGACATTTTTATTTATAGTATTTATTTTTTGCACGTTAATCGGGAATGCTCAAAGTAATGATCGTCCCGTTCTGCTAACCCATTATGTTTTTAACGAATTCACACCCGGCATTGTAAAACTTAAAACCGGTGCAGTAACCGCCCAGTTGCTGAACTACAATATAATTACCAATGAAATGATATTTAATAATAATGGTAAGTATATGGCCATTTCAGATTCTGATGGTGTTGATACAATTATTATTAATGAAAGAAAATTTGTTCCAGTCAATAAAAAATTTTACGAGGTGCTTGTAGAATCCAAACTACCGTTGCTCGAGGAATTTACCGCAAAAATCATGACACGTGGTGCACTGATGGGATACGGCCAGAACTCGGATGTGTCAGCCGTTACATCCTACAAAAGTTTATTGAGTAACGGTCATAGTTATGAGTTGGTATTGCCTTCAGGTTTTACCGTTAAGCCCGGGTATATATTTTGGATTTTGAAGGATGGGCAGTTTGAAAAAATTTCTTCTTCTAAGCAAATAATAAAAACTTTCCCGGAGAAAAAAGACCTGATAAATGAAACGATAAAAAAGAACGATTTAAAATTGTCAAAACGGGAAGACATTATTATGCTTATTAGGTTTATTGAATTATAAGTATGGCCTCATTTCTATCACCTGTATTGAGGCCGGGTGCTATTTATACAACAATAACCTTGTATGATTTTCAACGGTCAATTAAAGCAATATGAAATTTTGTTTAACAATACTATTTACTGCATTTATAACGAGCCTTAGCCTTGCCCAAAAGACGTTTACCAATCCATTACTGCCTTCCGGCCCTGATCCATGGGTGATACATAAAGATGGATTTTATTACTACACCAATTCTACAGGCCATAATATCACTTTATGGAAAACAAAAAATATCACAGACCTTAAATCGGCCGAAAAGGAAGTAGTGTGGTCGCCACCAGCAACAGGGCCTTATTCAAAAGATCTGTGGGCACCCGAGCTTCATTATTTGAAAGGTAAATGGTATGTATATTTTGCGGCCGACAGTGGGAATAATGTTGATCACCGCATGTATGTTTTAGAGAATCTCTCTGCTGATCCGCTTGAGGGAATTTGGACTATGAAAGGTAAGCTCACGACGCCTGGAGATAAATGGTCGATCGATGGAAGCGTTTTTGAAAATAAAGGGAAAATGTATTTGATATGGAGCGGCTGGCCGGGTGATGTAAATGGCGAGCAGGACATTTATATTGCCAAATTAAAAAATCCATGGACGCTCGAAGGTAAGCGGGTACTGGTTTCCAGGCCCACTTACGATTGGGAAACTATAGGCGATCTGCATAATGTGAATGATGTGCCGCACGTAAATGTGAATGAAGGGCCGGAAATTTTAAAACATAATAACAAACTTTTTTTGATCTACTCGGCTAGCGGCTGCTGGACGGACAACTATGCGCTCGGAATGCTAACTGCAAATGCCGATGCGGATTTGCTAAAGGCGTCTTCATGGGCAAAGTCGGATCAGCCGGTGTTTAAGCAATCACCCGGGAACCATGTTTATGGTACGGGACATAATTCTTTTTTTACATCACCTGATGGCAAAGAGAATTATATTTTATACCATGCCAACAGTGAACCTGGACAGGGCTGCGGTTCACATCGCTCACCGAGGGCGCAAAAATTTAGATGGAAAGCAGATGGAACTCCTGATTTCGGAATACCCGTTGAAGCAGGAAAGGAATTGCCTTTACCATCTGGCATTATCGCTGCTGCCGGTAAAAAAAACAATCCTGTTCTGAATATAGATTTTCCTGATCCAACAGTTATAAATGTAAATGGTAACTACTATGCATATGCGACGCAGGGAAATCGCGATGGAACGCTAAACAATATACAGTTTGCTTCGTCCAAAGATCTTTGCAACTGGGAATATAAAGGTGATGCACTTCCACAAAAGCCGACCTGGGCGAATACTACGCACAATTTTTGGGCGCCCCATGTCCTATATGATGCTGTGTCAAAGCAATATGTGATGTTTTATTGTGCGAAGAGCGATGACACTACAGTGAATATGTGTATAGGTGTAGCATTTTCAAAAAATCCCGAAGGCCCTTTTATTGATAAAGGCTTCCCGCTGTTGCAGGGAAAAGGATTTGCAAATATTGATCCCATGGCAATGATTGATCCGCAAACGGGCAAGAAGATTTTGTATTGGGGCTCCGGTTTTGCGCCTATAAAAGTGAGGGAGCTAAATGATGACTGGAGAAGTTTTAAAGAAGGATCAGTTGAAAAGATCGTAATGATGCCAGGACAGGAAAAGCAATATTCAAAATTGATTGAAGGTGCATGGGTGGATTATCATGAGGGTAAATACTACCTCTATTATTCCGGTGACAATTGCTGCGGCGATGGTGCTAATTACGCAGTAATGGTTGCAATGGCCGACAATGCTTTTGGGCCTTTCGAAAGATTGGGAGAAGCAAATGGAACCGACTCCAGCGTGATTTTGGAAAAAGACAGTACATGGTTTGCGCCCGGCCACAATTCAATTGTAAGAGATAATAATGGAAATAGTTGGATTGCCTATCACGCGATATGGAATAATGAAGCAGAACAGGAAAAAGCAAAACATCAAAATAAATACGTGAGGCGTGTGATGTGCATAGCACCTCTTGAATATAAGGATGGCTGGCCGGTTGTTATAAAAAAAAATAAATGATCTATTCATGCAAGACATTTCTCATCGACGCTTCTATGCAAAAAACTGTCTTTATAAAAATATTTCTTTTATTGTTTTTTATGCTTGCGGTAATTGCAAGTTCTGCCCAAATTCCGCTTGACATTCATGCATATAGTAAACACGCTGAAACTAAACTTTTATTAAACAACAATTTGCTCTCCTTTAGTTGGCCTACAGATAAGGATGAATTCGGCAAGATGGTTCTTAATCTTTCAAAAGACAGGCCTCTTTTTGAAAGTATTCAGCTAAGCAATAAAGAAATCGCTTCAGGTATCGATCCCGCGTTCCTTTTAACGATTGGTAAAAGAGACCTTGTTTCTCAAAATGGCTGGAATATTTTTTTCGATAAAGTACCACTAAAGCCTCATGAATCGTATGCCGTAAATTTTGAAAAGGATAGTGTACGGGTTATTACTGAAGGCTCGCATACCATCATTCGTATTTCAAAAATGCATGCTGCAACGTTTAGCGGCTATCTTGATATTACACTCTATAACGGAAGCCCGTTATTTAATATAGCTGCTGTAATGTCGACAAATGTTGATTCTACGGCAATTTTATATGATGTGGCGCTTGTAAGCAAAGATGCTCTTTGGAAGCGCATAGCCTGGAGTGATACAAAAGATCAAATGCAATCTGCTGAAGCAAATAAAGATGATACCGCGCTAAACCTTGCAGTAAAATATAGAACCATCATTGGCGAGAGTAATAATGGTTCTCTTGCAATTTTTCCTCCGCCACATCAATATTTTTATCCCCTTGATGAAGCATTCAATTTAAAATTTACCTGGTACGGAAATAATTATCGGAAAATGATTCCCGGTTTTGGAATGGGTATCAGGCAAAAGCTGGAAGGTGATAATCGTTTTGTGCCGTGGTTCAACGCACCGCCAGGCACCATGCAACGACTTAACTTTTTCTGCTTGCTAAGCGTCGATAAACCGGCGGCGGCAATAGATGAAGTAAAGCGATTCACACATAATGATGTATACATTTCTTTACCCGGCTATAAAACTATGTGCAGTCATTTTCACAATGAATTCATCATGAATGTTGTGCTAAAGAATAAGCCTGTTCCCGAACATCCTTCATTCGTCGATGTGTTTAAAAACACAGGTATTGATATTGTTCACCTCGCGGAGTTTCACTACACGGCTCATCCGAAAGGGCCGGACGATCAGCGATTGAATGAACTTCATGCTTTATTTGACCAATGCAAAAGATTATCTGATAAAGATTTTTTATTGCTGCCCGGCGAAGAACCTA
>JBDTVF010000063.1:0-14744 GCA_040007325.1 Ginsengibacter sp. | reverse complement strand
TATCAGCACAAAGCATTTTAAAATACGATGATAAAATACAAGGTCAATAAAGCAATGTTTATTGCGAAGTGAAATTCTGTATTGTCTGGCTACGAATGCAAACCCTTTGCCGAGTTCAAGTAAGAACATTTGCAGATTATCAATAATTTTTTGTTCCAGGTCTTTTTCCGTCACTCTGTGGCTTTGCGGAATTTTTAGAAAGTCCAAAACACACGGGTCTTTAACCACTTCTGTTGGATGAGAAACAATATGACCTTTTTCTGAAAGCTGTAAAACACCTTTCTTGTCTTTACTCAATGCAAGGCGTTCAAATAACGAGGAATTAATTTGCCTTTCAAGTTCTCTAACAGATAGGTTTTCATTAAGAGTATGTTTTTCATAAAACTTCCGTGCTGTATCATCTGAAACCTCCACCAATGCAATGTAATGGCTCCAACTCAATTTGGCAGACACTGTCTGCCATTTCTGATAGGCAAGGTAAAACCTACGCATATCCAAAATATTGCGTCTGCCAAATCCTTTGCCATAGCGTTGTCTTAAATCTTTGGAAAGCTTGGATAGTAGCTTACTTCCATACTCTGCTCTTTCCTGTCCATGCTGCTCATATTCTACTATGTGTCTGCCAATTTCCCAATTTGCTTTTACCAGTTCAGTATTTATAGCTTTAATAGCATTCTGTCGTGCTTGTTCAATAGTTAGCCCAATGCTATCAAGTAATTGATTGTATTTATTGACAGATGCTTTCATAGTTTGAGTTTATCCGATAAAATATTTTGTACTTGCAAAGTTGGCTTTGTTTGCCTTGCAATTTGCTAAAAGTAGCGTGGCGCGGCGCGGCAAAGTCATGCAAACTTGAATTTCAATTAATGCTGTTTAGGGTGACTTATAATTTTACTTTTTCTTTCGTGAAAAAAGCTTAAGGATTTTACTGATCACTTTATCATTCGCACCGAGCCGTCCTTTTATTTCGGTATAAGCGGCCACCATTGCATTATCGAGTTTTACTAAAAATTTTTTATTCCCTTCGTGCGGGCGAGCCTGGTAATAAGTTGCACGGCGAAAAGGTTTGTCTTCTATAGAATAATAATATAAAGCTATCGATCTTCGATAGACGCCTTCAGGACAAGTCATCGGCTCAGGGTGACCGTGATACGAGTCAGCATCAGTATTGAAAATGACACAGCGATTGAATACCGGCGATACTTTTACTTCACAGGCAGTCATTTTTTTATCCCACAGTTCTAGCTTACCGCCCCATTCTTCTCTCCAGTCTGGATTTAAATACACTAAAACGTTTACTCGCCGTTGCCAGTTTCTGTGATGTGGGTGAACGGTAAAATCAGCATGAATATTCAAATAGCCGCCCTTAGTTGACTGATGAATTCCACCACCTTCGAGGTAATCATCTTTTTGCAGGTTACTAATACCGGTAAGTGTACTGAGCAACTGCAGGAAGCCAGGTGAATTCAATTCCGTTATTGTTTCCTGGATCGCCTTTGGCAAAAGATCCAGTTTATTAAGGCCTTTCTTTTTCTCATTGTAGTGGGCGTAATTTATCCATCCGTCAGATTCATTCAACGTATTAAATTCTTTTATACATTCATCGAGTATCTCAGGGTTAAGAAAATTCTCCAACACAATATGAGGATATGGGCTCGCGGATTGATATTGTTTGCTTAATTGTGGAAGTTTACTATTCCATTTGGCGTAGTCGAATATTTGAGTTGCAGTTTCCAATGAATAAAGTTTATGCAGCAAATTTAGTGATCGGATGAATACCAAATGGTGCTATGTTACATCGCGGATGTCATAAACTGTGCGCAACAAATATTTACCTTATCAACCCATTAACAATTGAACCCGTTCTCCATAATGCCATTCACTTAACTTTGAGCGTATTTTAAAAAAGATGTATGCTGGAAAAAATTAATGAGGCAGTTGATTTCATCAGATCAAAATATGCTGCAAAGCCTGAAGTGGGCATTGTACTAGGCAGCGGACTTGGAAGCTTTACGTCGGATATAATAATTAATTCGAAAATAAATTATTCTGACATACCAAATTTTCCTGTGAGTACGGTAGAAGGTCATAGCGGGCAATTGATCTTTGGCGAGATTGAAGGCAGGAAGGTAGTAGCAATGGCCGGCCGGTTTCATTATTATGAAGGATATACTACGCAGGAAGTGGTATTTCCTATAAGAGTTTTAAAATTCCTTGGGATTGAGACTTTATTGATAAGCAACGCTGCCGGAGGAACTAATAAAACTTTTAAGGTTGGCGATCTCATGATCATTCGCGATCATATAAGCATGCTTACACTTAATCCTTTATTAGGCAAAAATATAGATGACTTCGGCCCGAGGTTTCCTGACATGAGTGAGCCATATAAAAAATACCTTATAGAAATAGCTAAAAAAATTGCAAAGGAAAATAACATTGACTTAAAAGAAGGTGTTTACATGGGTGTGACCGGGCCTACATTTGAAACCAGGGCCGAATATAATATGCTTAACATTCTTGGTGGGGATGCTGTAGGAATGAGTACGGTGCAGGAAGTAATCGCCGCAGTTCATCTTGGCTTACCCGTATTTGCCATGAGCGTAATAACCGATATTGGCATTAGAGAAGAAGAAAATACCATAACCCATGAAGAAGTATTGCAGGCTGCGAGTGAAGCAGAGCCGAAGCTTACTTTAATATTTAAAAAACTTATTGCTGCGCTGTAAGAATAAAAATTGATGAGCTATCACAAGCTAATAACGTTTCAAAAGTTTTTGCAAAAACTATCGTGTACCGTTTTTTTTATAACGTTGGTGCATGCTTCGCATGCACAGGTGCCGGGCATACTGAAGCGAAGAACCGGAACTGTAAATCCCCAATCAACTACCAATAGTCAAAACAGGCAGGGGCAAAATCAAAAATCAAAAGACACACTTGGATTTAAACATCGTGACGACCTTGCCGATTCCATAACCATTTCATTCCGCTATCTTGATTCTTTGAAAAGTGACAAGCTTGATTCTTCTGTTAGTGATTTTAACAGGATTTACTCTGTGCCCGCAGATTATGTGACATTAGGAAACAATGGTCTCGCCGCATTTCCTGTTTTATTTACACCTATACTCAAAGCTGGGTGGGACGCTGGTTTTCATGCATACGACTTGTATAAGTACGATATTGAAAATACCAGGTTTTATAAAACAACAAGACCTTATACGCAATTGACCTACTTGCTTGCGTCCGGTAAGGAACAACTCATAAAAGTAGAGCACACACAAAATATAAAGCCTAACTGGAACGCCGGAATTGAGTACCGCTTAATTTCTGCTCCGGGCTTTTTCCAGACGCAAAACAGTAACCATAATAATTACCGGTTTTTCACAAACTACCAGGGAAAAAAGAAACGATATGCCGCTTATTTTGTGCTTGTGGGTAATAAGTTAAATGCATCAGAGAATGGAGGCATTCAAAATGATTCTTCCTTAAGCGATCCCAAAATGGACAAGCGTTTCACCGTTCCCGTTAACCTGGGCGGCAGCGCGGCAACAACTTACAATGTATTTTCTACAAAAGTGAGCACGGGTAATTTTTACAATAACTTCACCGCCTTTCTAAGGCAGAGCTATGATTTTGGAATTAAAGATTCTATAAAAATAAACGACAGTACCACCGACTATTTATTTTATCCAAAATTTCGTTTTCAACATACCTTAAATTATAGCTCCTATACTTACCGCTTCAATGATACAGTAGGGTCAACTTACGCTGCCCTGGATGCGGCATTGCTTAACAAATGGTATGGTGTAAATATAAATTCAGGTAAAGGCATAAATTTTTGGGTACAGGACAGATGGAAATTTGTCTCAAATGATTTTGCGATAAAACAATTCCCTGAAACAAAAAACCCGGCGCAATTTATTGAAGCAGGCCTGCGTCTCGAAAATTTCCAGGGCAGATTCTCACGTTCCGTCAGTGGTGCATTTCCGGTTGTAGTATTTCCTAAACGGGAGATTACTAAAAATTATTACAATGTAGTGCTGCATGGAGAGTATCGTAATAAAACAAGAAATAAAAAATGGGATGCTCTTCTTAATGGAGAGTTTTATGCAACCGGTTTTAATGCCGGCGATTATAGCGCTTACGCGACACTCACTCGTTTCCTCAATGCAAAACTTGGTGATCTACAAGTTAGCTTTCAAAATGTGAACCGCTCACCATCCTACATTTTTGAAGGAAACTCAGCGTTTAACTTTAATGATACTTTGAATACTAAAAAGGAAAATATCACTGTATTTTCAGCGCAGGCTAATAACCCTAAATTCACGCTTCTTGCAAGAAATATTTTAATAACCAATTACACCTACTTTAAAAACTATCGCGAGGCAGACCAGTTTAATGGCATAATGAATATCACACAATTTGTAGCTTCTACAAACAACAAGATCGTGGGACATCTAAATTTATATAGCGACTTTACGGTGCAACAAACAGCAGGAAATAATCCTATTCGCGTGCCCTTATTTTATACGAGGCAACGCCTCGCTTTCGAGGGCGTTTTTTTTAAAAATCTAAATCTTAGCACTGGTATAGATGTAAAGTATAATACTCCTTACAAAGCAAATAATTATTCACCTGTTACCGGCCAGTTCTTTCCACAGGATACCACTACCATCAGTAACCTTCCGGAACTGAGCGCTTATTTTAATTTTAGAATAAAATCTTTTACAGGTCTTGTAAAGCTGGAGAATCTCAACACCGTTTCATTCAATAATGGCTTTGGATTTACCAATAATAATTTTGCAGCGCCTAACTTTCCCACCCCGGGCTATATCTTCCGTATAGGCGTGCAATGGAAGTTTGTGAACTAAAGTTTTAAGACCCATTCTTAACGTTGTTTACACAGAGGTATTTGTAATCAGGTTGCATAATGAAAGAGTTGCGCTTATCTTTGCCTCGATGAAGAAGTTTTTCGTTTTCATTTTTGCACTCATTTATTTGTTTACCTCCAGCGGATTTGCTTTTAGCATGCACTATTGCATGGGTAAATTGTCGTCAGTAGAGTTGTTCCACAAAACGAAAGATAAATGTGGAAAGTGCGGAATGGACACGAAAAATAATTGCTGCAATGATAAAGTATCCATAGTTAAAATAACAGACAACCAGTACCTATGGACGAATGGCATTAAACTATTTTCCGCGAATGCACTTTCTTCAAATCCTTACCTGCAGGGAAATACAGCATTAGTATCGTCATCGATAGAGAAGACAAGTATCACAGATACTTCTCCCCCGCCCAACTCCGGCGCATTTCTTTGTATACTCCACTCCGTTTTTAGAATATAGAGATTTTCCAGTTCTCTTTCCGCGGTAAAACCTGCCGTGGGTATACTCATTTATATATCTAAAACTTAATTCATGAAAATATTGAAGTTATTGATCGTATCCTGCCTGGTCATATTCTATGCACAGTTTTCAAATGCACAGGCGCCGGTAAAAAAAGAATCGTTTAAAGTATACGGCAATTGCGGTATGTGTAAAAAAACAATTGAAGCAAGTGCAAAGGCTGCAGGTGTAGCTTATGCCAACTGGAATACAAAGACAAAACAATTAAGTATTTCGTACGACCCCGAAGTAACTACTACCGCGAAAGTGGAAGAGGCAATTGCCAATTCCGGTTATGATACGCCTGACTTTAATGGTAATGACAGCGCATATAATCTGCTTCATGAATGTTGCAAATACGAACGCAAACAAACAGCAAACACTAAAAATAATTAACATGAAAAATATACTTTTTATACTGGCTACGTTTTTTTCACTCTCAGCCACATCTCAAATAAAGAAAGTTTCATTGCAGGCAAGCGGACTTACCTGCAGTATGTGCAGCAATGCTATCTACAAAGCACTTCAATCAGTAGATTTTGTAAACTCTGTAGATGCAAATATTAAGAACTCAACATTCGAAATAACATTTAAACCCGGCGCTGATGTAAGCTTTGATGTTTTAAAAGCGAAGGTAGAAAAAGCCGGGTTTTTTGTTGCGGCATTTGTTGCAACTGTTCATTTTGATAATGTGAAAGTGCAAAACGATGCTCCCTTAGTGGCTGCCGGTAATACCATGATGTTCCTGAAAATAAAAGACCAGGAGCTGAATGGCGACAGAAAAATAAAAATTATAGATAAAGGTTTTGTTCCGGCAAAAGAATATAAGACTAATAGTGCATTGACATCAAAGGCTTGTTACAAGACAGGGGTTGCAGATGAAAGCTGTCTTGATAAGGGAATTGAAAAAGGTACACGAATATATCATGTAACAATTTAACTATGAAAAAGCTGGTAATAGCAACAGCCTTTTTCATAGCAAGCCAGTCTATAGTTGCCCAGGAGTTGTATGTAAGCACTGAGCCTGCAAGCAATATGGCAACCGGCAGTATTGGTTTCAGGGTACTGTCAAAGTTGTATAAAATGAATTTCAATAATTCATATAGCAGTTATAGAGTGGAGCCCGAACTTATGATAGGTACAAGTAAAAAATGGATGATACATCTTGCGGGATATGGATCTAATATGTTTCAAAAGAAGTTTAAGGTAGAAGGTGGGAGTCTTTATGCCAAATACCGCTTTTATTCCCAGGATGATGTGCACGAGCACTTCAGACTGGCTGCATATTCAAAAGTATCTATCATAGATAATCCGCAGGCGTTGGAGGTAGATCGCAAAAAGCTTATCCCGGATGCCAATGGCGGCTACACGGAACAGTTATATACGGCAACCTATCAAAATAATGAATTTGATATTGATGGCAATAATTCGGGAATCGTCGCTGGTTTAGTTGCTACAAAGCTTGTAAACCGTGTCGCAGTTTCAGGATCGGCAAGCTATGGGCGCAGGCTTAATAACCTGAATAATAATGTAAAATCATCTCAGCCATTAAATGCGATAAACTATACGGCTTCATTCGGATATCTGTTACTGCCCAAAGAATATGTGAGCTACCGGCAGACGAATATGAATCTGTATGCAGAAGTGTTGGGAACGTCATTCCCTGGGGATCATATGTCGTACATAGATGTAGCGCCCGCCGTGCAATTCATTTTCAACAGCATCTCGAGACTCGATTTAAGCTATCGTTTTCAGGTGGCAGGTAATACACAACGCCTGAGCAATAACTATTTCATGATAAGGTTGGAGTACAACATTCTCAATCTGTTTTAAAAAAACAAGTCTCCCGCAATTGCGGGAGACTTGTTTAATCTGAGTTCAAGACAATCTCTATTATTCTGCTTCAGACCTCATCCCAACCCTTCTCCAAAGGAGAAGGACAGATTCATTCAAGCTATTTAATTAAAAAATAAATTGATCAGGATGAGGTAAAAACCAATTCCACTTCTGCTACCGGGCTAAAGAGAAATAGTTTGCCGCTGGTATTTTCCTTGCACAAAAATCGCTTTCTTACTTTATTACCCTTGGTAAATGTTCTGCCTCCCTTTACTTTAAACATGCTGTTTGCAGGCAATTCTTCAACAAGGTAAATGCCTGGCTTTTTCACGTCGTACCTTCTCAATATTCTTAACAACGAATCTTCTGCGCAGGAACTAGCTGCTGGATTCCCAAGGCTTTTCACCAATTCCTTTTTTATATCTTCAGGGAATATTTTTTTTGAAAGAAATCCCGCGAGTACCTGGCTAAATTCTTTCTTCCATTCGGCACCATGTGGCGCAATCCTGTTGCCATATTTTTCATAAGCTATAAGATGGCCAAGCTCATGCAATAAGGTTACGAGAAACGAATATTTATTCAGGTTGCCGTTCACACTTATCCGGTGATTTTTTCCGGGGAGCCTGTTACGATAATCTCCCAGGATGCTTTTTCGTTCACGGGTAATGGTAAGGTGAACCTTAAAGTCAGTTAAATAAAGGGCAACATCTTCGAAAGATCCTTCGGGCAGGTAAGCGTTCAATTGCTGAAGTGGAGATTCTTTTTTAGCCATCAGTTTTATTGCGTGCTATTTTTATTAGTTGCTTTACCTCTATTGCCGTGTAAACAAAATATAAACCCATGCATGTAAATAAAGATTGCTTATTAATATGTTCCCGGTTTATAAAGGCGTAAAGGAGAACCGTAATTAGGATGACAAAAATCTTAAGAAGCAAGGAAGCATAAATACTTCGCACAAAGGCATTGGGATTGGGTGAGCGAAGGCCACGCATTTGAAAGAAAAAGCCGCCGGCTGTAAGGAGAAAAAGCAAAAGGTTTCCTATAAGTAGCAGGCTAATATCAAAACCTGCTGATTTTAAAGAAGGCATCAAAGCGAATGTTATAGCATTTATTACAATAAATACCAGCAGTACCGGCAAAAAAATCTTTCCCATTTGCTTCTTATTTTTTTGTCGTTGTGTCTTTAAAAATCTTTAGGATCATACCGCATATAATAATTAAGGGGAATAACCATACCAGTAGTGGAAACGAAATATTTAGCCACTGATCCAACTTTAAACCTACAAACACCCCAATACCTATTGCAATTAAAAATTGCATGGCAAGCCCGGCATACCGCATAAGCTGTTTATTCCCTTCGTTTCCATTGTTCATTGAGCGTATCAATTTTAATCCCTGCTTTTTTCAACATTCTTGAGCTTGAGTGATGTGGTATCAAGGGGTACCATGTTTCCCTTAAGCACCTTTTCTATCGTATTTATGTATTGCTGTTTTTTTATGAGGCTTTGCTCGATAGAGTCAGCCCGCACTTTTAATATTTCATATTCTTTCGCTTTTTGCGCTTCTCCATATCCGGGTATATACAACTTTAGCGGAGTGAACATGATCAATGCAACCGTGAGCCCCACCAGCACCACAAAAGATGTACAAAGTGCGATATAAACGCTCACCCTGTTCAGCTTAAAAGCGACCACTTCTTCAAAAGTATCTTCATTCAGCAACACAAGCCGGTAGCGGTTTCTAAGTCGCTTCAATGTTGTATTACCCTCAGGCAAAGCCATAATTTATTTTTAGGTTGTTAAAAATACTTTACGCTATTCACTTAAAGCGATAATAAGCCTAAAATAACCGTATTTTTAAAATATTTTTGCAGAATGGAAGTTAATAGACATATGCTATTATTCCTGGCCAGTACTTTAGTAAAACTGAAATATTCATGAGCAACCGGATTGTAAAAGCGTTTTCTATACTTTTCCTTTCTTTCCTGTTTTTTTCTTCCGCTCATGCTCAGTTGGGCAAAATTACGATTGACCTCGAAAAAGATAAGCCTGAAAAATTTAAAACCAAGACACTAAAGTCAGAGAAAACCGGTGAAAAAAAATTCAACCTTCCAAGGAGATTTATTCAAAATACGGTAAGCCATTATAACTATTATTTCAACGCAAACAATAAGATAAACGAGGTAATCGAACGAGCCCGTCTTTCCAATAAAGACGACTACGCCAAGCTCCTGCCCTTTTATGGTTATTCATTAATCAATACGGCAGCACAAAGTACCGAGCTTGATTCAGTGATCTATAAAGCCACGGCGGGCATCCTTTTGCACGATCTCAGGAGCGACTGGGTTGATAATTTATACCTGCTGATTGGTAAGGCTTATTATTTAAGGCAGGATTACGATTCAGCTTCAATGACGTTTCAATTCATCAATTACAACTTATATCCGAGGAAAAAGAAAGATGATGATCAGCTCATTGTTGGATCTAACGACAATGGCGCTGCGAAAGCTTTAAGCGTATCAAGTAAAGAAGACCGTAATATCATTGATAAAGTTTGGTCAAGGCCACCCAGCAGAAATGATGCTTTCATATGGCAAATACGGACGTTAATAGAGATGAAAGAATATGGCGATGCGTCGGGCCTTATAAATACTTTACAAAACGACCCCGCATTTCCAGGCCGGCTTGATCCAGCATTGGAGGAAATGATAGCTTATTCGTTTTACAACCAGCAGACGTACGACAGTACGATTGTTCACCTGGAAAATTCATTGCCCAATACACTTGACAATGAAGATATGGCCCGTCGCGAATATCTTCTTGCACAGCTTAATGAACTCAACAAAGACCTCGAAACTGCGTCAAATTATTACGATAAGGCCATTCGCCACACCACTGATCCGTTAATGGATATCTATGCGAATCTTAGCAAGGCCAAAATGCTTAAAAGTAAGGAGCCTGCTGAGATCGATAAAAGCATTATCACATTATTGCGGATGGCCAAAAAGGACAAGTACGATCTCTATCGGGATATCATTTATTTTTCAGCTGCAGACCTTGCTATGCAAAAACCTGATACTGCGGCAGCAACCGTTTATTTCAAGAAAAGTATTCACTATAATGACCAAAATGTTTCTTATAAGAACAGGGCGTTTCTAAGCCTTGCAGAGATTGCTTATGATCAGAAAGATTATAAAAATGCATTTGCTTTTTATGACAGCTTGCAAACAGGCGATACTACACTTGGCGATCTTACAAAGATACGTGAACGTAGAAACGCACTCGCAAAGATTGTCGAGCATATTTATATTATTGAGCGTGAAGACAGCCTGCAGGCAGTTGCAGCTATGCCGCCCGGCGACAGGGATGCATTTCTAAAGAAGCTTTCAAAACGATTGAGGAAAGAACGTGGTATAAAAGATACACTTGCGGATTATTCAAATGCAGCGGCTGATTATTTCAATACAAAAAATGCAGCGCCCGACCTATTTTCGGTCACCGATACCAAAGGCGATTGGTATTTTTATAATCCATCTTTGAAATCAAAAGGGTATGCAGAATTTAAAAGAGTCTGGGGCAAAAGAACCAACGTTGACAATTGGCGCAGGGTCTCTGCATCCAGTGGCGGCGTTGCGAAAGTCACCAGTCCTCCGGCACTGAACAATGGTATCTCCGGTGATCCGTTAGGCACTACAGATCCTGATCAATTGCCGCAAACAGATGCGAATGGAAATCCGGTGCAGGGCGATGATGTTTCATCTCCAACCGCGCCATACCAGGAAGATGTGAGCGTAGAAGGGTTACTTTTCAATGTACCATTGACGAAAGAACTACTGGATGCTTCCAATACAAAAGTATCGCGTTCTTTATTCCAGTTGGGTAAAAATTATCAGGATCTTCTTGAAGATTATCCGGCAGCTATAGAAGCTTACCAGAAATCTTTACAGCGTTTCCCTGACAGCCTTTATGATGGAGAATTGTACATGAACCTATCGTATTGCTACAGTAAAATTGGTGACAACCAGAAGGCAGATTATTATAAAAATCTCGTGTTGAATAAGTTTAAAGAAACGAAATTTGCTCAATATATTCAGCACCCGGAATCAATTAATCCCACCAAGCAAGACACTGCAGGTACGCGTCGCTACGAGGAAATCTACAACCTTTTCATTGAAGGAAATTTTGACGAAGCTACTAAGCAAAAGCAGCGTGCCGACAGCGTTTATGGCGCCAGTTATTGGAATCCGCAGCTGTTGTATATTGAATCGATTTATTACATCCGCCAGCGGCAAGACTCTGTGGCAATAGGAATACTTGACCAGGTGGTGAACCAATATCCTAACTCCCCACTCAAAGAGAAGGCGGCAACTATGATAGATGTTCTGCAAAGAAGATCTTCAATAGAAAAATATTTGACCAACCTGAAAATAGAGCGTGCAAAAGAAGATTCGCAGATGGTGGTGTATGATTCGGCCATGATCAGCAAGCGAGGAGTGGCGTCACAAGTAAGGAAAGAGCCTCTTTCACAAGATGTGCAACCTGTAACGGCTGCAACTGAAAAGGCTGTTATCAATCCTGACAAACAATTGCAACCGCCGGTAAGCAATGGCACTTTTACATTGGATCCGCTGGCACCCCAGTATGTTGTGATGCTTTTGAATAAGGTAGATCCGGTTTATATCAATGAAGCAAAAAATGCTTTTGTAAGATATGATGCTGAAAAGTTCCGCTTATTGAATCTCCAGATTACGCGGGATACTTTGGATGAAGCCCGGTCACTACTCGTCTTTACTCAATTTGAAAATGCAGATGCAGCTATGAATTTTGTAGATAAAATCAGGCGAGATGCTCCCTCTGAAGTTTCCTGGCTTCCGGCAGATAAATATTCTTTTTATATAATTTCCAGCACGAATCTTGAGCTATTGAAGCAAAATAAAAATTTCGAAAACTACCTGGAATTATTAAAAAAGAAATATCCGGCTAAATTTTAGCGAATGTGTGTTTTCAATTTCTGTCACCCGTAAAGAAATGATATGGCAATCAACAAGCAAAATATAAATAAGAAACAGGCGGACAAAAACCGGGTAAGGCCCAGTGTCAAAATATTATGGACAATGGTATTCATTGGAATTCTGTTAGTCTTTTCTGTTTTTACTGCAGTAAACTTAGGCTTGTTTGGTTCACTGCCTTCGCTACAGGAATTGGAGAATCCCCAGGCCAATCTAGCATCCGAAATTTATGCTAACGACGGAAAAACATTAATGGGGAAAATTTATGCTGAAAACCGTGTATCAGTTGACTACCAGGATATTTCCAAGCATGTTATCGATGCGCTGATCTCCACGGAAGACATCCGTTTTTATGAACATTCAGGTATTGATGCAATTGCCATAGGCCGCGCTGTTAAAGGATTGGGGCAAGATGGTGGTGGAAGTACGATCACCCAGCAGTTAGCAAAAAATATACTCGGACAGGGACGCGGATCAGTTTTGAAAAGAGGAACTGACAAACTGAAAGAATGGATAGTTGCGCTAAGACTTGAAAAGAATTTTACAAAGCAGGAGATCATTGCACTTTATCTCAACCGGGTTTCCTGGGGCAATATTTATGGTGTACGTAATGCATCAAGGGTTTATTTCCAGATAGAGCCATCGAAACTCACAACTGATCAGGCAGCGCTTCTGGTAGGCATGCTCAGCGGGCCGGGTCAGTATGATCCGTTGCGGCACCCGAAAGCAGCAACTGATCGCAGAAATCTTGTATTGGATAGAATGGTTACCAACAATGTGCTGTCTGTTTCTGAAGCAGCGTCGCTGCAGAAAAAGCCTTTAGGGATAAAATACAAAAAATTAGATGAGAGTGTGGGGATAGCTCCTTATTTCCGTTCCGTGCTTAACAAAAAACTTGATGAATGGTGTAAGACGCATAAAAACCCGGAGACAGGCAATAACTACGACCCATATCGGGATGGTTTAAAAATATATACCACCATTGATCCCACAATGCAATTGTATGCTGAAGAGGCAATGATAAAGCACATGGTAATCATGCAGAAGAAATTCAATTCTCAATTGCCCAAGAATGTATGGAAAGGTCATGAAGATATTTTAGATAATGCAATGAGACAAAGTGAGCGATGGAAAAATTTAAAAGAAGAAGGACTTACTCCGGAGCAAATTAAAAAGACTTTTAATGAAAAAGTAAAAATGAAAGTCTTCGCGTGGAATTCTAACAGGTCCACAGACACATTGATGACACCGCTTGATTCAATCAAATATAACAGGCAAATGATGCAAACTGCATTTGCTGCAGTTGATCCTGTTACAGGCGAAGTAAAAGCCTGGGTTGGTGGAATAGATTTCAACTGGTATAAGTACGATCACGTAACTGCAAACCGCCAGGTGGGTTCGACCTTTAAACCACTTCTTTATACCCTGGCAATAACTGATGCAGGCCTTACGCCGGATAGCTACATCGGGGGTAAACCTATCACGCTGGCTAAAAAGACCATCTCAGGTGGCGGTGGCACAATGGCTTACTGTCTTGCAAAATCACTCAACTCCGGCGCCTGGGATTTGATGAGCAGAATTGGGCCTAAGAAGACTTCTGAATTTGCCCATCTTTGTGGAATTAAAAGTAAGATACCAGTGGTTCCCTCAATTGCTTTAGGCTCCGCCGATATCCAATTAATTGAGATGCTCAGGGCCTACACGATGTTTCCTAACAGGGGATTTAATACGGAACCTATTTTCATTAACCGCATAGAGGACAAGAATGGAAATATTTTGCAATCATTTCAATCAGAAACCAAGCAGGTAATAAGTGAGGCCGATGCATACATTATGTACAAGATGATGCAGGGTGTTGTTGATTTTGGGACGGGCCACTCCATGCGCGACCGTTACGATATTAATGCCCAAATGGGTGGCAAAACCGGAACCACAAATGATAACTCAGATGGCTGGTTTATTGGATATACACCGCAGATATTAGCCGGAGCGTGGGTAGGCTGTGACGATCGTTTCTTAAGACTTTCTAATACTTATGGTGGTAATGAATTGGCGATGCCTGAATTTGCTTTTTTTATGCAAAAAGTATATGCCGACAAAAGCCTGGGTATAGATCCTAAGGCTGAATTCCAAAAGCCTGCAGAGTTGAATAATGATCCTATTTATGCGGATCAGAATTTTTCTAATATTGTGAAGCAGGGAGAAGGAAATGATTTTACGGAGGACCAGGGAAATGGCGATGCTGGGGACTACACGGATCAAAATGTACCAGTGGAGTCAGAATTCAACAAGGCAGATACCAAAGGGAAAAAAGAAGAAGATAAAAAAGTGATGGGGCCGATCAATATGGCGGATGAGTTTAAAAAAGAATCTGCCGCTAAAGAGCCCGCGGCCAAAAATGCGGAAAAAGATCCTAAGGCAGTCATGCCAAAAGGCTCAGATAAAAAAGGTATCGCACCAGATGATAAGACCAAAAAGGCAGGTTCTAAAAATGATGATAGCGATTACTGATTTAGGC
>JBDTVF010000062.1:0-14883 GCA_040007325.1 Ginsengibacter sp. | reverse complement strand
TGAAGATTGCTATTGCCAAAATTTAAATCCGGAATATTTTTATCATGTTCCCAGTTTCCCTGTTTAGAGATTCCGAAATATTCAATGAAAAGAGGAGCGTCAGCCTGCAGAATGTCTTTAATTTCATCTTCAGTCCATACATAAAATTTTCCTTCTTCACCTTCACTGTCTGCATCAAGCGAAGAATAAAAGCCGCCCTCAGGAGAGGTAAGCTCACGGTTAACAAAGGTTAATGTTTCGTAAACAATTCTTTTGTACAAAGGATTTTTTGTAAGCTGAAAAGCATGACTATACAGGCTTACAAGTTGAGCATTGTCGTAAAGCATTTTCTCAAAATGCGGAACATGCCATTTAGTATCAGTGGCATAACGTGAGAAGCCGCCGCCTACCTGGTCATATATACCTCCTTTCGCCATCTGCTCCAGCGTAGTTTCGACATCTGTTAAGGCATTTTTATTACCTGACAGGTAATGATAATGCAACAGGAATTCCCAGGTAGATGGTAAAGGAAATTTCATTCCCCCCTTTGTACCACCTCTCTCTTTATCTATCCTTTGTTCAAAGGTTGCAAACATCTTGTCCATCGTTTGCATATCAAATGAAACTGCCGCATTATTTAAAGGAACATTTTCAATATCGTTGATTCCTTTCGAAACATTCGCGGCCTGTTCTTCTAGTTTCTGCTTTTGGTTTTTATATAAATCGGTAAAGTATTCGAGTAGCTTTATCCAGTTTGGTTTCGGAAAATAGGTTCCTGCAAAAAAAGGTCTTCCATCAGGCATGGCAAGTGCATTAAGCGGCCAGCCGCCACTGCCATTTATAAGATATGCCGCATTCATATACACCTGATCTACATCAGGGCGTTCCTCTCTATCTACTTTTATACATACAAAATGTTCATTCATGATCCTTGCAACTGCGGTATCCTCGTAGCTTTCATGTTCCATTACATGGCACCAATGGCATGCGGCATAACCTACACTTATCAACAACATTTTATTTTCTTTCCTGGCTTTCTCCAAAGCCTCATCCCCCCAGGGATACCAGTTTACGGGATTATGTGCATGTTGTAAAAGATAAGGGCTTGTTTCATTGATTAGTGCATTGGTGTACATGTGATTTCCTTTTTCTGTTTTTGTAGAAGAATTTTGCCCGCAGGAAGAAAAGCTAACTAAAATTGTAGCCATAAAAAAAATATGAATCTTGCGTAGGCTCATGGGTATTATTAATATTAACCTGTAATGGATCGAGGGATTACAAATTTACATTAATGCCTGCTTCTCCAACTTAATGTGGAATAATGCTTAGAGAAATTTGCGGAAAAGGATGTTACGATGATTTGCTCATAGAGACAATTATAAATGGCCGGCGATCTCTTTAATTGCAGGTCTCTTTGTAAAATCTGCATCAAAATATTTATAACTGATTTTTCCGTTGGTATCAATTATATATACCGCGGGCACGGGAAGATTTGCACCGTTATTGCCATTGGCCAATGAGAAATCAATTCCGTAACCTTTATATTTCGCAACCATTGATGAATCCAATGAAAAGGCTACATCATTTTTTTTCATGATTTGCAAATTATCGTCTGTAAGTATAGAATAAGTAGCTTTTGTTTTATCTATCGTCTTTTCAACATAAGGAGGTTGTTCTGGTGTAACGGCCAATACTTCGGCACCCTTTGAGGTAATTAATTTAAGAGAATCCTCAAGGTTTTTTAATTCCTTATTACAATACGGGCACCATTGCCCGCGGTAAAATATTAATACCACTTTACCATGCTTAAGTTCCTGTTCCAGCGAAATAACTTTACCGTTTTGGTCTTTAGCTGTAAATTCAGGTGCCTTATCATTTACCTGTAACCCGGATGGTTGTGTTTGAGCTATACACATCAGCATGCAAGTGGTCATTAAAGTGGTGAGAATAAACCTGATCATTAGAATAGTGTTTAAGTATTTTCAAACTGTAATACGTAGCATCATTTCTTAAGGATGCAATTATGAGTACACAGATATTTACAAATATCAAATCATTAGTGAATGTAAGAAATTCTTCTGCCTTTCTAAGAGGAGAGGAACTCGCAATTCTGCCTTCTGCTGCTGATGCATATATAATCATCGAAGACACCCGGATCGCTGAGTTTGGATCTATGGATAATTTTCGGTTTACCGATAGCCAGGTTATGCGGCAGGAAGATGGAATTTTTGTATTACCGGCCTGGTGCGACAGCCATACGCATCTTGTTTTTGCTGCGCCTCGTGAAGCCGAATTTGTAGATAAAATAAGAGGAATGAGCTACGCCGAAATTGCTGCACGCGGCGGTGGTATTTTGAACTCGGCAGAAAAATTGAATAACACATCCGAAGATGTGCTTTTTAACGAAGCATGGAAGCGACTGGAGGAATTAAGCAAACTTGGGACCGGTGCTATAGAAATTAAGAGCGGCTATGGGCTTTCGTTAGATGGAGAATTAAAAATGCTGAGGGTAATTAAAAAATTGAAGCAAAAAAGTTTACTCCATATTAAGGCGACATTTCTTGGTGCTCATGCATATCCACTTAAGTATAGAGAAAACCACGAGGGATATATTGACCTTATCATAAATGAAATGCTGCCTGCTATCGGTAATGAAAAACTCGCTGACTATATTGATGTTTTTTGTGAAAGCGGTTTTTTTTCTCCTGCAGAAATGGAAAAGATTTGCTCGGCAGGAAATGCATTTGGCCTGAAACCGAAATTACATGTGAACCAGCTAAACAGCATCGGGGGGATAGAGGCTGGTATTCGATTGGATGCTCTTTCTCTTGATCATTTAGAGACGCTCAGCAAAGAGGAAATCAACCTGCTCGGCAAGTTCAAAGGGTCGTCTACATTACTTCCTACGGCTGCTTTCTTTTTAAGAATGCCTTGTCAACCGGCACGCCAGCTTATTGATTCAGGAGCCGCGGTTACGCTGGCTTCCGACTTTAATCCTGGCTCTTCACCTTCCGGAAATATGAATTTTGTGGTTTCGCTTAGTTGCATACAAATGAAAATGCTGCCTGAAGAAGCCATTAATGCTGCCACTTATAATGGCGCTTGCGCCATGGAAATTCAAAATGAAACGGGCAGTATTGCATTGGGGAAAAAAGCAAATTTAATTTTTACGAAACCTATTCCATCTCTTGCTTATCTTCCATATTCATTCGGATCCAACTGTATCGACAAAGTAATGATCAATGGTTCCTTTGTGTGATAGCTTATTTATCAATTTACGATTGCTTAAACAAAAATTATTATGCCTTCACATTTTAAGCTGTATAACAAAAATGATATTTTATCAATTACGCACATGCGTAAGTTTGAAACAAAACTTGGCGAAATTGTAAAATGTGCCGATAACAATAATATAGAAGAAGCCATTGTGGCTACTTCGGCGACATATATTTTTATCGGTGTGCCCGAGGATATAGGCGTAAAAGCAAATAATGGTGTTGGAGGTGCGGATTCCTGCTGGTTTTCGTTTCTTAATGCATTTTTAAATATTCAGAGCAATGATTTTTTAAGTGGCGAGCAAATATTTATAGCAGGCCATTTTGATTTCACCAAGGTAAAAAATCTTATTAACGCAAATGCGATGACTGACGAAGAGAAGATGGAAGCGTATCGCCATGCCGTAAATATGATTGATGATGAGGTAGAGGAGATCGTGAAGATCGTGGCGCAGAATAAGAAGATACCTGTAATTATTGGAGGAGGACATAACAACGCCTATCCGGCAATAAAAGGCGCGGCGAAAGGATTGCACAAGGCAGAATTATTGCAGCTTGCGCAAATCAATTGTATTAACCTCGACGCCCATGCAGACTACCGGCCACTCGAAGGCAGGCATAGCGGCAACGCTTTCAGATACGCTGACGAAGATGGCTACATGAAAAAATATTGCATTGTAGCACTTCACGAAAATTATCTCCAACAAAACACCTGGCTTGATGTCGCCAACAATCCATTCATTGATTGCATCACCTATGAAGACATTTTTCTTCGTGAAAAGCAGAATTTCATACAGGCAGTGTCGCATGCTATAAGCTATACAGATGATGAATATACCGGCATTGAACTTGACCTTGATTCAATCGAAAATGTATTAAGCAGCGCCATGACGCCATGTGGTATCAGCGCTTTGCAGGCCAGGCAGTATATGCACTTTGCCGGGCTGAATGCGAAGGTCGCTTATGTGCATATTTGTGAAGGGGCAACAAAATTGGATAACGGAGAAACTAATATTGAAACAGGTAAGCTGGTAAGTTATTTAGTTTCTGATTTTGTAAAGGCCGACCAAAGCGTTTAAGCCCCAATCTTTTTTCTTTTATCCACAATAAAAAACCTCATAAGTTTTTCTTACGAGGTTTAAGAATAGTTTAAAAAGTTGTTATTCCGGACTTAGATATTGAGCATACGCATAACCTTCTTCACCATTGTCGGTTTTTATTAGCCACCACTGGTCATTTGTTTTGCTGATCAATGTTACGATTTCGTTATGTGCAGCTTTACCAACAATCGGCTGATCGGTGCCCGGTCCCTTACGAATATTGAGATTCGTGCTTTCTGTAGTCACTTTAGCTTTTGTGCCGGATGATGCCGCCACGTCTACATTCATAATAAGATCGCCGGCACGATAGTCCGGATCAATTTGGTTGTAAATATCCCATAGCTTGTCCTTTGTGGCGCCGTCTGGTGCACTGCCATCAATATAAAGAACATTGTCTTGCTCGCGAACTTGTAAATTACTTACACCACTTGCTGTAGCGGTGTCTATAAGTGTCTTGTATTTATCTTGTAATGACATGTTTATTTTATTTGATGGTTAATTGATTGTCGATCTTCTTCGGCTTAAGTGTATTGAGGCTCATCATTAAAGTTTGCAGGCTGCTACGTTTGATACTTCCTGTTAAAGTAATTACGCCATCATTCACACTGGCATTTACAGTAGGAAAATCTTTGGTTGCATCTTTCACGCTTTGTATAAGAGTTGAGTCGGCATTTATTACAACGGGTGCGGTCTCGACTACGGGTGTTACGGTTACATGATTTTCTACATTTTTAATTCCATTCACATCCTTTGCTGCCGCACCTGCTTTTTCTCTCGCCGCCTGATCTTTTACTTCGCCGGTAAGTGTTGCCACGCCATCTGTCACGTCAACATTTACACTTTGAGTCTCAGGTGAAGCCTGTAATGTCTTTTCAATTTTAGCTTTAAAGTCGGCATCTTTCGGTTTGCAGCCTATAAATACCGCAGAAGAAAAAAGAAAAAGCAAAAGATAACTTTTAATAAATTTCATGGTTTAATTTTTTTGATGAATGCTGCGAAATTACGGCCATTTATTAGAGTATAAAAAAAGATGCCAACTATTTGATGGAGCAACTTTTTAAAGACAGGAAAGTTTCCCCCCGTCTACGGGTAAATTTATGCCGGTGATGTAAGATGCGGCGGGTGAACAAAGAAAAGCCACTACAGCTCCAAATTCTTCTGCATTTCCAATTTTCTTTAATGGAATATCTTTTAATATTTCCTGTTCTACCTCGCTCTCGCTTGCTGTGGTTGCTTTTGCTCTACTGCCTACAATAGAATCGTAGCGTGCAGTCCTTGTATACCCTGGCAATACATTATTTACGGTAATGCCAAATTCACCTAATTCGTACGCCAGCGTTTTCGCCCAGTTGGCCACTGCTGCCCTTATAGTATTACTTACCCCAAGACCGGGAATCGGCTCCTTAACTGAGGTTGAAATGATGTTGATAATTCGCCCGTAGCTTGACTTTTTCATTGATGGTAAAACCTCCTGTACGAGCAATTGATTGCACACGAGATGACTATTGAAGGCTTGTAAAAAATCTTCCGGGGTAGCTTCTGTAATTTTTCCTCCCTTAGGGCCGCCGGTATTATTTACTAAAATATTTACAGTGTTACCTTTCGAAATAAATTCGGAGATAGCATTCTTTACCAGTTGCGGTATTTGAAAATCTGCTACGAGATAATTATGATTTTGCCCTATTGAGCTGTCCAATTTTGAAACGGCTTCCTTAAGCTTTTCTTCGCTGCGGGCCATCAGTGTGATTTCTGCACCAAGCAATGCGAGCTCAGCGGCGCTTGCAAAACCTAATCCCTGAGTGCTGCCACATACCACTGCTTTTTTACCAGCCAGGTCGAGGTTCATATGAAATTTTAAGCTAAGCTATCGAATAATTTGAGCAAGAAAATTAGCGATCGAAAATTTAGTTTGTTGAAAATTACAGGCTGATTTTTTAGTAACTGAGTAAATAAAGTTGTTCCCGGTGAATGAAAATTAACGCCGTCTATTTTTTTAAAAGGATATTAACACGTGTTTATAAATTTAGAAAGGGGCTGATTTGCTGTTTCCCTATATTTGAAGACAGCTTACACCGCATGGGATTTCCCGCCCGTAGAATCGCATCACAGATCTTTTACGACATTTATATGAAACCCCACAAAATGTATTTGGAATAAAATCTTTTCTTTTGCACAAATATTTAGCGAATGGCAGATAAAAATTTATTTGATTATACAGAAGACTCCATTAAGAGCCTGGATTGGAAAGAGCACATTCGCCTGCGTCCTGGTATGTATATAGGTAAATTAGGCGATGGCAGCAGCCCCGATGATGGTATCTATGTGCTGCTTAAAGAAGTAGTTGATAACTGTATCGACGAGCATACGATGGGTTATGGAAAGCACGTGGATGTAGAAATAAAAAATAAGACGGTGATGGTGCGCGATTATGGCCGCGGGATTCCCCTTGGTAAAGTGGTAGATGTGGTAAGTAAAATAAATACCGGCGCAAAGTACGATAGCAAGGCTTTTCAAAAAAGTGTAGGGCTAAATGGTGTGGGCACAAAAGCAGTCAATGCGTTAAGCAGTTTTTTCCAGGTATCTGCTTTCAGGGAAGGCAAAAAGAAAGTGGCAGACTTCGAAAGGGGTTTTTTGATAAAAGAATATAAAGAGGAAAAAACTGACGAGCAAAATGGAACGATGGTAACGTTTGTTCCCGACGATGGCATCTTTAAAAACTATCACTACATACAAGAATTTCTCGACAACCAGTTTTGGAATTATTGTTTTTTAAATGCAGGCCTTGTTATCAATTACAACGGTAAAAGGTATGTAAGTAAAAATGGATTGCTTGACCTCCTGCAAAGAAAAACGAATGAAGATGAATTGCGTTATCCTATTATTCATTTAAAGGCAGAGGATATAGAAGTTGCCATTACTCATAACAATCAATATGGTGAAGAATATTACAGCTTTGTAAACGGGCAATTCACCACGCAGGGAGGTACGCACCTTGCCGGTTTCAGGGAAGGGTATATAAAAACTATACGTGACTTTTATAAAAAAGATTATGATGCGGCTGACATTCGCGGCAGCATATCGGCTGCAATAAGCGTGCGTGTGCAGGAGCCTGTGTTTGAAAGCCAGACTAAAACGAAACTTGGCTCACAAATAATGTTTGATGATGGCCCCAGCGTAAAAAATTTCATCGGTGATTTTCTGGGAAAAGAGCTCAATAATTTCCTCCATAAAAATCCCGAAACTGCAGATGCTTTAAAAAGGAGAATTGAGCAAAATGAAAGAGAGCGTAAAGAACTTGCAGGAATTAAAAAACTGGCCAATGAGAGGGCGAAAAAGGCAAATCTTCATAATAAGAAATTAAGAGATTGCCGCTTTCATTTTAATGACGCGGCTGAAGGAAAGAGTAAAGACGAGATAAATGCGCGGCGTATGGAGACGACCATTTTTATCACAGAAGGAGACAGCGCCAGCGGCTCAATTACCAAGTCAAGAAATGTAGAAACACAGGCAGTCTTTAGCCTTAGGGGAAAGCCATTGAATTGTTTTGGGCTAACAAAGAAAGTGGTTTATGAAAATGAGGAATTTAATTTGCTACAGCATGCATTGAACATTGAAGATGGCTATGAGGACTTACGCTATAATAATATCGTAATTGCTACCGATGCAGATGTTGATGGTATGCACATTCGTTTGTTGCTAATGACATTCTTTCTCCAATTCTTTCCTGATCTTGTTAAGAATGGCCACGTGTACATTTTGGAAACCCCACTGTTTCGCGTGAGGAATAAACAGGAAACAATTTATTGTTATGATGAAACTGAAAAGCAACAGGCAGTGGCAAAGCTTGGAAGTAAACCTGAGATTACCAGGTTCAAGGGGCTGGGAGAAATTTCACCCGAAGAGTTTGGAAATTTCATTGGAGACGATATAAGATTGCAACCGGTAATGCTTTTGCCTGAAGTGCATATACAGCAATTACTGGAATATTATATGGGTAAAAATTCTCCTGCGCGACAAGACTTTATTATAGACAATTTGAAAGTAGAATTAGATTTAGCCGAAGTTTCCGGCATGTAGATTTTAAATTAAACGTGTACAATGATTCATGTAGTTTTTCAGCAGGCGGATGTTGAGGCATTAAAAAAAAGTTTTGATTTAGATGAATCCCTTCGAGGTGATGTTGAAGAGATCAAAGATGATTATGCAGTTGGTCCATTAGAAAATATTTACACCGAAGAAGGCATAGAGCATCGTAAAAACTGGTGGCGGGAAGTTTTAAAGGGAGGCGATTATGAGGGCAAGGTTGATGCCGGCGAAGTAGATGATCAGAAAGCATTTTCTCGTATATCTGAAAAGCTCGATACTTATCCAGGTGAAACTTTATGGATTTGGATCGCGCCCAATACGCACGATGTATCCGGTTATTATTGGTTAATAAGCCAGTTAAAAATTTACCAGGACAGGGTGTCTGTTTTGCACCTGCATAATCTTCCTTTTATAAATGATAAGGGGCATATTTTTTACCCCAACAATCTTTTTGAAATTCCTGCGAAAGAGTTTGTAAAAGCAAAAAAACTAGAACGAACGATTACGACTAGTGAATTTGAAATTGATCCGGACGAGTGGACAAAGATCTGCAGTGAAAACAAGGGCGTAAGAATTCTCGAGGGCGGAAAGAAATTATCGCAGCATGATTATGATTATTATGATAGTGAATTGTTGAAATATATAACTCCTGACTGGCAAAAGGCAAGTAAAGCGATTAGCCATTTTTTGCACAAGGCTAAGCAAACTACCGGCGATGCTTACCTGTTATGGAGAATTAAACAAATGATAGCAGACGGTAAAATTGATGCTCAGGGCGAATTAAAAAACATGAAAGATTTTGAGGTAAAATTGAAAGTAAATACGACAGACTAAAAGCATGGCAAAAGCACAAAAAGAAGAATATATTCATAGTGATGCCGGGCTTTCCGGGCAATATAAAACGTGGTTTCTTGATTATGCCAGTTATGTAATCCTCGAACGGGCGGTACCTGCGGTAGAAGACGGCCTTAAGCCGGTACAACGCCGGATACTTCATGCTATGAAGGAAATGGATGATGGTCGTTTTAATAAGGTGGCTAATATTATCGGACAAAGCATGCAATACCATCCACATGGTGATGCAAGTATTGGTGATGCACTTGTGAATCTTGGGCAAAAAGATCTTTTGATAGAAACGCAGGGAAACTGGGGCGATGTGCGTACGGGTGATGATGCCGCTGCGCCAAGGTACATTGAAGCAAGACCAAGCAAGTTTGCGCTTGAAGTCGCTTTCAATAATAAGACCACTAGCTGGCAATTAAGTTACGATGGCAGAAAGAATGAACCGATCACCCTGCCGATGAAGTTTCCGCTGCTGCTGGCACAGGGAGCGGAGGGTATTGCAGTTGGTTTAGCCACAAAAATTCTTCCTCATAATTTCTGTGAACTTATTGATGCATCTATTAGATATTATAAAGGAAAAAAGTTTGAGTTATACCCCGACTTTATTACCGGGGGCATGATCGACATCAGCAATTACAATGATGGTGTGCGTGGCGGTAAGGTGAGAGTGAGGGCGAAAATTGAAGAGCAGGATAAAAAAACCCTTTTAATAAAAGATGTGCCTTATGGGACCACAACTACGCAGCTAATAGATAGCATTATCAAAGCAAATGATAACGGTAAAATCAAAATAAAAAAGGTAACCGATAACACGGCCGCAGCTGTTGAGATCAGCATTGAACTGGCACCGGGTATTTCTCCTGATATTACCATTGATGCATTGTATGCATTCACCGATTGCGAGATTTCGATATCGCCTAATGCCTGCGTTATTAAAGAGCAAAAACCTGAGTTTCCGGGAGTAAAAGAGTTGTTGACAATTTCTGCGGACAATACAAGAGAGCTGTTAAAAAAAGAGCTTGAAATAAGACTGAAAGAGCTTCGCGAAAAACTGCATTACACTTCACTCGAAAAAATATTCTTCGAGGAAAAGATCTACAAAGAGCTCGAGAAAAAGCATGAGACCTGGGACAAAGTCATTGCGGCAATTGCAAAGGCATTTGTGCCATTTGTGAAACAGTTAAAACGCGAGGTCACACGAGAAGATATTTTAAAGCTAACTGAAAAGCCTGTCCGTCGTATCTATAAGCTCGATATCGATGAGCTTAATCAACAAATTGCCGCGCTGCAGGCAGAGATAAAGCAAGTGAATCATCATCTTGATAATATCACCGACTATGCCATTTCATATTATGAGGAATTATTAAAAAAGTTTGGCAAAGGGCGTGAGCGAAAAACAGAAATAAAACTATTTGACACTATACAGGCAAAAGCTGTGGCAATCGCGAACACAAAAATATATGTGAACCGTGCTGAAGGCTTTATCGGTGCTGGGCTTAAGAAAGATGAATTTGTTGATGACTGCAGCGACCTCGATGATATTATCGCTTTTACAAAAACCGGTAAGATGAAAGTGGTAAAAGTTGCTGATAAAGTTTTTATTGGTAAGGACATCATCCATGTTTCCGTATTCAAAAAGAATGATGAGCGCACTACTTACAATATGATCTATGCAGAAGGGAAGAAAGGCGTGAGCTATGCCAAGCGCTTTAATGTAACCGCAGTTACGCGTGACAAAGAATACGACCTTACGAAAGGGGATGAAAAAAGTAAAGTGAATTATTTTTCAGTGAATGCTAACGGAGAAGCGGAAACGGTTCGCATCCTGCTTACGCCTGGTTGTAAGGCGCGGAATAAGGAACTCGATTTTTATTTCGAGGCGATGGAGATAAGGAGCCGTAGCAGTGTTGGTAACCAGGTAACGAAGTACCCAATTAAAACGGTGAAGTTGTTAGAAAAAGGAAAATCAACTCTTGACAAAAGAAAGCTATGGTTCGATGAAACTTTTGGACGACTGAATGTTGAAGAGAACGGCAAGTTGCTCGGAAACTTCGATGGAGATGATAAAATTCTCGTGATCTATAAAGACGGCAATTATGAACTTACGGGGCAGGAACTCACACAACGCTTCGACGTGGATAGCATAGAGCTTATACAGAAATATGATCCTGAGAAGATCATTACCGCCGTTTATCTTGACAATGAAAAGCTTCAATACAATGTGAAGCGTTTTAAAATTGAAACTAATACGCTCAACACTAAATTTTTCTTCATTAAAGAAGGCAACGGTAATCGTCTCTTAAAGGTTACAACCGCTGCAGAACCGCTGCTGGCAATGCAAAGCGGCCGTGGTGCTCAATTGCGCAAGGCAAAAATAAAACTTAACAAAGTGGTGGATGTTATGGGTTGGAAGGCTATTGGCAATAAGCTTACTGACTTTTCCAAAAGCGACCAGATGGACTGGGTGACGGCAGCGCCTTCTGCCCAGGCGGATCTTTTTGAGTAATCATACAGGATAACTTTACATTTAGCAAAACATAATTAAAGCATTTACTAATGAAGTTATTCCCGCTCCTGTTTTTACTCTTTCTATGCTCCGGAAGAAATTCATATGCACAAAACGCAACCGGCTGTAATAATAAATACTTTAATGTAGTAAGCGCCACCATGGAGCACCAGGTAAGCGGCGCAAACACTGAAAATGCCAGACAGGTAATTTATAATATCGATGTTGAAGCAAAGCGAAATTTTGTAATTGAAAATGTGACCGGTGAAATCAACAGCAAGCCACTGCGCGGAAAGATTATTTATCAGAACACAATCGCCGACATTCAGCATGTAAAAAACGCATCTTCTTTTGTAATCCGGTTCGAAAAAATACTTCGTGAGAACGAGACTGAGGGTGCTCAGGCGGCAGCGGAACCACCCACAACAAATCAAACCGACGCAAAAAATAATCCATCAAATTCTGTAATTTATTTATCTTTCTCCATTGAAAAAAAGCGATACTGCTTTAGTGTTCTGTGTGTTGAGAAAACGAAACCCCCGGGAAGGCTATTGCCACAATGAGTATACGGCTCATTTAATAAGAACAGAACGGGAAAGCTGAAGTGAGTTTTGTATGCATATTTTTTACGCCCATAGTCAATCATTAGTATGAAAACAAAGCTTAATAGTTTCCAAAGTCTTTCTATTTTATGCTCATTTTTTATTTTACTCTTTTTAGGATCATGTGTCTCCTGGCAAGGGAAGCATGAAGCCAATGAAAATGAAGAGCGCGAAAACCTGGCGTTTACTATACGCGAGGAATTTCTCCAGGAGTTTGAGAAAACCAAAGACCCCAACACTAATACTGTCCCCCGCGAAAGATTGCTTGATGCAAGTGACGGTGTAAAACAATTTTTTGCCAATAAGCAAAACGCTATTTCGGGGATCAGCTGGCAGGAGCGGGGCCCCAACAATGTAGGCGGGAGGACGCGGGCCATACTTTTTGATAAAAATGATGCATCCAGCAATACCGTATTTGCGGGAGGTGTGGCGGGCGGCATCTGGAAGTGTGCTAATATAAATAATGTCACACCTACATGGATTAAGATCAGCGATATACTTGATAACATTGCCGTTTCGTGCATTGTACAGGACCAGGCGAATCCAGCAATCATGTACTTCGGTACGGGCGAAACATGGGGCAACACGGATGCATTGAGAGGCCTAGGTATATGGAAGAGTACAGATGGGGGTACCTCGTGGTATCATCTTGCATCAACTACCAGCAGCCAGTTCAATTATATCCAAAATATTGTTGTGACTTCTTCCGGCCTGTTTGCTGCAACCGGCTCCGGGCTTCAAAAGTCTGCCGATGGCGGAAATTCATGGACTCCGGTTCTCATCAACTCAATAAGTGATGTGCAGGTGGCAGCAAATGGTGATCTATATGCTTCCAACTTTTTGGGGAATGTCTATAAATCCACCTCCGCACAACAGGGCAATGCGGGCACGTGGGCCAATGTATCCGTACCGGGAAATCATGAACGATTAAAACTGGCAACCGCCCCTTCCGATGCTAATAAAGTTTATGTGCTTTGCCAACAAGCGGGGGGTAAAAATGTTGATGCGATCTACCGCAGTGATGATGGCGGTACATCGTGGGTAAGCTGCGCTGTCCCTACGATCATAGACCAGGGAGCTAATTCCAATTTTACCAGAGGGCAGGCCTGGTATGACCTTGCGGCGGCTGTTGATCCTAATGCTGCAAATACGGTGATTATAGGCGGTGTTGATGCGCTACGCTCCACTGATGGAGGCGTGAGTTGGAATCAAATTTCCACCTGGTCGCGTTTTGCAGCGCCTTCATCCTTCCTTGTAACCGTTCATGCGGATCAGCATGTCATCTTATATGCTCCCGGTAGCTCCAGCAAAGCTATATGGGGCACTGATGGAGGCATCTATTATACCACGAATGTGAATGTGAATGGCTCAACCATAAAGCCGGATTTTGTAGATAAGAATACCGGTTATAATGTGACCCAAACGTATTCGGGCGCGATTAACCCTACAGCAGGTTCCAATTATTTCCTCGCAGGAGCACAGGATAATGGCTCACAAAGATTTAATAATGTTGCGGGAATTCAGAATACGACATCTGCCAGTGGCGGCGACGGCGCTTTTTGCCATATTGACCTTGCAAACCCTGCAAACCAAATCACCGCATATGTATATAACGTTTATTACCTATCCACTAATTCAGGGGGCAATTTCACCAGCAAGATTAATGATCAAAATCACGGATCGTTCATCAACCCTACCGATTATGACTCCGGCACGAAGGTCTTATACGGAGATTATAGCAATCCAAGCACCGGTGCAGGTGGCATTTTTGCGAGGTGGCTTACAACCGGTACTACGAATACAGGCGTGACGGTTACTGATTTCGGTGGCGCGAGGGTTACCAATGTTTATGTTTCTCCCAACATCGCCGACAGGGTATATTTTGGTTTATCGAGCGGAAGCATTGTATCTGTGGACAACGCGAGCACTGCTATAACCGGCTCAGTTACCAGCAACATTATCAGAACAGGTATCGGTTCGGTATCAGGAATTGCGGCAGAGCCCGGAAATGAAAATCATATGATCATCACTTATTCCAATTATGGTGTGAGCAGTGTATTTGAAACGAAAAATGGCGGCACGTCATGGATCAATGATGAAGGCAATTTGCCCGACATGCCGGTAAGGTGGGTGGTGTTCAATCCAACTAACTATGATCAGGCATTGCTTGCCACTGAGTTGGGCGTTTGGAGCACCGATAACCTGAATAGTACATCAACTTTGTGGTCACCCACGAATCCTGGCCTCGCCAATACCCGCGTGGATATGCTCAAGGTCCGGTCGTCTGATAATACCATTCTCGCTGCTACGCATGGCCGCGGTTTATTTACGACTACTCTTACGAATTCAACATTACCAACTGTGTATTTTGAGAAAAGCAGCGTGTCAGTTTCTGAAAACGCCGGTTCAGGCAACACCTGCAGCCCGGGCACAACTACTGTTCCGGTGAAGCTTTACCTGACATCAGCGGCAGGCGGACCGGTAACGGTGCA
>JBDTVF010000061.1:0-14916 GCA_040007325.1 Ginsengibacter sp. | reverse complement strand
TGGGCGATAAGCAATCTCTCTACATAGTGATGCTGAGAAATTTATATGAACAGGGGATGGTACTAACTAAAAAATACAGGATGCTCAAAATTTCTTATAATGTTTTTATGTACGGACTTATTTTGTCGATAATTACCTTTCTCATCGCTGCTAAATTTAATAATGCCTCAAACTCAGCCTTCAAAGGATTTTGAAGGCTCTGCCCATTGAAGGCGAAGCATTAATAACAGGTGTGCCGCTACAGCAAAATCATAATATTTCATTGCTTTCGGTTACTTCTTTTACGGGCGTAGCTCATACAAAATTTATATTTCATTATCTTTAAATCGGCTCTACCAAACGGTAATTAAATGCATAAGACCAAGTATTCTCTTTACCAGCTAATCGTGACCTTTCTTGCGTCAATTACTTTTTTCGCCTGTAACCATCCAACTGATATCGCTTTCCCTGAAAAGAAGCTGGGTGCTCAACAACCCATAAGCGAGCTCCTTGCATTCACTGACGTAAAAGAACTAAAATGGGATACGGCTAAGAAAGGCGCAGTTTTACCGGCAATAAAAAATTTAGATTTTAACGCATTGCCAGCTAAAGCTTATGATTCTACCGGCTTCATGCCTTTTAAACAAGCCCCGGAAGAAGTAACATTCAATTTTAACAGCCTGCCGGAAAAAGATATTGACCTGAGTAAATTACCTTCCAGGCCGCTGCAATTCAAGGCTTCTTTAATACAACCCGGCGCTATAGTTAAGGCAGGCAAACTTGCACCGCAGAAAGGCAAACCATTGTCTATTTCTGATTTGGGACAACTACAAGGACTCAATGCAAAATTTGTTGGCGCATTATTACTGGATCATCACGGGTTGCTCTGGATTGGCGCATCTGAAGGTCTTTCCCGCTACGATGGAGAGCATATCCAAACCTTTATTGCTGGTTCGGAAAACTCTCCGCCCATAAGTGGGCTCACAGAAGATAAGGCCGGTAATATATGGTTTACAAGTGCCGGAACAGGAAATATAGGTGTAATTAACCTGGAACGGGGTACCATTGAATATTCAAAGAACATCGGGGTGGTAAAAGATAATGTGACGAAGATGATAGCCGATGATAAAGGAGATATATGGCTTTACAATGTCACAGATAAAGCGATGTCAATAATAGATCCTGTTTCACGCACGTATAAAAACTTTGGTGAAAACGCAGGTCTTTCAGACACGCTGGCATTTCAAATGCTGCAGGATAGTTACAAAAATATCTGGATCACCACTGCTAAAAATGGCGTTGATATTATTGATGCCTCAACAGGCAAATTGAGGTATTTGGGGAAACGCACAGGCCTAAGCAGCGATACGCTATCAGCAATGGTGGCAGATAAAAAAGGAATAATATGGATTGCAACGCCGGCCGGCATGGACGCTGTCGATATAAAGAAAGGAACAATAAAACATTATGGCCGCTCACAGGGATATAAGAATTATTACTGTCTCGACCTGGCTTTTGATAATAGCGATAATCTTTGGAGAAGTTCGGTGAATGGAATTGAATTGACAGATATTGAAAACGGTAAGATCAGGCAAATCAACAAGAGCGATGGCCTCGTCGGAAGTTCGGTCACAGAGGTTATTCCTGATAGCGACCACCGCGTATGGGTGGCTACCACCGCAGGTCTAAACATGATTGACCAGGATGGTACAACAGTGCATCCGTTAGGAACGATTCAAATAATAAGCCAGATGGAAGATGCACTTGGCAACCTTTGGATAGGAACTCAAAGCGGGCTTATTTTAGTAAACCCTGCAAGAACCGAAATGCGAATCCTGGATAAATCCAATGGGCTCACCCACAATTTTGTTCAGTCGTTTTGGAAAAGAAATGGCAACATGGTAGTGGCTACTAACGGAGGGCTTAATATTATAGATCTGGTTCACAATACCATCGCGACAGCCGGAAGAAAAGAAGGCCTGGTGAGTGATACTATTTATGCTGCATTCAGCGATAAGGCAGGTAATATCTGGCTCACCGGCCCCGGCAATGGCATTGATCTGATTGATTCAGCCAAAAAAATTATCGTTCATACTGACGTGAATGGTGGCCTGAGTGATAATACTATTCTTGATATAAAACAAGATCCCAATGGACTGATATGGCTTGCCACAAGGACAAACGGTGTAGATGTAATTGATCCGTCAACCGGAACCGTTCGTTATTTGAACAAACAACCAGGTTTGCGTGATACATGCATCCGTATGTTGGCAAATGATAAATATGGTCGTATGTGGATTGGTACTGATAAAGGCATTTATATAGCCGATATGAAGATGAATACCCTTACGAATATATCCACTACTCATGGCTTGTCCCACAATACTGTGTTGTCATTGCTTGAATATAACGGAAGTGTAATCGCAGGAACGGCCCATAAGATCAGCGTTATAACAGCACCACCTCCGGGCGATTCTTCCACGAAATGGAAAATATCAATACTTAATAAATCTGAAGGGATAGTAAAAGAAACGAACTCATGGTCTACTGATGCGATCACTAAAGATGGAAAGTATTTATGGGGCGATAATGGTATCACCATTATAAATGATATTCAAACAAAAAATGATTCTTCGGCTACTTACGTGA
This sequence comes from Ginsengibacter sp., assembly GCA_040007325.1. Taxonomy (GTDB): domain Bacteria; phylum Bacteroidota; class Bacteroidia; order Chitinophagales; family Chitinophagaceae; genus Ginsengibacter. The sequence continues at coordinate 12,288 of JBDTVF010000061.1, read as the reverse complement.
CAGGGATGACCTCAATGACCCAGCCGCAATATTTCATCGATGAATCCGTAACGGGTAAAAAAGATACTGTATGGACAACAGATTCATTTTACATTAAGGCAAAAGGGACATCGATAATTGGATATGCAGATAAAAATGAGGCAGGCTGGGACAGCGTTTACGGGCCTTACAATATGCCTGCGAATCTTTCCATTCCTTACAATAAAAATTATCTGCAGTTTCAGTTTGGGCAGGCAAACTTAAACAGGCAGGATACCATATTTTACACCTATATACTTGAAGGAATTGATAAAAGCTGGAGCCCTGTTACCAGCAACACTTACACGGAAAATTATTTAAACCTTTCTCCGGGGCCATATGCTTTGAAAGTGAGCAGCCGGCAGCTCACCGGCGACTGGACAACCCCTGCCGTATTTAAATTTACCATATCACCGCCGTGGTACCAAACATGGTGGGCTTATACCTTGTTTGCTTTAATAGGTATTGGTTTGCTAAGGATATATATCGTTTTCCGTTCAAGAAAGCTGCAGAAAGAGAACCGGAAACTCGAAGAAAAAGTGACACACCGCACGCAGCAACTGAAACAATCTCTTGAAGAACTTAGAGCGACTCAATCTCAGTTGATCCAATCAGAAAAAATGGCTTCCCTTGGAGATCTTACAGCCGGTATTGCACATGAGATTCAAAACCCTTTAAATTTTGTAAATAACTTTTCGGAAGTCAATATGGAATTGACGGATGAACTGACTGAGGAATTGAACAAGACAACTTTGTCGGCTGAAGAAAGATTACCGATAGAAAGAATTGCAGAGGACATCCGAAACAACCAGGAAAAAATAAGCTTTCACGGAAAAAGAGCAGATTCTATTGTAAAAGGAATGCTGCAACATAGCCGGAATAGCAACGGGCAAAAAGAATTGACCGATATCAATCAATTGACTGATGAATATCTACGACTGGCTTACCACGGCTTGCGTGCCAAGGACAAAAGCTTTAATGCGATAATGAAAACAGACTTTGATAAAAATGTCGGAAATCTTAATATTGTCCCACAGGATGTGGGAAGAGTCATCCTTAATTTGATTACAAACGCCTTTTATGCAGCTGCGGAAAAACAAAAAAGTATGGATGGAAATTATCAGCCAACCGTAAGCGTGAGCACCAGGAAAATCGGTAATAAGGTCGAGGTGCGTGTAGAAGATAATGGCAACGGCATTCCTCAAAATATAGTTGATAAAATATTCCAGCCATTTTTTACAACTAAACCAACAGGACAGGGAACAGGACTAGGCTTGAGTTTGAGCTATGACATAATAAAAGCACATGGAGGTGAGATAAAAGTGGAAACGAAAGACGGGAAGGGAAGTGAGTTTATTATTCAATTGCCTGTTGTTTGAAGCACGGATCTGCATGCCGGCGCGGAGGAATGGCATGAACATGCACTCAGGCTTATGGCCTATTACCCGCAACTCTACACTAATGTTGCTGTAATGCTTTGGGTAGAACCAAACACGCAACGCACCATCAAAGATTTTCTGCGCAATGCAAAGGAAACCGCTTATCTGAACAAGGTTATGTTTGGTTCCGATCAAATGATATGGTCATACGCCATTCAAAAATCAATTGGACTTTCTGAACAGCCTCACCTTTATTACAAGAAGTATAAGGAAGATATACTCTGTAACAATGCAGCAACATTTTTAAAAATAAAAGAGTAAAGATTAAATCAATCAAAACTTTTTTTGATTGATGAAGATACCAACCGAAACATTGAGACCATGAGTGGTGAGGAAATCCAACATTAAGAAAGCGTTGAAACCAGCGTGGCATCAAAGGGAAGGTGAAGGAAGTGAATTATTATAATTTTAGTTGTAGCTTAAGGTATTTAAAGCGGGCAATAAATAAATTAAGAAAATGCACGACTTACCAAAACTTATGCTCTCACGGGCTGTCATAATAATATTTCTTCTAAATGCTTGTTCACAGGCCAACAAAATTGTACCACCTACCGATACCGTTGCTGCGAAAAATCAGATTTCTGCACTTCTTGATTCTTTCAATGTAGCCGCTGCAAAGGCGGACTATGACCGGTATTTTGATTACTATACCGACGATGCGATTTTTACCGGCACGGATGCAACGGAAAGATGGGATAAAAAAGAATTCATGGTGTGGGCAAAACCATATTTTGATAAAGGCCACACATGGAATTTTAAAGCAATAGATCGCCACATTTATTTCGATAGCACTGGCAACACTGCCTGGTTTGATGAATTGCTAAATACTCAAATGAAGATTTGCCGGGGTTCCGGCGTGTTAGTGAAAGTTGGCAACGAATGGAAGATGAAGCAGTATATATTATCTGCAACAATTCCCAATGATCTTATGGATTCCGTAGTAACTCTTAAAGCTCCCATCGAAGACTCCATTATTAAAAGCAAACAGAATTGAGCAAGGTAAAGCAACATTAAGTATATGAAATTACTTTTCTTAACAGCATGCGTACTTGCAGTATCGTCCTGTGTAAATAACAAAAAACAAAACGCTAACGAGGAGCTTGCCGGCATGTATAAACTGCTCACCATTGAAAGGCAATATTAAAAGACTGATAAACACATTAACCAACAATTAAAATAAATACACATGATCAAAGCGACTGTTCTGTATGGGCATCCAACTGACCCTGATTTCTTTGAAAAATATTATGCGGAAACGCATATCCCGATAGTGAACAAAGCATCTGGTATTGCAAAATCTGAGTACACGAAATTTTTCACCTAACCCTGATGGCTCAGATCCGGCTTACTATCGCATGGCAGAACTGTATTTTGAAAGCCCGGCAGAAATGCAGGTTACCATGGAATCGATGGAGGGGGAAGGCGATGGTAGCTGACCTTTCCAATTTTGCTTCCGGTGGGGTAACGGTATTATTTGGTGATGTAGAGAGTTAGTATGTGCACTTATGAAAGCAAAATCAACCGAAGAAATTAAATCTGCATTGGAGCAAAGCACGGCTGATGGTTTTATGGCAACGTTAGTTATCGCTTTTATTTCAAAAGGCCTGGACGGTATTCCGCAAAATATAGTAGATAAAATCTTTCAACCATTCTTTACCACCAAACCAACAGGACAAGGAACAGGATTGGATTTAAGTTATGATATTATTAAAGCGCATGGCGGCAAATTGAAAGTTAATACAAAAGAGAATGAAGGCTCAGGGTTCACAATGGTTCTTCCCATATCCTAATGAGCCAGTGTCCGCACTTGTAAATGATTAAAACATCACTTATGAACTCTGCTTATTTTTTACACATTTTAAAAATGAAAGACGATTAAAACCTCTTTATTTATTCTTCTACTTCACGTAGCTTACAGGTATATTTAGATATCATTTATTTAAGGGTCCTGCACCAAAGACCGTCACTCCTATTGAAAACAATTGCTTTCCGGAAAATTTAAAGTCGCGCCAATAAAAGGCCAGCTTCGCACTGAATTATTAATTAATACTTCCACAAAAATGAATATGGAAAACGAGCACATGCTCCGTAAAAAATTTGCTGCGCTGCAAAAAGAACTGTCTGCAAAAAACCGGGAACTGGAAATTGAAGCTTCGCTGGAAAGAGTGCGTACCAGGAGCCTCGCCATGCAGTCGAGTGATGAACTGCTGGATGCATCTGATACCATGTTTGCAGAACTGGCGCATTTATCTATCAATGCGCTACGCATTGGCATCTGCACGATGGATGCTAAAACAGGAGCCGCAGAAATTTGGTCACGCTCCGAAACCAACAAATGGAAAGAAAGTAAGATACTTGGGATTGTACCCAGGGGAACCCATCCTGTTTTTGATAATATGGTAAAAGCCTGGAAAGGGAAAAAGCCATCTTATTCCAGTACCCGAAAAGGAACGGAAGTAAAGGAATACTATGAGAAGCTGGCGGCGCACCTTTCCTACCTGCTACCCGGGAGATACAACAAAGAAGAAACGATCACGGCCTTCTTCTTTCCGGAGGGTTCTCTTAATGTAGTCTCCCTAAAGCCTTTATCTAAAAGTGGATGTGCAATCATGTTACGTTTTGCAAAAGTATTCGGACAGATATACACCCGTTTCCTCGATCTTCAAAAAGCAGAAGCACAGGCAAGAGAAGCAAAGATTGAAAATGCATTGGAAAAAGTGCGCAGTCAGTCTATGGCAATGCACCATAGCGAAAATCTGCATGAAGTCATTAATACATTGACCGAACAGTTGGAGCAGTTGGGCTTTTATTTTGATACGGCTAATTTTATTACCGATTATACCAAGGATGGTTTGTATATGTGGGTATCCACACCAGGAGTGACTGTTCCGTCCCGGATCTATATTCCTTTTGCGGATCTAACATTTTCCAACATCCTCAATGATGCTGTTAACGACAATCTTGATTTTATATCATATACTTTATCCTTTGACGAAAAAAATGACTTCTTCAGGCATTTCTTTGAGAATACTGATGGGAAATATATCCCAGAGGAAAGAAAGCAATTCATTTATAATTCCCGGGGCTTGTCGGCCTCAGTCGTATTGCTGAAAAATGTATTTCTTACACTTGCCAATTACCAGGCAATTCCATATACAGAGGATGAAAATGCCATCATCAAGCGTTTTGGTAATGTGTTTGGACAATCTTATACCCGTTTCCTCGATCTGCAAAAAGCCGAGGCGCAGGCAAGAGAAGCTAAGATTGAAGCAGCATTGGAACGTACCCGTACACAGAGTATGATCATGCAGCATTCGGATGAGTTGGATGATACCTTACGGGTCTTTCACGAGCAGGTTCAATTGTTGGGTATCAATTCAGCATTTTCTTTTTTATGGCTGCCGGATGAAGAGAAAGAGCAACACATTTTTTGGGCTATCTGGGAAGAGAATGAAAACGGTTCAGTCGTTTTTAAAAATAAAGCTATTAATTATCCGCTTGATAGAAATGAACCTGCTACTAAGCAATGCCTTATTGATTGGAAAAGCGATGAACCTGTGGTTTCATATGCCGTACCACCCGAAGGTGTAGAAAATTATTTTGCTGCATGGCAGGAATTGATTGATGGTGTTGAAAAATTAAAGCCCGAACATTTTCGTAACGGACTATATTATATAGAAGCCTTTATGAAATATGGTTGCTTTGGTATAATGATGGAAACTGATTTAAATGAAAGCGAAAAAAAGACACTCGGTCGCTTTGCTATAGAATTTGAACGTACCTATACCCGTTTCCTCGATCTGCAAAAAGCGGAAGCCCAGGCAAGAGAAGCAATGATTGAAGCTTCGCTGGAACGGGTGAGAAGCCGCTCGATGGCAATGCATAAAAGTGACGAGGTAATGGATGTAGCCGTAACTGTATATGATGAGCTGCAAAAGCTGGATTTCAAATTTGGCGCAGCTACTATAATTATCATGGATGAAAAAACCGGCAACATGGAGCACTGGCTGGCAGGCTTCATTCAAAAAAACCATGTTGAAAGTTATCAGGTGAACAATAGTGAGCATCCGCTTCATGCGGCTCAACTGGCAGCATGGAGAGAGGGAGCAAAATTTGATTCCATCGAAATGTCCGGGCCTGCTTTAAAAAGTTATGCAAAAGAAATGTTCACGCAATCGGGCTATAAAAATTTACCGGATGAAGAAAAGGCAATGCTTTTAGCAAACGAACATGCTGTTTTTAATATGGCTTATATGAGCAATGGGGCATTGATGTGGGCTCCTTCTGCTATATCAGATGAAAATGCAATTATCCTGCAACGCTTTGCCAAAGTATTCGAACAAACCTATACCCGTTTCCTCGATCTCCAAAAAGCAGAAGCACAGGCAAGAGAAGCACAGATCGAAGCTGCATTGGAAAGAGTAAGAAGTCGCTCCTTGGGTATGCAAAAAAGTGAGGAACTCAAAGAAGTTATCCAAATAGTATTTGAGCAATTGCGACAATTAAATTTTGCTATAGATTCTGCACATTTTAATCTCAATTTTAAAGAAAGCGATGACTATAACCTTTGGTCAGCTGCGCCAAATCAGCCATATCCTGTAAAAACATATATCCCTTTTTTTGATCACCCTGTATTTATTAGAGCAAGGGAAGCAAAAGAAAAAGGCCTCGATTTTTTTACCGAAAGCTACACACAGGAAGAGAAAAACACATTTTTTGAACATCTCTTCAAACATTCACCGGTAATTCCTGATGAAAGAAGAAAATATATTCTCAGCGGTCCGGGCGTAGCAGCCTCTTCGGTATTGATGAATACTATTTCTCTGTGGATCATGAATTATGCTGGTACTCCTTACTCGGAGGCAGAGAATACGATTCTAAAGCGTTTTGGAAAAATTTTCGAACAGTCGTATACCCGTTTTCTTGATTTGCAAAAAGCAGAAGCACAGGCAAGGGAAGCACAGATTGAAGCAGCATTGGAAAAAGTAAGAAGCAGATCCTTGGGGATGCAGAAAAGTGAAGAGCTAAAAGAGGTAATCCAGGTTGTCTATAATCAATTCATTCATCTAAATATTAGTGTTGACCATGCTGGTTTTGTGGTTGACTATATACCGAAATCCGACTGGCAGTTTTGGATTGCTGATATGCAGGACATTCCCTCTAAAATAGCGCATCCATATTTTGAGTCTGTTTGGGCAAATCAATTTGATGAAGCAAAAGAAAAAGGTGCAGACTTCTTTGCCACCAATTTAAATTTTGAAGAAAAGAACAAATTTTACAATGAGCTTTTATCCTATGTTCCCGGGTTACCGGAAGCATCAAAAGATTTTTATTTAAGCTGTCCCGGCCTTGCAGGATCAACGGTGTTGTTTAATAATGTATCCCTCTACATTGAAAACTTTTCCCGCATTCCTTATTCCGATGAAGAGAACAAAATATTAATGCGTTTTGGAAAAGTATTTGAACAAACCTATACACGTTTCCTCGATCTCCAAAAAGCAGAAGCACAGGCAAAAGAAGCGCAGATTGAATCAGCCCTGGAAAAAGTGCGCAGCCGGTCATTATCGATGCATAAAAGTGACGAACTTCCGGAAGTAGTTCGTACAGTGTTCGACAGGCTAAATGAGCTTGACGTTATTATGAATGCTGCCAGTATCTTCATTTTCAAAGATGGCTCCAACGACCTTGAGCAATGGGTCGCCCTCTCAGGACACCAGTATTCTACCTGCTTCCATCTTTCCTATTTCAACCTTCCGATGTTCAGAGATTTAAAAGAGGCAAGGGAAAAAGAAAAAGACTCCTTTGTAAAAAAATATTCTTTCCAGGAAAAAAATGATTGGTTCCGGTTCGCTTTTGAGCATACAGATTACAGACAACTACCGGATGCCCGAAAAAAATATCTTTTAGAAAGCGACTCGGCTGTGTTTTCGTATGCATTAACAAAAAATACCGGCCTTCAACTTGCTAATTACGACGGGCAATTATTTTCAGAAAGAGAAATTGAAATCCTGGAGCGGTTTGCAAGGGTTTTTGAACAAGCTTACACCCGATTTCTCGATCTGCAAAAAGCAGAAGCACAGGCAAGAGAAGCGCAGATTCAACTGGCACTGGAGCGGGTGCGGGCAAGAACAATGGCGATGCATAGTAGTGAGGAGTTGGCTGAAACGGCGAAAGTTTTCTTTGAGCAGTTTGATTTATTGGGCAAAATTCCTGACCGCATGAGTATCGGGATCATCAATGAAGAAAGTAAAAAAGTTGAATTATGGGTTACGGATCAAAGCGGCAACCAGGTAAATCATGAATATTTTTTTTCATTAGACGAACGCACCAGCATAGCTAAAATCTATAAAGCCTGGAAAGAAAGTAAAGAAACGATTGTTATTGACCTGATTGGTGAGAATCTTCAGGACTGGCTACAATTTGTAAAGGAGGAAGCTAAGTTGCCAATTGACGAAACCAAAATCAAAGGACGGAGAGTTCAGCAGGCAGCTTTTTTCCGGCAAGGCTTTTTATTATTTACCACCCATGAGCCGGTGGCTGATGAAATCATTCAGCTATTGGCGAGGTTTGCCAGGGTATTTGAACAGACCTATACCCGATTCCTGGATCTGCAAAGAGCAGAAGCCCAGGCACGGGAAGCACAGATTGAAGGGGCATTGGAACGGGTACGGGCAAAAACGATGGCTATGTACAGCAGCGAAGATGTTAGTGCAGCAACGGCAACTATGTTTGATGAATTAGAAAAATTAAACCTGCAAAATTTGAGAGGCGGAATTCTTAATATATCGGAGAATGAAACAATGGAAGTATGGTCAGTTAATACTTTGGATGATGGAAAAATTGTTAGGGCAATTGGCCTTTTCGATATGACAATTCACCCGTGGTGGCGACAACTTTATAAGGGATGGAAAAGCAAAGATGAACTTCTCTATTATTTCCTGGCAGGTAATGAAAAAGAGGATTATCTGAGGATTTTAAATGCAAGGCCTGATTATCTGCCGAATGGCATTCAAGGGCTAGCGGATTGCCATATTCAGACTTACTATTTTAATGAAGGAGGTATCTGGACTTTTTCAATTCAACAGCATTCGGAAGAAAATAAGCAGGTCATGAAAAGATTTGCTTCCGTTTTCTCTCTCACATTTCGCAGATACAAGGATTTGAAGCACGCGGAAGCCCAGGCAAAAGAAGCAGTTAAAGCATCTTCACTCGACAGGGTGCGCGGAGAAATTGCATCTATGCGGAACGCTGAAGATTTAAATCGGATCACGCCGCTCATCTGGCATGAGCTCACTACGCTCGGTGTACCCTTTATCCGCTGCGGCGTTTTTATTATTGATGAAGGCACTGCGATGAGTCATGTTTACCTGTCATCACCGCATGGTCAATCTCTTGGAGTATTGAATCTGCCATTCGGTTCAAATGAATTGACTACGAATGCTGTGGATCATTGGCGCAAAGGAATGGTTTACCATCAACATTGGAACAAAGAAGAATTTATTACCTGGACAAAATCCCTGATGGCACAAGGGCAGATTCAAAACCAGGAAACATTCCAGGGCGCTGCTTCTCCTCCTGAAAAGCTCGATCTTCATTTTATTCCGTTCATGCAGGGATTACTTTACGTAGGAAGTACAAATCCGCTTACCCATGATGAAATTGATTTGGTAAAAGCATTGGCAGAAGCATTCTCGATTGCCTATGCCCGTTATGAAGATTTTAAGAGGCTGGAAAAAGCAAAAGAAAGCATTGAGTTGACCCTGACAGAACTGAAGTCGGCCCAGGCCCAACTTATTCAATCTGAAAAAATGGCAAGCCTTGGGGAACTTACCGCGGGCATTGCCCATGAAATTCAGAATCCGTTGAACTTCGTTAATAATTTTTCAGAAGTAAATAAAGAATTGTTGGCAGAGTTAAATGAAGAAATTGAAAAGAAAAATTATGGGGAAGTAAGAGCTATTACAAGAGATATTATAGCCAATGAAGAAAAAATAAATCATCATGGAAAACGTGCCGATGAAATTGTAAAAGGAATGCTTCAGCATTCAAGAGCGAGCACCGGGCAAAAAGAACCTACTAACATTAATGCACTGGCAGATGAATACCTTCGATTAAGTTATCATGGAATGCGGGCAAAGGATAAGTCCTTCAATGCAACATTCAACACTGATTTTGGTGATGCTGTTGATAAAATCAATATTATTCCCCAAGACATAGGAAGAGTTTTATTGAATTTATATAACAATGCATTTTATGCAGTGAATGAAAAGAAGAATGCTTCGACAAGCTCAGCAGGACAGCCTTACGAACCAAAAGTTACAGTAAGCACAAAGGCGGTAAAGCCCCCTTCAGGGGGTTTGAAGGTTTTACTAACTGTTACCGATAACGGTAACGGTATCCCTCAAAGTATAATTGAGAAAATTTTTCAACCATTCTTTACTTCCAAGCCAACAGGTCAGGGAACAGGATTAGGCCTGAGTTTAAGTTATGATATTATAAAAGCGCATGGCGGAGAAATAATAGTAGAGACAAAGGAAGGAGAAGGAACAGGTTTTATTATTCAAATACCTGTTGTCTGAATCACGGATTAATAGGATTAAATGATTACACGGATAAGGATTATGAATAAAGAACTAAAACATAAAGATATAACAGAGAAAATTATCGGAGCTTCTTTTGAAGTGCATAAATTTTTGGGAAATGGTTTTCAAGAAGTTATTTACCAAAGAGCGCTGGCCTGGAATTATCGCACGCTGAGCTTTCTTATGCAAGAGAAATTGAACAGGACATTTTTTATAAAGAACTTTCGGAACCTATTGGAACGAGAAGGGCTGATTTTGTTGTGGAAGGAAAAGTCTTGGTTGAATTGAAAGTAATAGTAGTTCTCGAAGATGTTCATCTTGCACAAGTTTTGAATTATCTAAAAGCTTACCGGCTTGAAGTTGCTTTGCTAGTTAACTTTGGAAGTAAAAGTTTAACCTTTAAAAGACTCGTCCTTTAAATGCAATCTGTGAAATCCATAAATCCATTTAAATCCGTGATTCAGACAATGTATGATATCATCAAAGCGCATGGCGGTGAAATAAAAGTGGAAACGAAAGAGGGTGAAGGAAGTGAGTTCATGGCGATACTGCCATCGAGCTAAAAAAGATTTAAGTCAAAAGCACACCTTCTTTTGTTATAAGTATTTTCTCACGAATATTTCCTTTTTAATCATAGCTGAGTTAACTTTCTTAATCATTTCCTTTCCTCCTCACTTAATAAAACAATAATTATGGCTATCAATCCAACAACAAAAGGAATACACCACATCGCTTTGCGCTGTATTGACATGGAGACTACCAAAAAATTCTACAGAGACGTATTGGGTTTTACACTTGCCCTGGACACCCCTGATATTATCGGCTTCCTGGCCGGTAATATCATATTGGCATTTAAGAAAGCAGATGCGAGACCTGGTGAAACTTTTACGCCTTTCAACATTGGGCTTGACCATATTGCTTTGGCTTGCGAGTCGGAAGAAGAACTGCAACGTGTTGCCAAAGAATTAAGCGATGCAGGTGTTGAAAATACAGGCGTAAAGCTGGATGAAACCCTGCAAAAATTGTATGTTGCCTTTAAAGATCCTGATCGCATTCAATGGGAATTTTATATGGTATAAAATCTTTTTACCGAATAGCCTTTCATGAAAAATAATGATCAGGGTATTAGAGATAAAATTGATGAACTTAATCAAATAGCCTGGGATACCAGGGTCAATGACTCACCAGGCTCTTTTAAATTAAGTGGGAAATCTTTGGAACTCCTCAGGAATGTGGACTATCCAAAAGGAAAAGCCGAAGCGTTGAAATGCTACGGCTTTGCTCTTGTGCGTCTTTCAAAAAATGAGGAGGCAGTAAAATGTTTGAATGAAGCACTTTCAATTTTTGAATCGCTTGATGATCTTAAAGGCGTCGCGGTGGTTTGTGAATATCTTGGCATCATCCAACGGAACTGGGGAAATTTTTCTAATTCATTAGAGCTTCTAAAGAAATCACTTAAGCTAAGCAGGCAAACAGGCTTTCTTGAAGCCGAAAGCACAACGCTTTATCAAGCAGGTGTCACCTACAAATACCTGGGTAATTATGAACAGGCTTTAGATTATTACCATCAAAGTCTTTACATCACACGGGCTATCGGCTTTACTTTAATGGAAGCCTACGCCATTAATGTAATCGGGGCAGTCTATTTTGAAATACAAAATTATAAAGAAGCGCTAAACTATTACCAGCAAGGGCTCACCATCCGTCAACAGTCCGGCGATAAATTGGGCGAGGCAGGTAGCCTTGACAATATAGGATCGGTTTATCTGAAATTAAAAGACTGGAAAAAGGCTATAGATCATTGCGAAAGAAGCCTTGCTATCAGCGAAAGTACTGACGATAAACGGGGACAGGCCAATGCACTATTTCACCTGGCAGAAATTTATAAGCAACAAAATAACTGGGAGAAAGCAGATTTTTTTTCAGGTAAAAGTTTACAAATACGGCAGGAAACCGGAGATAGAAAAGGAGAGGCAGAAATTCTTTTGTTTCTCGCGGGCTTAAAGAAATCTGTAGCGAAACCAACCGGCGACAGCGAACTGCGTTTGCTGCAAAAGACATTAAAGATTTCCGATGAAATTAACGCCGCTGATCTTTCAGGAAAGACTCATTGGGCATTGTATGAATATTACAAAGACGCTCAAAATTACGAACAGGCGCTCGCACATTTTGAAATGTATGATAGCATCGAAAGGAAATTACATAAAGATGCTATTAACCAAAAAGTGTTGAATTTTGAAATTTCTCAT
>JBDTVF010000060.1:0-15169 GCA_040007325.1 Ginsengibacter sp. | reverse complement strand
GTGGTATAAGGCTGGTTACAAAACTACCAAGCCAAATACATGGAAAGATTTTAATAGCTGTGCTGAATATCTAATTAAAAATGGCTACACATCTGCAGACAGGCTTGCCGGCACAGGCACCAGTGCCGGTGGTATTTTAATAAGCAGGGCCATTACAGAAAGGCCGGATTTATATGCGGCTGCCATTTGCAATGTTGGTTGCGCAAATGCTATGAGGCTGGAGTACACACCAAATGGGCCTGCCAATATTCCTGAATTCGGCACCGTGAAAGACAGCGTGGAATGTAAGGCACTTTATGAAATGGATGGCGTGCAACATGTAATGGCTAATACAAAATACCCCGCGGTCATTTGCATTGGAGGATGGAATGATCCGCGGGTGATCGCCTGGCAGCCCGGTAAATTTGCTGCGGCATTACAAAATGCGAGCACATCTGGTAAGCCTGTAATCATGAAAGTGAATTATGATAATGGCCATTTTACCGAAGATAAATCAGTGACCTACTCAAATTTTGCAGACCAGTTTGCGTTTGCCATGTGGCAATGCGGCCATCCGGATTTTCAAATGAAAAAATAGCAATATGCCGTTTTCGAAAAGAGGATGATCAATTTTCATTTAATCTTTTTTGGAAGATTTACACACAGTAAAATGTCTTAATCATTTTTTAAAGGATGATTTTTGAATAGAAATGATATATTCGTACAAGATTTGAATAAACTCTGCTGAAAATAAATTCTATCTTACTTTATTTTTTCAGGTACTGAAACTAATATCTTAATATTCCAATGAAGAATTTTACCGAAGCCGGCAATTTTGCAACCAGTCATTCAAAAAGCCACCCGGATATTCTAAAAAGTGAACGACTTAAGGATGCTATTCTCAACTCTCTTTCCGCTCAGATTGCTGTCGTAGATGCTAACGGATTTATTAAAACAGTAAATGAATCGTGGAAAAATTTTGCTAAAGAAAATTTAATTGCAAGTGGCTATCCCAATGATTTCGCAGGAATCAATTACCTTGAAATTTGCGCGAAGGCATGCGGTCCTTTTTCAGCAGAAGCGCCAAAGGCATTAAAAGGAATTCGGGCAGTACTGAAAGGAACAATGGACTCCTTTTCCCTTGAATATCCCTGCCACTCACCCGGTAAGGCGAGATGGTTTTTTATGAAAGCAACCCCACTTCCCGATCTTGAAGGCGTGGTCATTTCTCATACTGATATAACCGAACGTAAAGCCATAGAACAAATAAAAGATGATTTTGTAAGTGTTGCTTCTCATGAACTTAAAACGCCTATCACCAGCTTGAAGGGTATCGTGCACATTTTGCAATTAAGTTTTGGAAACAAAATGAAAGGAGAAGTGGGCAAATTGCTTAGCACAATGGATATTCAGTTGAATAAACTCACCAAGATAATTGGAGATCTGCTCGTGGTAAATGCTATGCCTGGCAAAAAACTTTCATTAAGCACCGAGAGATTTAATTTCAAAAATCTCGTGAAAGAGACTGTTCAAAATGTAAAAAATATGTCGCCGCTTCATTTCCTTTCTATAAAAGAAAATGAAAGTGTTTATTGCAAAGGCGACAGGTTTAGATTGGAACAGGTCATAACGAATCTTCTTACCAATGCAGTTAAATATTCTCCGCAATCAAACCAGGTTATGATCAGCTCTATGCTGAAAGATGATCAGATTTTATTTTCAGTACAGGATTTTGGAATAGGAATTGCAAACGAGAACGTTGAAAGAATATTTGATAAATTTTATCGGGCAAAAACTGACTTTGCGCTTGGAGGAATCGGACTGGGCTTATTTATTTCATCAGAAATTGTAAAAGCACACGGTGGTCTGTTGTGGGTCGAAAGCGAATTGGGAAGTGGCTCTATTTTTTATTTTTCATTGCCTCTTGATAAATCTTCAGAATAATATTTTATTATTTATCTATAACGTTTTTATTTTCGCCAAACCCTTTAGGAAATTAAAAGTTAGTTTATGAAAGATGTAAACAGGTTCTTTATTATAGCTATAGCAAGCACCTTCTCTTTTATTTCATGTAAAAAAAAGGACAACTGCAGCTTTTCGGAATCTAACTTTGTAGGCAGTTACAAGATTGAATCGGTAACCTATAAGATGTCTGCAACATCGCCGGAGATTGACGGTACGTCGTTCATATTTGATCCTTGTGAAGTTGATGACATTACTACATTCAATACCAATCATACTTATACATACACCGATGCCGGTACGCAATGCACTCCTCCCGGAGATGATACAGGCACATGGAGTCTCAATGGTAATACGCTGACTTTCGATGGTGCGCAGCAAAACATAGATTCCTTTGATTGTACTGGATTTGTATTCTCGCAAACCGATTATGATACACCAGGTGATAAGGTCACAGTAAAGCTAAAGAGACAATAGTCAAAGCATCTCAATCTTCTCTAAAACCGAGTAAAAGGCATTATAAATTAATTTGAGGGTAGGGATGTCCGTGACAGCTTCTTCGATCGTAAGGTCAAGAAAGTCTGCCCTGGCATCAGTCTCGTCAATGTGATGTTGCGTAATGTGAAAGGTAAAGTCAGAAAGATGTTTGAACGGCGCCCGTGTTGATTGATCAGCAAACAGCTTTTTAATGCGTTCGGCATCATTGGTTTTTACAATTACTTTCTTATCAAATTCAGGGTAGCCGGTTTCGATATCTTCCATACCAAAAAACTTTCCTATTTCATCCAGCAACCCCTGGTGATGTAAAGCGAATTTAAAATCTCCTGCTTTTTCAAGGCTGCTACGCAATGTGGTGGTTTGGTAGCCACCTTCGAATCCGCCGCCGGGATCTACGTCTATGTCCAGGTAAATTTTTCGGCCGCCAACAGAAATAATTACTGAATAGGCAAATTCGTCTGCTTTAATATCACGGCCAATTTGCTCCCAAATTTCATCATTGCTATTTGCGGTTATTAATTTCTCTTGTTCCATAACTTATTTTTTGAAATCGATTCAACAATTGTTCCATATTATAAGAGTGATTTTAGCCCTAATGCCCGAAATTGAAAGCTTGCTTCATTTTTTGATCATGTTCAACATCAGCAAAGTCTCTGATATCATTGTTGCATTATACTCCATGGCAAGTGTTTTATGATTGATCGCATCTACTATAGTGCCGACGAGGCAAAGACCGCCCGTAAAAAAGTACAAAATCCCCATACCAACCTGGCCTATCACAAAGCGCTGGATGCCCGCAACAGCAACCAATCCGAGGAGACATAAAAGAAGTATCGTTTGCGGATCTTTTCGCTTGGATCTATATATCATACAGAAATTCGAAAGCTCATCATCACTGAAATCTTTTATACGCGAATTGATCGTGAGCAATTCTTCCGGAGTTACATCATAAAGTAACTTAAGGAGAACTGGATTTACTGAGCCTGGAATGTCTGTTTGCATAATTAATAGTTTATAGTTTTGGGAAATAATCTTAACCGGGTTAGTTGGAAAACCCGGTATACTATCACCGGCACTGCCAATATTCCAAATGGATGTGCGTGTATCGATTGCCGCAACTCACCATGAAAAAGATAGCTAATGGAATGCCCGAGACCGCAACCGGGGCAAAATGTAATCCCCGTCATTTTGAAAATGCAGAATGAATAATGCGAATCAGCCTCCGGGTCCATAAATGCTAAAAGCACAAGAGCCATTATCCAGAAACTTAACTCAAAGAATGAAAAAAAGATATGGCGTCCCGAAAGTTTACGCTTCAATTTTTTTTAGACAAGATATAAAATTGTCACCAAAGCAAAAGACGCAATGCCTTTCGGTTTCCCATTAGCAAATCATGTGAAGCAATAAGACTGGAGAATTAATAGCCGGAATGGTAACGTTTACCAAAAACAAGGATGCTTGCTTTTTTCTTAATTATGCTTCCTACAGTTCGATATTTAAATTCAATTTTACTAATTGTTCTTCCATCTGCAGCAAGCTCGATCATACGACTTTCCTGGCCTGCCGCAATACTTTCATCCACTGCCGGAGACAATTTGTCGCCGCTTTCAAAAAATACTGCAAGTTCACTCAGTTTTATTTCGGCTCCTTCTACTTTAAATCTGATGGCAGTAAATTGATTCCTGCTGTTCACATTGATTACGTCAGTTTCCCGGATAAATCCGGCTTTAGTTTCACCTAACAGATCCCAACCTTCTTCTACCGCAATGCTGTTACGTGTTGATCCGCATGAGACAAAAATTATTGCCAGTGAAATGAATATAGAAAGGATTGAAAATCTTTTAAGGGTAGACATTATTTTCATCTATTAAGTTTTGGTAAAACTAACTAAACTTTTCATTACTAATTCCTAAGGCAATCTTTTAGGGGCTACAATTTCAACGCGGCTTACAACGGTACGAGCAATCTGGAAAAATATAATTTGTACCTGATATAATTATAAACTTACTCTTCTAAAAAACTCTTTTTCTCTTTCTTTGGTTCAAACTACTCACAAGTTCTGAGCTTTTAAGTTTGACTTTTTAATTTTTTTAAAAAGTTTTTTGAAAAAATATAAAAGTATTTTAACTTCGCCATAACTTTTAAAGTTACAAGGCATAATTGCGTATGGCCAAAAACAAAGCTGTGTACAAAAAAAGAATTTTGAAGGAGTTATATTTTACTCCATCAATTTCCTGTGCGGAATTGTACACAAGGATCAATAAAAGTTTCCCGGTCGTTACCAAATTGCTGAGCGAGTTGATAAAAGATGAACTGGTGATGGAAACTGGTTACGCAAACTCAACGGGGGGGAGAAGGCCACAGACCTATGCGATCAGGGACAATGTAATGTATGTTGTTTCAGTAGCAATGGATCAGTTTGTAACGCGTGTCGCCATAATGGATATGCAAAACCAGGTTGTTTCGAGCTTAGAAAAATTCGAGCTGAACCTTGCTGAAAAAGATGATAGTCTTGCAATTCTTGCAAACCATGTGGAAAAGTTCATTGAAAACTCCGAAATAGATAAAGACAAAATAATTGGCATTGGCATTGGAATGCCGGGTTTTGTAAATGCGCAAAAAAGCGTCAATTATACTTTCCTTAAAACCCACGGCAGTAGCATTTCAAAAGTGATTGGCGAGCGGATTGGCTTACCTGTCTATATCGATAATGACTCCAGCCTCGTAGCACTGAGCGAATTGCGTTTCGGGGCGGCCCGCCACAAGCAGCATGCGATGGTAATTAACATTGGCTGGGGTATTGGTCTTGGATTAATACTCAATGGCGAGCTCTTCCGCGGTCATGATGGTTTCGCTGGTGAATTCAGCCACATACCACTGTTCAATAATGGCAAGCTTTGCAGTTGTGGTAAAAGTGGTTGTCTCGAAACAGAGACTTCATTGGTGACAATTATTGAGAAAGCAAAAGCGGCACTAAGTACCGGGCGGCTGACAAAACTAAATACATCGTCTTTAGAACATAAGGAAAAAGCAATAGAGATTATAATGCAGGCCGCAGAGGAAGGAGACAGGTTTGCAGTAGAATTATTTACAGAGGCAGGATATAATATTGGACGGGGTGTTGCCATCCTTATTCATTTGTTGAATCCGGAAATTGTGATACTTAGCGGGCGTGGTTCTGCAGCGGGAAAAGTACTGAAGACGCCAATTCAGCAAGCGATCAATGAGTATTGTATACCGAGGCTATCTCACAGTACGGAAATAGAAATTTCAACGCTTGGATATATGGCGGAGCTTATAGGTGCAGCTGCTTTAGTGATGGAAAATTTTGAAAAAGAAAATGGAAAGATTCGTGCAGCGTCACTGGAAAGCATCTTGTCATAAAGAAAAGACGCTTCATCGTAAGACAACAACTGAAGAAGATAATCGGCCGACTCAAGAGAAAGCCTGAATGCAATTTTTTTAATTAAGACATTCAATGTAGCGACGGCGTACTTGAATTTTCAGAACAATAACGACAATCCTTTTTATCATTTTTAAATTATGCTTATGAAAAGATTTCTAACTTTTTTGATGCTGACCGCATTCAGCATGGCCTGTTTCGCACAGGAACAAAAAACAATATCGGGAACGCTGCGTGATGAAACTACCGGTAATCCGGTTCCTTCAGCCACCGTTACCGTGCAAGGCTCGAAGACAGCTACCGGTACGGATGCTAACGGTAATTTTACTTTACGTACAAGCGCCGCAAATCCAACACTCGTTGTGACTTCGGTAGGCTACGAACCTAAAGAGATTACTTATAACGGCGAGCAATCGCTCGGCGTCGCACTCAAAAGTAAAAACTCTGCTCTTACAGAAGTGGTAATAACTGCATTTGGCCAGCGCTCTGCAACAAGTAAATTACCTTATGCCTCTCAGCAAATAAATGCTGCTGAACTCGCAAAAGCGCCTTCTCCCAACGTGTTGAACTCTTTGCAGGGGAAACTTTCCGGTGTGCGTATTGACCAGGGTACCGGAGGTGCAGGCTCAAGCTCACGTATACGTATACGTGGCAATACCTCCTTGAGCGGTAACCAGTCACCCTTATTTGTAATTGATGGTGTATTGCTTAAGCCAGATGTAACCGGCCCGGAAACATGGGCGGGTAACAATAATGCGGATTTTGGCAATATCCTGAAGAACGTCAATGAAGATGATATTGAATCTGTTTCAGTGTTAAAAGGATCTGCTGCAAGTGCATTGTACGGTTCAGGTGCCCAGAATGGTGTTATATTAATTACCACTAAAAAAGGAAGAACTGGAAACGGCTTAGGTGTTAGCCTTAATGTGACAAAGATGTGGGACCAGGCTTACAAAGGTCCGGATCTTCAATATGAGTTCGGTGGAGGTATTTCTCCAACATTTGACAAAGATGCAGATGGTAATAATGTTTTGGATCCTAACTGGAGCCCATATTATGATTTCGGTCCCAAGTTCGAAGGACAAACAATTAAAGATCTCGATGGCCGCATACACAAGTGGGAACCTTATAAAGTTATAGACTATTTTCAAACAGGTAGCCAAACTGATTATAATGTGGCTGTTCAGGGAGCTACAGAACGCAGTTCTTTTAGGGCATCTTATTCTAAAAATCTCACCGATGGAATCATTCCAAACGGTGCAAAATTTGACCGCGATAACTTTTCCATTCGTGCCACACAAAAGGTGGGCAAATTATTCGATATAGATGCCTCTATCACTTATGCCCAAACGAAAAACAAAAACCCGATCAGGCAGGTAAGTAACTACAACCCTATTTTCAGGTTTAATTACTATAGGGCAAATAGTATAGATTGGAATTATTGGATAAACAACTTCACTGATAAAGTGAATGGAGGCAGGATATCTGGAGGGGCAAATGACCCATACGCCATTGGCTTGTTTCTTTGGACCACTTATAATAATAACCAGGCCAGCAGTGAAGATAACCTGAGAGCGAATGTTGATATCACCACACATCTTGCTCCATGGCTTACTTTACTCACCCGCGGTAATATGTCAAATTACAATACCGAAATAGAGCAAAAATATCTCGGTGATGGAGCGGGATATACTAATGGTTATTATGGCAAAAGTACTAACCGCTACAAGAGCTATCGTTTACAAGGGTTACTGACCGCAAGCAAGCAGCTTAGTGGCGATTTGCAGGGAAGCATCACATTAGGCGCAGAGACAAATAAAGATCAGTTAGGTGATATAATTAATACAGGAACTAACGGAGGTTTAACAGCATCAAATCCGTTTTTCTTTAGCCTTAACAATAGTGTGAACAAGCCTAATCTTACGCAAGGCTATCGCCCTTCTAAGCTTACGGATGCTATTTATACATATGGCGACCTCACATGGCGTGACATGCTTACCCTGAGCTATAGCGTGAGGAAGGATTACAACTCCACTCTTACATTGGCTAACGGTACCGGGGATTATTCATTTGTGTATCCTTCGGCAGGAGCTTCATTTATATTCAGCAACCTGCTGAAAGAAAAGCCCCAGTTTGATTTTTTAAGCTTCGGACAGCTTCGTGCTTCGTATGGTGTTACTGGTAAAGATTACGATTCATGGAAGCTTAACCAGGTTGGAAATTATAAGATCGGCGGAACAAACGATATCGTTAACTCAGGTCTTGGTGTGACCACATTGCCTTTCGCGGGATTTACCAGTTCCGTTCTTCCGAACAAAAACCTGAAGAATGAAAAAACAAAAGAATATGAATTCGGAACCAACCTTCGCTTTTTGAACAACAGGTTTGGTATAGACTTTACTTACTATAATAAAAATACCTACAATCAAATTCTTGAATTGCCTGTTCCGCCGGAAATTGGTGGCAACTCAGCTTTGTTCAATGTAGGACAGATCAGGAACCAGGGTATTGAAATATTGTTAAACATAACACCTGTACGTTCGAAAGACTTCACCTGGAATTTCTCTGTGAACTATACACGTAACCATAATACCGTTGTTTCACTTGCAGACGGTGTTACTTCTTATGGATTAATTAATGCCTTCGGAGCTGATGTAAGAGCAGTTGCTGAACCGGGTAAAGAATATGGCGCTGTTTATTCAACTTATGCATTCGCAACTTACCAGGCACGTGATGCAAATGGTGACGCGATTGCCAATCCAAGTAATGGAAAGCGTGTATTAGGAAATGCTCCTAACGGTTCTAATGGATATACTTTTCTTCGTACAGGGGATTATACACCGGGACTTGTTAGGGATAAGTATTTAGGAACTATCATGGAAAAATATCTTGCGGGTACCTACCAGACTTTCCGTTACAAAGATTTTTCTCTTAATGTACAGATTGATGCAAAAGTGGGTGGCCTTATGGCTTCCGGTACGCATCAATACGGTTCTTCTAACGGTGCATTTGCTTTCACACTTCCGGGTCGTGATGCTTCACATGGTGGTCTTTCATATACTGATGCCAATGGAAACAAACAAGACGATGGTATTATACCAGATGGTGTTTTCGCGGATGGTATAACAAGTGATAATGGTACAGCATTAGGAGGTATGTCATGGAAAGATGCATACGACCAGGGGCTTATTGCTCCAAAACCAGCATGGCAGTATTATGAAGATCTTACACAATGGTCTTCTGGTATCAGGGAGTATTCAGTATTTGAAAATTCCTGGGTAGCCTTGAGGGAGGTATCCGTAGGCTATAATTTACCTAAAGCGATTTCATCAAAATTGAAAATCAATAACCTGAGAGTAAATATTATCGGGCGTAACCTCACATATATTTGGAAAAATGCTAAAGGAGGTATTAACCCTGAAGGTTTAAGTAGCAACCAACCGGCAGCGTTTGCCGAGTACGGTGGTATCCCCTACGTAAGAAACATTGGCTTCTCAGTAAATGCTGATTTTTAATTTAAAAAAACTATTACCATGTTGAAAAATATAATTACAATAAGCGTTGGTTGTTTACTGCTTTGGGGCTGTAAGAAGTCATCTTTTGTGGATGCGAACATTGACCCAACCGTCGCGTACGCTATCAATCCGGAGAACCAGTTTTTAAATGGCTCCAAAACCATCTTCGGAAATGATTTCGAAGCCTACTATGAAACCTACAGGAATATAATGCCATGGTTGCAACTCAATACACCACCTGCGGGTAACCTCAAAAATTTCACAGCAAGTTCAAATCCTTTTTCAAGGTATGATAACCTTTTCGGACGGGGAGGTGGTTCTCAACTTTATGATGTGAATGTCGCAATCTCCAAATTAGAGTCTCCTAAAAAAGAAAGCTACCAGCAGCTTGGTGCTATTGCCCGTATATTGCTGGACTACGAAACATTTTACGTTTCGGATATTTATGGAAGTGTAGCCTACAGTGAGGCTTTCAAAGGCCGCTATACGCTTGAGTTTACAGTTCCTTTCGATAAGCAGCAGGATGTCTTCAGTGAAATTGATGCAGATCTAAAAAGCGCCATCTCAGATATTAAAACTGCGCCTTCCGGCCAGTTTGCTATTGGCTCATACGATCAGTTTTATTTTGGTGATGCCAGCAAATGGGTCAAAGCCGCAAATGCGCTTCGCTTAAGAATGGCCATGCGGATGATGAAAGTGGATAACGCAAAAGCAACTTCTATTATGCAGGAAGTGCTATCATCTCCGGCCTCTGATCTTATGAGTGATAATACTGATGGCTGGGCGCTGAAAGCTCCTGCATCATTTACATCAGGTGGTAATTGGAATCCTGATGGATTGCGTGCCCCAAAGGCGCTGACAACTTTCATGGTAAACCACGACGATCCACGCACGGGAATTTTCTTCACCAAAAATTCTTACAGCCAGGAAAATTTTGATCTTGCAAAAGCGCAGGGTGTAATAAATACAGATGCTACGTTTGTTGATCAGCGTTATATCGGTAGCTATGCAAGTCCGGATTCTTCTGCACTTCCTTTGATAAAGTCGCATTACTATACTACCAGGCAAATAAACAAAGGCGCAGACAAGCTCAATCTTGATACATTGAGTAATATCAATCCAAGAATATTCCAGGTTGCTTTCAACGGAGGTACCGGGGCACAATATATTCCTTTGATTACCTATGCTGACTATTGCTTCATGCTTGCAGAGCTTAGCTATTCAGGCATAAAGAGCGATGATCCCGCTGCCTGGTACAACGAGGGCATTACAGCGTCTATTAATTACTATGGACAAATGGCAACTGATGGAATGTTCCTCGATTATTATTTGGAAACGGGCCTGGGCATGCAGGTAGCCGCTCCAACACAAACCTCGATCGATAATTATCTCGCTATGCCGGGTGTGCAGTATGTTCCGGCAAAAGGCCTTGATATGATTGCATCACAAGCATTCATTAACTTTTTCAAAGAGCCTAATGAAGCATGGGCATTGGTAAAAAGAACAGGAATGCCAAATGATAATACAACTTTAATGTTGGAGAAATTGCTATACAACGGCACGCCTTTATCTATTCCAAGACGTGCTCCAAGAACTTTGCCTCCCGCATCTGATATTAATTTTACCAATATCAATGCCGCATTTACTGACATGGCCGCTAATCCTGGTTATGGCAGTGGTCCGGCCGACATTTCAGGCCGGGTTTGGTGGGACGTACAATAAATAATTGAAAATCACATAAGACAATACTCCGGCCTGTATAACCGGAGTATTGTAATTTTATAGATGAAGAAAAAGATATTTTTTATAGCGCTTATTTTATTGCAGGGCTTTGTCGTTTTAAGCCAGGTATATATTCCGCTGGAAAGTCGAGCCTTCAGTGTAGATTCAATCGCTTCATTTTCTCTGGCAAATGTTGGAGGTAGCGCGGAACATATAGATGCATCTTCAAAAAGCATTTTAGTCATTACATTTCTTTCTCCTGAATGTCCGGTCTGTAAAAACTATTCCGGAAAGCTGGTGGAGTATAAAAAGAAATATGCTGATGAGGTAAGCTTTGTGGGCATCATTCCGGGAAGCTTTGAGGCAAATGATGTAAAAGAATTTCAAAAGACTTACATGCCGTCGTGGACATTGCTTCGCGATACGGCTTTGCAATTAACACATTACCTGCACGGAGAAGTAACTCCTGAAGTGCTGGTGATCGACAACAAAGACGGCGTACTCATTTATAAAGGAGCCATTGATGATTGGATGGTTGCCTTAGGCAAAACCCGAAATCATATTTCAAATCATTATCTCGATATGGCAATCAATAATTTCATTAATAATAAACCAGCTATTCCATTTACAAAACCTGTAGGTTGCTTAATCAATGACTTTTAGAATGAGAATATTCCTGTTGCTCCTTGTGTTGCTTACCGCTGATTCTCTTAATGCCCAGTCCGTAACTTTTAATAAAGATATTGGACCTATTATTCAATCGAAATGCAGCAATTGTCATAAGCCCGGCGAGTCTGCGCCTTTTAATCTCTTAACTTATGATGACGTCGCAAAGCGTGCAAGCTTCATATCAAAAGTAGTGGAGAGCAAATATATGCCACCGTGGAAAGCCGATGATCACTATATGGCTTTTGCAAATAACAGATCATTGACAGATGAACAAATAAAAAAAATAACTGATTGGGTAAAAGCGGGTGCGCCTAAAGGTGAGAAGCCCGATTATAAAATTACCAGCCTTGAGAATACCACTTTTACAAGACCGCCTGACCTTACATTGAAAGTGAAAAATGCTTACCAGGTGCAGGGAGACAATAAGGAAAGATTTATTGTTTTTAAAATACCCTTTGAATTGCCGCAGGATTACAATGTGGAAGCAGTAGAGTTTTTCAGCAATAACAAAAAGCTTATTCATCATGCTAACTATGCCGTGCACGCGGTACCGGATAGCATTGATATTTATAAGACGGCTGATATGATCAACCTTACTGATGATGATCGCACAAAGTATTCCCAGTACTTTCCTTATAAAAGAAGTATAGAATATTATGGCGGCTGGATTCCCGGTACCTCTTATGAAAAATATCCTGAGGGCTTCGGATGGATAATGCCCAAGCGCGGCGTGATCTTGCTTACCATACATTATTCACCATTGGCGAAAGAAGCGGAAAGCATTTCCGGCATTAATTTGTTTTTTACCAAGACACCAGTAAAGCGAAAAATAAAAGTAATAAGCCTGGGCAGTGGTGGTATAGGTGCAAAAGATATTGAACCCGAATTTCATTATATTCCGGCCAATAAAGTATCGTCGTACAAACTTGAAATTGTAAATCCTAAAGAGAATGAATCAGTTTTTTATGTGTGGCCGCACATGCACCTTATAGGTAAAACATTCAAGGCCTATGCAGTTTTTGGCAGAAATAACGATACTATTCCTTTAGTAAATATTCCTGCATGGGATTTCAGGTGGCAGGAAATTTATCGGTTTAAAAAACCTGTATTGATACCAATAGGCTCAAAGCTGGTGATCGAAGCGACGTACGACAACACATCGAGCAATCCATTCAACCCGAACGATCCTCCTAAGGTGGTAACATCAGAAGGTGATATGCGAAGCGACCAGGAGATGATGACGCTGCTTATGCTCTATGTGCCGTACGAAGATGGCGATGAAAATATTGAGTTGGATAAATTATAAAAATGTTTAAATCTGATAAAAACTTAAAAAGTCTTTCATTTCAAAGTGTTCTCCCTCTCCTCCGGAGAGGGGTTGGGGTGAGGTTCATATCATTCATTTTCCTCTTCAGTTGCAATAACAACAAACAACCTGCAACCTTATTTACATTAATGCCTTCCGACGAGACAGGCGTAAGTTTTACTAACACGGTTCCTGAAAATGATTCATTGCACATAATGAATTATGAGTACTTGTATAACGGGCATGGTGTAGCCGCCGCCGATTTTAATAATGATGGATGGGATGATATTTTTATCACAGGCAATGCGGTACCTAATAAATTATTTATTAATAAAAAGAAATTCCAGTTTGAGGATGTTACTGCAGTTGCAGGTGTTGCAGGCAATGGCACATGGAGCACTGGCGTGTGCGCCGCAGATGTAAATGGTGATGGCTTAATGGATGTGTATGTATGTCATAGCGGAAAGTTCAGCGACTCTATCAAACTATCAAATGAGTTATTTATAAACCAGGGATTGAATAAAGACAGCGTACCCGTTTTTAAAAACATGGCAAAAGAATATGGTCTTGACGCACCTGGCACACAATCCACAATGGCCGTATTCTTTGATTATGATAAGGATGGCGACCTCGATATGTTTTTATTAAATCATTCTATCAACAG
This sequence comes from Ginsengibacter sp., assembly GCA_040007325.1. Taxonomy (GTDB): domain Bacteria; phylum Bacteroidota; class Bacteroidia; order Chitinophagales; family Chitinophagaceae; genus Ginsengibacter. The sequence continues at coordinate 1,451 of JBDTVF010000060.1, read as the reverse complement.
TTATGATCCATTTGAAAATACAAGCGTCGTTCGCAGTAGGACCAGTAGAGAATATGGAAATCGTTTATTTAAAAATATGCTTATTGAAACAGGCGAAAATAAATTTACGGATATAACGCAGCAAGCCGGAATACAAAGCCATGTTTATAATTATGGTTTAAGCATAAACGTTAGTGATATCAATATGGATGGCTGGCCGGATATTTACACAACCAGTGACTACTCTGAAAAAGATTGCTACTATATCAATAATAAAAATGGCACATTTACTGAAAGCCTGGAAAACAGTTTTACCCAGATTTCAAAATATTCAATGGGTTCTGATGTGGCTGATATAAATAATGATGCAATGCCCGATGTTTTTACATTGGACATGTTACCCGAAGATAATTACCGTCAGAAATTATTAAAAGGACCTGATGAATATGATAAATATCATTTAATGGTTGATAGTGGTTTTTACTACCAGCAAATGCGCAACATGCTTCACATAAATGAGGGTGCAGATGAAAAAGGCAATGAGCGCTTCAGTGAAATTGCGCAGTTTTCCGGAATCTCAAACACTGACTGGAGTTGGAGCGCATTATTTGCAGATATGGATAATGATGGCTGGAAAGATTTATTTATAACAAATGGGTATTTGCGTGACTTCACTAACATGGATTTTTTAAAATACACCGCAGCAGACGCAATGATGGAAGAAGCCCAAAAGAAAAATTTCAATTATAAAACTTTTGATCTTGTTAAAAAAATCCCTTCAAATAAGTTAAGCAATTATGCATTTCAAAACAATCGTGATCTTTCATTTAAAAATGTAACCAAAAGTTGGGGACTTGATTTACCGGTTGTTTCAAACGGCGCTGCCTATGCAGATTTTGATAATGATGGTGACCTTGATTTAATTGTGTGCAATAACGATGATCCTGTTTCATTATATCGCAATAATTCAGAGGAGGCAAAAAATAGTTATGTCAATCTAAATCTGAAAGGCGCATCAAAAAATACAGAGGCCTTAGGTGCAAAGGTATTTGCTTATGCGAACGGAAATGAACAGTTTCTTGAAAAGAGCCGGGTGCGTGGCTTTCAAAGTACGGTTACTTCTACGCTACATTTTGGACTGGGCAATGCAAAATCTATAGATTCATTAAAAATAATATGGCCTGACGGAAAAGAATCTGTGCATAAAAATATTGCAGCAAACGAAACTGTAACTATTAACGAAAACGCTGAAAATAATATAAGCGCTGAAACTAATCTTCAAAAGAGAAACAATACTTATTACAAAGACATCACTACTCAATCCGGTATAAATTTTATTCATAAGGAAAATGATTTCATTGATTTTAAGGACGAGACTTTATTGCCGTGGCAATTATCAAAATACGGACCCGCACTAGCTGTAGCAGATATCAATAAGGATGGCCTTGATGATTTCTTTGCAGGTGGGGCCA
>JBDTVF010000059.1:0-15371 GCA_040007325.1 Ginsengibacter sp. | reverse complement strand
CGCATTGTCCGAACGTAAGTTTGTCATATTTGCCAACAGCCCAAGGCGCCAGCAACTCCTGGATATCCTGTTTTAATTTTTCCCGGTAATAACTCTCATCTTTCCCTGGTAATAATTTTACACGAAGGCAAAAATTAATTTTTTCATAACGGGGGTTCATGGCGCGAAACCGCACAAAAGGCGAAGTGCGTTTCCTAAAGTACATTTCAATTCTTTCAATAAGACTTACCGGAACCTTTGGCTCAAGAGAATTACCAGCTTTTAGTTTATACAGATCAGGAATTACCGCAAGAATTATGTAACCCGGCGCATAGGGAAAATCGTTTTTGTACAGGTGGGCATCTAGTGCAAAACTATGATTGATGCACTTCGCTTTAAACACCTGCGGAAATGCTTCAAGTGCCAATCGTTCATAATCGAACTTTTGAATGGCTTTTCCTTTATGACGCAGCGATTCGCTCACACGCACATAAAATTGTTGCCCTATTTCAGGAATGCTGCCATCGAATGTATCATAAGGCTGTTGAACGTTTTTTACATTCGTATCAGCCACATTGAGTTTTGAAATACTGCCACCAGCTAACGGCTCTGATAAACGCAGTTTGTCGTTGGCGACATCATTTGTAAAAGTTGCGCGGATTGCCTGAGGATAAATACCGGTGGTTTCACTTACTGCCTTACTGTTTTGGGCGATGGAAGCCTTTATCCAATGCAGATCCTTTGACATAATAGTATTGTCCTTTGTCATGTTTGCCGGTAGGGCAAATTTTATAACGCCGGAAGTAGTAAGGTTTTCACTGGCATCCTCCAACACTTCAAATCCCTTACGCAAAGGTTTCCATACATTGCTATCAAGATAGTGCCATTTCACTTCTTCTTTCTCTGCTTCAGAATCGGAGGTTGCTTCCGCCAATTGAAAAAGAATATTGAGATTATCTCCAGGAACTAAATTCTTCAGCCCGACAAACAATGTTCCATCATCACAAAAAGTTGGGAAAAGCGAGGGTTGCAGTTTAATCTCTTCATGCTTGTAAGTACCAGCGTAAGGATAAAGATGGATAAGGCCAATGTCTTCGAGTGTAGCTGAGGCCGTGTAATCCAAAGAAATATTACTAATGATCGGCGTCCATGGTTCGTTGGGAATAGGAACGGCAAGGTTTTCCTTTAGCTTTCCATCAGGACCGAAAATAGAAAGTAGCGACTCAAGAGAAGTAATACTTGTAATTATTCCGTCTACTATCAATTTCGTGTCACCGGCTAGGGTAGATGTATTTGTAATGGGAGTATTCAGCCTAGATAAAAATTCTGTATTGGTAATAGATATCCCGCCCGGACTTCCGGAATCTCTAACAATGCCTAATTGATTGATAATTTTATCGGCTTCTGTCTTGGTAGCGCCGGCTTTTGTTACAGCTAACTCTATTGCACTTTTCAAAGCAATTATGATGGAGCCTGTATCTTTAAAAACAATCACTGTATTACCATCAAGGTAAATGGCCCCTTCAACACCCTTATCGGGAAACTTGCCTATCGCCATCATCTGCCTTGCAAGGGCATACGCATAATCCTTATGAAGAAAATCCTGGTTTTGTAAATTAAACCTGATGAAGCCATTTTGAGCGGATGGATCAAATTTTTTGAGGTCAGTGCTTAAATCAAAAAAATCCCTGGCGCCGGGGAAGTCATTTGCTTCTACAAAAAAAGAATAGTTGAAATTGTTTAGCTGCAGGCAGCCGTTGTTACACATTTCTTTTTTAAAAAGCCTCCTGTTGTAGTCTCCTGTGATCGTATTTCCAAAACCTTTGCCAGTAGTATTTTTTTCCCTTTGCCACTTCCCTTTTTCCAGCAGCGCTAAATTTACCTGGAAGTCGCTTTCATTTAGCCCAAGAATGGTTATGTCAGTACCGGGGTTATTAGGGTCGTCTATTTCCCTTTTTATATAAGCAGTATAAAACTCATTAAAATTTACTGGTTTGTCTTTCCAATTTAGATTTACGCAAAGTTTATCCCAGTTCTTAAAGAAAATTTCTTTGCTACCGATATAAAAATTAGGGCCAATTAAATTTGGGAGATGTGCAGGCAACGGATTAGGATAACCAGGTACCGATGTTGTATTGGCTATCGTATGATTTACATCAAAATCAATTATATCAGGTCTTGTGCCAAAAGGATAAACAGATCCATTTGCATCCTGGACACTTTCATCATTTTGTGCAATAAATTTTTTAAGCCCGCACACGGCAACCTTTATAACTTTTGCAGGTGCCGCATTTGCGTCAATTAAAACATTTCTAAAAAAATGATACAAGGACACCTGGTGTATATCCTCTCCTTCATCTTTTAGCAAACAACAATCCCCGCTGCTTTCTGTTTGCGAAGCTTTAGGTTTTAATGCTATGTCAACCAATTTAATTTTATCATCCAACTCAATTTTTACAAGTGGTTGGGTAGTGTCAAAATCTTCAATCAATTTACTTTTGTCATAAAATGTTACAGCAGGCTTATCAGGAAGCAAAGTGGCTTTAATAGTGAGCGTAAACCTGAACTTATTATTAATAAAATTTAAAGTTCCGAGTGAAATAAAAAGATTTGAAGGGTCAACTGGTTCCCCTATAACCGGTTCAATCCATTCCTTTTCGCCACTAAATAAAACAGTCAGCGGATTCCGGGGGTTTATCCAATCTTTAAGTATTTCCTTCTCATTATTAAAGTTGGCCAAGTAGTCGGCTTCGTTAAGTAACCCTTCATATTTATATTCAGGAGCGGGACAATTAGTGCAGTAGTCAAGCGGATCTTGAGGATTAAAGTTTTTATTTTTTTTCAGTAAAAACTTTTCGCGAAGCTTTTCAACTAACTCGCTTTTAATTCCTTTTTTTATTGCCTGCTTTAAAACATCCTGGTTAAAATAATAATAGGTATCTGCCAAAGAAGCGTTGACTTCAGTAAAAAAATTCTGCGCCAAATAAAAATTGGGATAGATAATATTTTCACCTGTGATGCCACTTTGATTATTTTTTGTGCAACAATCGGTTGGCGCACCTGATGCCGATGCTATTTCAGTGCATAGTCTCTCGTTCAAATAGCAGTCAAGATTAATTTCAATCGATCTAGTGCTTCCTTGCTGTAAATACAAAACAGGTGAGCCAAGTATAAAGCCCTGCCTGCCATTTGCATAAGGCTTTATAATTTTCGTTTCCGGATCACTATACTTGCTAAGTTTTGCACCGAGCGTAGGGTAATTTGTTGGTTGACCATCTGGAAAATCCTGGCTGATTCCATCGGCTTTGGTTGCGTCATTTGCAATATAAACGCCTTCCACATAAGGCTGTTCAAAGGCGCTTTCATTATTAACAAATAATGTTCGTAATTCAGTAACCTCAGTCTTGTTTACGACAATTTCATCATCCAGAGAAAAGAGAATTTGTTGTTTGTTTTTATCCTTTCCGTCTTTTACAAGAAGCCCTTTTTTTATAAGATAGTTCGAAAGTTGTTTTTGAATTTCAAAAATGATATGTGTCTTATCAGCTACTGCATCCCGTGATTTTATTTGCAAAACATCTTTATAAAAAAAGTCAAGATGCTTTCGTGTATAACTATTGAGATCATCCTGCAGGTAACGGAAAATATTGAGGAAAGCGAATAACAAACCAAGATGAGGCGGATGCTTTTTTTGCAACTCATCTTTCAACGGTAACAGGCTTTGTTGCAGGCTTTTTTCAGCCTCTGAAGAAATTAGACTAACCGCATCGATAAATGGTGACGCAATTGTTTTAAAATTTTCAAAGAGATTGTTGCGCCGTTTAAACTTGCTGGTAGTACCTGTCTTGAATGTTGTGTCAATCGCGTATAAATCCGTCAAGTCCAGATTCCAGGAATCATTGTCCTGCAATTTTGAAAAATCTATTTTATTAATACCATAATATTTTGCAGCAGCATTGGCATAGCTGATGAACAGTTTCAGCGGCTGGCTAAGTTTATCCTTCACCAACTTTTGCATATAGCTTTCTACCGGAAGGCCGCTAACTGCAATTGCAAATTGCCAATCATTTATTTTATTAATGAAGCGATAGAAAATGAAATAAGCTTCCAACTGCAGACCGGGAGAGGATGGCTTTTTTACAAAAAGCGAATTATAATAATTGAGATTATTTTCTATATCCGCTGACTGGTTCCTAATGACGGATGCGAGAACAAAAGGAATACTTTTTTTAAAGAATGGTTGCCAGTCACTGACATTTAAACCGGTATCGTAAAAGTTTATATGCCTTGAAAGTTGCACGAAATAATCAAGAAGATCGGCAAGTGTTCTCGCATCAATTTTTGCAGCACCCGACAATAGCTCATCCATTACCCGCTGGCTCTGGCTCGTGCCGGGGTCATTTTGAAAAGGATGTATAAGGCATTCACAGTCGTACATAGTAATTGCTGATCATTTTAAATTCCAGGATTCTTATACCGGCCTCGACGCCTCGTTGAGGTAATAGTCATACACATAATTGAACCGCGAATTGGTTTGCGGAATTGAATATTCTACAGTGATCGTAAACTTTCCTTCAATGAGATCGAATGAATCTGCCGCCGTGACATCCACATTCTCCGCAACGATGCGTGGCTCATAATAAAGAATCGCATTTTCAACATGATGCTTTATAATACCTATCAAAGTGCTGCTGAGCGATTCAAACATATAATCATTAAGATTACATCCATAGTCTGGTTGCATCACACGTTCGCCAAGGCTTGTTGAAAGCAATATGTTAAGGCTCTCCTCAATATCCTTATAGTCGCTTACCATTTCAACGGTTCCTGCATCCTTATCAAATTCAGGAGGGAAAGCCCAGCCGGTTCCAAGAAATGAGTTAAAAGAATTTTCCATAACAATATTTTTATCCGCCGATTTGCACCGTTGGCAATCCCATAACAATCACGCCACCATGAGCAGTTAAATCCCCCTGTCTTGCTGCCGGTCGTCCTCCTATCAATACAGTCGTTGATCCTTTTACTATAGAATCGGGTGGCCCCGCACAAACACACAAGTCTCCCGCTACTGCTGCTGGCAACCCTCCTATCAACACCGTCGGCACACATGGACCGGTTATAGGTCCGCCGACGTGCGGGTTGGGTGTTGCCAGCGGGCATGTATGCATATCTGTTATTCTTGATGCTGAAGGCATAGTTTCAGACCTCACCCCAACCCCTCTCCGAAGGAGAGGGACATGAAGTATGAGATTTTTTTAGTCTTACTCCAACCCCTCTCCGATAGAGAGGGACATAGAGTAAGAGATTTTTAATTTGTTGATTTATTAAATCGATCTTTCTCATTTAGAAATTATTTTATAATAATTGTTATCAGACTAAATTGATGAAATTCTGCTGCTACGGACCTCGGCTCCCAACCCTCTCTCCGAAGGAGAGGGGCCGTGAAAGATAGCTGCGGCCTACATCTTAGTTGAATAAAAGACCTTCACTCTGACAATTGTGTTTTATACTAAATCATTTAAATTTTCCAATACATTATTTTTCACTTCTAATTCTGAATACTTGATACTTTCTACCTGCTTCCTTCTACTAATTAATCTTTACAATAGATCCATTTATTTCTGTGATACCCGACGAAGCAAGTTTTGCAACCGCTCCTTGTATGCTCACATCGGCATCTGCTTTTACTGAAAGGGATGGAGCACCAATTGAAAGCGAGGTGCCTCCTGCCAGTGTTAAAACAGCACCTGCTTTGATGTCAATGTTGGCCGGGCTTTCCAAAGTAATACCGGATGTTTCCATCGTAATCTTGTTACTGCTCTGGTCTTTGATCTCTATTTTCATACCCTGCTCATCGATGGTAATGCTGTTACCCGCCGGCGTATCAATCACTATTGTCTTTGTATCATCATTAAAACTTAAATGCATTTTACTGCGGGTGGTAAATCCCTTTTCATTGTTTGCATCGGCAGGCGTGATCGGAGCGGGTTTGTCGCTGCTATGCAACATACCTAATACAACCGCATCACGTGGATCATCATTTATAAAGCCTACTATTACTTCATCACCAATTTCAGGCATAAAGAAGGCGCCGCGGTCATTCCCTGCATCGAGACTGGCAACACGTGTCCATATTCCCTGGGCATTGCTATCAATAACAGGTACGCGTACAAGAATTCGATCCTGCCCATCGGGATCGCTCTCCAATTGTACCACCACACCTATTTGTAAACCACTAATGCCACCAACCAGTCCGGCAGATGGCGCATCATTTACATCATTATGCTGAAAGACATAGCGACGGGGATCAAGGCCAAATTGAATTTGCGTTTCCCATGTTCCATCACCAACATCCTGGCGAACGGCTGTCACGAACGCTTTACCGTTAAAGCGATCGCCAACTCCTGATAACTTTACAGTATCCCCCGGTTTAATGCCGGCAAAGCCGGTGAATCTCGCACGCCCTCTTATCTTGGCGAGCCTGCTGCGCAACATTGTGCCATCTACCCAATCCTGCAACTCCTGCTCGAGTTTGTGGCCGCTATGATGCATGTCATATTTATCAGGACTCACCGCATCGGCAATGTCGCTCGCTGTTAAATTGCCCTGCTCCGCAAATGAAACTGATGTAGTGTCTGCCGTAAACAGTTGCTGGTTGCTATAATCCCACGATTCTGCATTTACGCTTTTAAATTGCGTACGGGCATCTATCTCGGCTTCGAATTCCAATACCGATGATCCATATTCCACCTCGAGTGCAGCACTGTTAGCAATGGCAGGTTTTGCAATCTTTATGGTTCCATCGTCCACCTGCACGAGCATACCGTTTGCTTCTGCTCTCAACAACATAAAATCCCAATCGCTGATGTTGTGTTGCACTAGCTCTTTATGATTGAGATTTGTTGTTTCAGGATCGGACTGCATTCCATAATTTGAAATAAGCTCATCAAAAACCTGGTCATCTTTTACATTTTCAAAATATTTATTCTTCCGGCCAATCGTCATTTTCACCGCCGCATCCATACACTCCACCTGCAGTTGCGTGTTGCCGTTAGCTTTCACTTTAATAGCATGTTTTATAATGATTCCTTTGAATGCGTTTGTATTCACACTATCCCTGCCTATGCTTACCTCGATCTTTTTACCCGGAATAAAATCATCTTTATTGCTAAGTGAAAAAGTTTGTAGGGCCGCGTCACCATCGCGAAAAGTGAGGCTTGCGGTAGATACACGATTCACTTCTTTAAAAATTGAGAGCGATAAAAGCTGGTAAGATGGATCCACTTCATTTCCTTCCACCATTATTTTATAGGTAGCAACATCATGTTTTGAATCATTTGGGATCAACGTATTTGGCATCAGGTCGCTGTTTTATCAAGTGGTGGTAAATAAAGTTGAATGCCTGCTTTAAGATTTCTTACGCTGGTAAGATTATTTACCCTGCCTACCTGCAAAAAATAATTAGAAGTATTGTAAACATTATATGTAAGCAGATCCAGCCGGTCGCCTTTGTTCACTCTTTTATAATGGGTAAGGTCAGGCGATTTATTCTGATTGCCTTTAGCACGTTCTTCGGGTGACACGTAATGAATAAAGCTCGCGTTGATCTTTACACGTAAGGGCGATCCGTTGGGATTGAATAATGTGTGATTAATATCAAGGCTGGAAAGCACACAGTTAAAATCAATTTCAGACCCCCATTGCACATTCAAAAATCTCGGGCGGTGTATCTCTTCATTAATATCATAAACACATTCAAGTAATTTCTGCAACTGCGCATGCACATCAAGTTTTTTGTATTCATCTACATAACCCTCCAATGTTTTTGTGCCATCAAGAATAAATTCAATTCTTAATTCCTGCGGCGCAGAAGATTTGTATTGGGGATTGGTAGTTGACTGACCATGGCCACGTGCAGTATCTAATTCAACCCTATAATTTTTAGTAAACGTTTCAGGATTGATCGGAGTCGTGAATAATTTGCTTTTATCCTCTTTCTTAAAATCATTCTTATCAAAAGAATGAATGATAAGCTTCGAAAGATTTCTTGAATTATCTGGCATCTTTTTCTTTTAATATTTCCAAAACTTTTTCAACACAGGCTGTAATGATCTCTTCATTAGCCGATACATTATTATTAGTATTAGAAGAAGGTGCAGCGGCTGCGGCTGTATTACCTTCCTGAACTACTGTTGCTTTTATAATCAATTCACGTACTTCTATTGGCATAGCAATTAAGATGGATTGTCAAATAATAACCTGTTATAATTAAGTTCCAAAGTTTCTATTAACACTGCCCCTTGCTCTGCATTGAGCTCCCCGATCTTCCAACTGCGGGGCCATACATTATTCACTGTCCAATGCATTAATGGCTTATGTTCTTCATTAAGTAATGAAATGGTAACCGTATTAAGCGGCACTACCTTCTCATCATCAAATGCCTGCTTTAACCATTTCGTCAATGCTGAATCGGAAGGCTTCAGCAAACCGCGCTTTAAAGTAAGTGGCCCATACTTGCGGCGTACCGGCAGTACATGTTCAAAGCGGTTCTCCCCTCCCTCTCTCACCTGCTCTGTATCTAATGTGGAATCCAATCCTGTAACAGATTGAAACCGGATATCAGTTTTATCCTGGGCATCAAAATTGAAATCCACTTTGAAATGAAAATTTACCGTCTGATATAAAATGTCAGGCATAGCATTAACTTATATAATTAAAAAATCAGGGTTTGTTCATGGTAAGCCCTTCATGAACAAAAGTTAATGTTTCAATGGCCACTTCATTTCCGTCTGCTTTAAGATCGGTAGACTGAATTTTTGAAGGCCATGCTTTTGATAAAGTCCACACGATAATTGCCTTGTGTTCTTCATTCAAAAGTTTTATGGTAACAGTTCGCCTGTATTTCTCTTTTATTTCCTGGAACATTGCAGTCTTCACCCATTGATCAAAATATTCCATATCGCCGAGGATGATGCCACGCTTCAATGTAACATCAGTGTACTTGGTAAGGCCCGGTTGCTTCGTCTTGTTATAAGTTGGAAGATTACCTTCGCGATACTCTATCACTTCTGTTTCAAAATCAAGCCCTGTTACTTCAGTAAAACCTAACCGCGTGCCGCCCCATTCCAGTTCGAAATGAAATTTTGGGAGAGGATATTTAAAATCTGGCATATCTTTTTGATTTAAATGTTTTAGTGATTTTAATTACATCTCAATTTGGGATCAACCGCTTTTATTGCTTTATCCAAACTGTTCTTACATGCTGTAAGCGCTTCCTTTTGTTTATTCGCTTTTTGTAATTGTGCAACCAGGTCGGTGTACATGGTTTCATCAGCAGTGAGCCATTTCTGTACACAGTCTTTATAAGAATTATTACAAATAGGAAAATCAAATGTGGGAATTAGCTCGCAATTATCATCTCCACAATCATCCGTCGCAGTATCGTCTGATTGTTTCATGGCCGATGCTGTTGGCGGACCCTGAGTTGTTGAGCTATCATTGCAAGGAACATCGCATGCAAAAGCGTTGTACCATTCGCAGATCACCGTTTTGAAACCATAAAAAGAATTTTCACCATCTACACACGGTGTAGGATTATCAGCGCATGGATCATAAGAATCATAATTACAATCTTTGGTAGAGATGCTATTTCTAATAAGGTTAGAAATCTTGATTGCCGTTATGATATTCGTGATAATTTCATCTCTTAACTTGATCACTGCGTCGAGCTTCGCTTTATAATCATCCAGGCTTTTTAAGATGCCTTGCCCTTTCACAAGTGATGGATCCGTATTACTGGTAATGCAGTTTTGCAATTCATCATATTGTGTTTTCAACAAATCCACCTGCATGAAGAAATCGCGTATCATGCAAAAAAGGATTTCAATGGCGTCAACCGCTTTGCACGAGTTGTACCAAATTTTATCTGACTGTACGGCGATAAGCTCAAGTTGATTGCAAATATCCAAAGCAAGATCCTGTGCGTTGTTCAGCTCGTCTAGCCATTTTCGATACTTGTTCCTGCGATCGGTTATAAATGTCAATTTCTTTTGAAGCTGGTTAGCAGTTTCTGTTGCTATGTTATATTTTTTGGTAACGACTTTCAGTTCGCTTTGCCATGTATCATAGCAGCACTCGATACAGGTAGGATCATCAGGCGTTGTCGTGCAACAATCGAGCACATCCTGATCCCAGTTCTCGCCGATGGGTTGATAATTGTGATTGGTGAGCATGATATTACTTTTAATAATTTTTTATACAAATAATTTAATCGCATTTTTTTTCAGGAGTACCAGGCGTATCGCAGCAAAAAGTTGTTTGTACATCTGTGCAGATATCGCATATATCACTTCCACACTTTGTCAGGCGTGGGTTGCAATCGTTACAATTATCCTGCTGATCGGTGGAATCATTTGGATTCTCATTTACGCAATCGCATGAAGGGCAACATAGGAAGTCAACGGCATCATAATATCCTTCAAAAGTGCTTCGCATGGTATTGCGGTCCATGGCAGATTGCGTAATTGATTTAACCGAGCTTACTAAGTCATCCTGTAATTTATCAAGATCCCCCTTCCGGGTCTTCATCGTATCACTTAATAATTTTTCAAACGCACTTGCCTTATCTGAAAGTGATTTTTGCAATGGGTCTAATGTATCAATGTTTGAAAAGATCTGTATGCCCGTAACATCAGCCGATGATTGAAAAATGTAATCTATATCCTTGCCTAATCCTTTGGGCAAACAAATAAGGCTATCAATATCTGTCTCTGCGTTCTTACACGCGTCTATCGGCTGCTTCGGATCATCTTTACAATTCTCAGTCGTCTTACCCGTAAGGGCTTTCCATTGAGCTGCATTGCATTTATCAGTTACGCTATCATCGAGTTTACATGCTGCAGATTTTAAGTCGCCAAATTTGCTTTTGGCATCTTTTATTTGCTTGGTAATATCAGTGAGTACTTTATTGAGATCCTTATTCCAATCTTTAAGCGCTTTCACGTTTGTTTTTATGGAATCATTCGTTTGCAGTAACTCTGTGCCTGCGCATATCTCCAAATTTCTGTAGCGCCTGTAATTTTCCTCCGTTCGCAAAAACATGCATTTCTTTTCCTTGAAAATTTCCTGCTCTCCATCAAACTTTGTTTGCTGTTGCTCTACATTTCCTTCAGCTTCGTAAAGCAGCCCGCAAAGAACCACCCTTTGTACATTGATGCTTTTTTGCGTAGGATTGTCTTTATCCTGGCAGTCATTACAACCATTATCCGGGGGCGGCGGAGGACAATCACCGTGTCTTTTTTGAATATTCATTTTAAAATATTTTTTTGATGTAGGGTTAAGTGTTAGTTGTTATGATTATGATTCCTGCAACATCTTGTGCATGAACCTGAGGATAATAAACTCTGCAGGGCGCACTACTGCCAGTCCAATAACCACTATCATTCGTCCCTCGAAAATATCCTGTTCGGTCATCGTTTCACCAAGACCAACATGAACGAAGTATGCTTCTTTGGTAGATGCGCCCATCAGAGCACCTGCCTTCCATTGTTGTGTGAGATAATTTGCAACCATCGACTTTACACGTACCCATGTATTGATATCATTTGGTTCAAATACAAATTGCTCGGTTGCATTTTTTGTAGACTCTTCCACCATGTTGAAATACCGCCGTACAGAAACATATCGCCATTCGTTATCATTACCTGCAAGCGTACGTGCACCCCATACAATGGCAGGGCCACGCCCCTCAAACTTCCTGATCACATTTACTGACTTACCCGCGAGGGCATCAACATTCAGATTCTCCTGCTCTTCGTTGGTAATAAGGTATTGCGGCTGAATCGCATTTTCTATGTTGACATTTGCGGGCGCTTTCCATACGCCACGTGCATTATCTACCTTGGCATAAATGCCAACGATAGCAGGTGATGCAGGTAACAGCATCTGGATATTTGTGATAGCATTTCTTGCCTGGAAGTATTGCGCATTATTCACATTCTTCAAGTCGGCAAGATTTGCTGCGGGCGCACCGGTGATGAGTATGGATGCATCGTTATCCGTTGTTTGATCGCCTGGCATTTTATAATTAAAATCTATACCTGCATAAATTCGCGGAAAATATGCTGCAGCATATTTGAGATCATCTGTTGTGCCTGATAGAAGATTTCTTAAGCCGCCCGAGCCTGCAATCCCATCCACATCGAACTCCCATTTCTCGAGATTGGCTACATTATGGTACACATCCATCACAACAAAACGATCCTGCAGTTTTACTGCCTGCGCAATAGCCGTCGATTGTAAATCGTAATAGTCGGTATCAGTATCCAAATTAATTGAATCAGGAAAAAGCAGCAGCGTTACTTCATTCACCTTTGCCACTTCAGCAAGACCATCTTTTAAATTCTGCTCTACGATCAAGCCACCGGTAGAATTATAATCGCCTACTGACACTATCCAGCAAGGGCCGCCGCCATTAGCGAAAAACATTTGCATCGAATAATGCATCAAAAACTTCGATCGCAATGTCTCATCAATTTTACCATTTACATCTGTTCGCGAACCGGAACTTGTAAAAGCAACTGTGATACTCCCGCTTTCCGGGGAAGGATATCCAAAATATTGTTCGTATTGAAGCAATGATTCAATGCGCCACGGTTTCATCTTGAGATCGGTATCTTCCTTCCATTTTGCTGTTTCTGTATAACCGATAAATGCGGGTATCGCTGTTTCAACAGAAGCAATCGAAGGCGGCAGATGCGGTATTTCTTCAATATAGACTCCGGGGGTTTTATACTCAGCAGGCATGTTTTATATTTTTTTGAGTTATAAATTATTTTTTTGGCCTCACCCCAACCTCCCGAAATTTCGGGACAGGCTCTCTCCGAGGAGAGGGACGAGACGGGAAAAGATTTTTACCTCACCCCAACCCCTCTCCCAAGGAGAGGGAAAAGACGGGTGAGAGTTTGTTTATTTCAATTTTCTATTTTTCACTTTTCATATTCAATTCTTCATACTACATTTTTCATTATCAATTCTCCATTTTCAATTAGTCTTTACGGCATCAGCGGGAACAAGTCTGACTCCGGCACCATAATGTCGAAACATATCCTGTCCTTTACATCTTTTGATATCGCTAGGTCTACTGGTCCGGGGAAATATTTTGTATCGGTGCTGCCTTGTTTCGGCAGTTTGAAATATGAATTTGCAATCGATCTTGGCACAAGGCTCAAGAGGTCTTTATCTTCTTTAAATAAATAATTGGTTAATGAAGGATCCAATTTTAATTCTTTGCCCTTTACATTTTTAAATCGCCAAAAAGTAAAACGGCTCTTCATAGGTATTTCGAAAATGGGGGCTTCTGTCCACACACCTAAAGGGCTTTTTCTTTTGATGAGAAACCCATCTGCACCAAAAAGACTGAAAGAAGGATTTGTCGCCTGTGTTTTAATATTTATAAATCCCCAATTTTCCCTGCTATAAAAATCATTACTAAAAATGAGGGAATGATTTCTTGCATAACCATTACTACCTGAAACTTCGAGGGTGAAAATATCGCCGGGATAGCTAATCTTTTCGGCAATTGCTATTGCATCTTCATTACCTGAAAAATCAAGCAAAGATTTTTGAATAAAGTCTGTGTTGTTCACAGTGATGGTTTGTAACACATCGCCAACATTGTTTTTCAAAATAAAAGTTGCATCGGTGATCTCCAGCCCCGCATCGAATACATAGTAGAATCTCGTTGGAACGAGGAGCCTGTCATTCTCATTTGCAAAAGCAGTACCTACAACAGGAAGCCACTGATCGCCGATATCATCCCTGTAATACTCACGAATGTCATTCGGCGCAAACAGGGCGAGTTCGCCCTGCTGATACGTTTTTGCTGCATCAAATGCAGGCACATTGGCGGCTAAAAAAGGAAACGTCTTTGGTGATAAAGTTGTCGCATTGGAAAAAAAATACATTGACTGTATTGGCCTTTGCAAAATCGAATTGGTATAACTCTCAATGCTGTTATTCTTTTTTGAAATAAGAATGTTGATATCAAAATCAGTGGCAGGCTGCGTTACCGGTTCATACACTAATGTAGTGTTAGCCAAAAAAGTTTGATTCACTCTTATAGCAACTTTAAATCCCGAATAAGTACTTAATAATTTCAGCTCGTAATTTTTATAGAAAGATGAAAGTGATTCGGGAAATTCAAAGAGTAAATCATCGTTGATCGATTGCCGGTCTCCAAGGTATTCGTTCAATAATAAATTCATCCGGTCCACCTGGTTAGCTTGCGCAAAAATGGTATCACCATTTACGTCTGTAAAGAAATATTCGTGCAACAGTTTTACCTCAAATAATGTTTTATATATCAAAGCCATTTACTCCGGATTTGTATTTATTAAAGTTTCTATTTCTTCAATCAGCGGCACTTCCCTTACAAGCGCACGCTCTGTAATAGCTACCAGGCGCAGCTTATACATTACAAACGGCATCTGCCTGCCGCCAAGTGAACCCCACAGGTGATTGATCTGCTCGAAAGTGAGCGTATATAATTCCATGGTAAACTTCAGGTCTACCAAATCATTTTCATCAAGATTAACCGAGCTGCCGGAAACAGATGAAGCAGCCGAGAAAACATTTTTACTTTGCAAAAAGCGTATCACGTATGAAAGCCTTTTCAGTGCAAGAATATAATCGGTACCTGAATAATTGCAGGTTAATAAAACATAGAGATTAAGATAAACGGGGGCATTCTCATACATTGCAGTATTTATAAATGGCCGCTTAAGTGTTGGCTGGTTCTTCAACGTACTTTCCTCTTCTACATTTACCAGGGTTATCACAATATTATCTGTGAGTGTACTACCAGCGGGCGTTTCAAACAATCCAATATTATCTATAACGACTGTAGCCGCATCTATCGGTGACAAATAAGAAGCGAGTTCATCCCGCAGCAATTGTAATGCAGCGTCAATCATTTCACACAGATTAAGTGAAGAAGTAAAGTTCTTTGGGGTTTTCCTACAGAAAGGATTTAAAAAATTATGGAGGATTTTTCTCCAACTTGAAGATCCATAATGCGATATCAGGTGAGAGCTTCAGAGAAGCAACTTATATTTCCTTGGGTGGGGATTAGGTTGTAAAGTAAAAAATTAAAATCTTACCCAACAAATTTTTTAGAAGAAATTTACTAACAATCAAAAACCAATGAGCAATTTTTACAAATGGATGATTTATAGGCAGGATTTATTTATTAGGCGGCAGGATTTAGTAAATTTTTTCTATTAAGACCTCACCCCAACCCCTCTCCGAAGGAGAGGGGCATGGAGCCGATAATAATTCTAAAAAATTAACCTTACAACTCGCCTTTCTTTAGTTGGGAAATTGCGTAGTCGGCT
>JBDTVF010000058.1:0-15371 GCA_040007325.1 Ginsengibacter sp. | reverse complement strand
TAAATTAGTGACTTCAAAATCTGCTTTCAATTCATTGCCTAACGAGAACGTCTGCATGCTTGTGTCGGCACAAAAACCATTTGATACTGATAGTACAATATTCTTTTGCCCAAAAGTTTTGAAAATCGCTGTAGGACTTTGCTGCATGCTGGCTCCTGCATAATCCAGATTCCAGATCCACGAGTTAACGCCATTATTGCCTGGATGGTTAAAACGGACCGTATCTGCAGCGCAACCCTGCAAAATATTATACGTAAAATCTGCTGACACAGTGTCTTTTAAAACAAAGTTTAGTGAAGAGCCAGCGGGCGTTTCCTGGCCGCATTCATCAATCACAGTATTTCCATCACTTCCGGCTTCCAAACTTATTTGGTAAGTGCCCCCATTTACAATAGCACCTGATAAATTCACACTAATTACATCAGTTAATCCACCTGTACAATTTCCTGTAGCATTACTTACAGTAACGGACGAAGGCCCTGTTACTACAAAATCACTTCCGTCACTGGCGATGGATGAGCATTGAATATTTTTTTTAAATACCAGTTGCAGAGATTGCGGAGCGCACTTTGGGGTAATGAGGCTATCCATCGGTGTCGGCAACAGGGGCAACACTTTAAAATCAATTGAATTATCGACCGGTATACCACGATCACAATTGTCTAATAAAGTGTTTCCATCGATACCGTTTTTCATGGTCAATGTATAATCACCCGGAAGTAATGGCTTATTAAGAAAAAGAATAACTGAATCCATATCAAAGCCGGCTGCACAGCTATTACCAATAGCCGAGACGATTGTTGCTGGCGAAGGAGTAATGACAAAATCGCTCGCGTCCTTCGCAAGGGTATTACATTTCATTTTCTTGCTAAGCTTCACGGTAACCTGATTCCCGTCACAAGATGCGCTAGCCTTATCAAGATCGGGTGGCAGCGGATCGGTAATACTCGCGGTACCACCACCAAATGCCAGTTTATACCCGTTTTGCGATGGAGTGAATGTCGTGAAATGACTAATCAACAGTATATAATTATGGCCAAGCAGCAATGTGGGCATTTTACTAAAAGTGGGGTATGCATCTCCTTCGCAGTTTACCAGTGAATTAGCCGACAATGATGTTCCGGTTATTCCGAACCTTCCCGACCAGTTACAGGCAACAAATAAAGAAGCATCGGTATAAACATCATTAGGGTCGTGACCCGTAATGTCAAATAATTGCCAATCATAATCATCCCCAAGATCGTTGGGAGTGATAACAAAGCCTAATGTACCCGGCGAAAAGCAGGTGAACTTATACCAATAGGGGTTTAAATCTGTAAAAGCTATGTTACCACAGGGCCCAGGCACATCACGACCGCCACAATAGGGAACTGTTTTCTGACTAAAGGTATCAACACCACACACAGGAAATGCGGTGCCCGGATTTTGCCCCAGCGTGGTACATGTTTGCGCATTTGCACCCAAGTAAGCAAACAATAAAAAAAACAAACTCGATATAACTTGTCTGCACATAATTCTATGATTCGTAAAAATATCCTTTCGTTGCAAAATTTCAGGATTTATTCTGAAAATACATCGATCCTTTTATTTTACAACAACACTATTACCCAAGCATGAATAAAAAAGCAACAACCGAAGTTGCTGCTTTTGAACGATGACTATATGGAGACTTGTGATTAGGATTGGTCTTTATCCAAAAGCTCCTTTTTCTCAATCTTGTAAGAATATATAAGGCCGATACCGCCGCCGATGGCGATTAAAGCAAACCACAGTGCGGGGTTTTCATAATCATGAATTATATATTGTGTTACAAAATAGGCGACCAATAGCCCGGAGCCTGCACCTATCAATAGTAAGCCCCATTTTAAATTATGGTATGGCGCCGGCCGGTTGGCAAATTCTTTTGGATTCATACCCTTATCTATCATGGCAAGGTTTTCCCTTTTATGCATATAGATGATACCAAAGACCAATAAAAAAAGGCCGAGTGGAATTAATACGGCGACTAACATCTCTGTTGCTTGCATTGCTTTAAGTTTTTACGTTTATTCTTTTTATATGACCCATTTCTGAATTACCAGGTTACACTTTTGTTGCGGTAATTCGTCCTGTTACATAGTCTGACTACAACATAATAAACCAGGTTACAGGAAAAATAAAAATTGTTTCACCTGAACACAAAATAATTGTAGTGTATTGAATGATTCCCTGCCCCAGAAGAAAGCCACTTCAAATAAATGTAATTTTAAGTAACCTTATTTTCCTACTTGTAGTCATACAAAATGAATGCAGACCGGGCTAAATGATACAGAACTAATCAGCAGGATATTGCTCGGTGAGCAACAGCTTTATGAGCAGCTCATCAGGCGTTACCAGGATTATGTATTTACCTTAACATTCCGGGTTATTAAGAACAGAGAAGATGCTGAAGAGGTGGCACAGGATGTTTTTATTAAAGCATTCCGGTCATTGAATAATTTCAAGGGCCTTTCAAAATTCAGCACATGGCTTTATGCCATTGTGCATAATACCTGCATTACATTTTTAAGAAAGAAAGAGCTTGAAATTTATTCAATGGATAATGAAAATATTTTCGCAAAGGTTAACAGCCAGCATTCGCCATTTGATGCAAATGAGTTGGAACAAAAAGCGAGGATTGCGATGGCTAATAAAGCAATAGGTTTATTGAGCCAAGACGATGCAGAAATTATTACCTTATTTTATAAAGCGGAGCAAAGCCTGGAAGAAATAAGCAACATACTATGCATTGAGACAAATGCTGTGAAAGTGCGGCTGCACAGGGCCAGAATAAGGCTGAAGGAAAAAATGGAAAAGCATTTTGCAGAAGAAGTAAAAGATTTGAATTAATTGTTTTGCTGACCTCACCCAAACCCGTCCGAAGGAGAGGGACCATAAAAGATATTGGTGATTTAGACTAATATTTAAAAACTTATTTCATGAATACGCAACCATCAATTGAAGAAAGACTCTGGGATTACATCGACGGTCGCAGCAGCCAAGATGAAATTATTACTATTGAAAGGCTCATTGAAAATGATGAGGAATGGAAAGCCACCTATAGAAAATTAACAGGTATGAATGAGGCTTTACATTTAACCGAATTGGAGCAACCTTCTTTGCGTTTTACAAAAAATATAATGGAGAAGATCGCTGCTTTTAGTATAAGTCCGAAAGCAATAACTTATATTAATAAGAAGATTATCTGGTCTATAGGTGCGTTCTTTATACTCGTTATTACGTCGCTTCTCATCTATGCGTTTACCAGGGTTGAATGGAGTGCCAATGGCAAAACATCCCTGCCTTTTAATCCTGGCAATATCCACGTAGAAAATTTATTCAACAGTACCTATCTATATATATTCATGATGGTAAATGTAGTGCTGGGGCTTATGTTACTTGACAAGTATTTACAAAGAAAAAAAGTGAAGCATGAATCGCAAGGGCAGATTTGATTTATCAACGAAGTTTTAGTCAAATTCAATTAACCCGAACCTTTCATAGTCGTGAAAGTTTTGCCGCGTAAGTTGCCAGCTTGAATAAGCAGGGCTAACATCATAGTCTATGCGATAAAAATTTCCTTTCCATAATGTGCCCTTTGCAGGAGGCGCGCTTACAGTAGGTGCAAGCAATGAGTACGGAATAAAAACTTCTGCCATCCATGTGAACCTCCCGTTTGCAGCTGCCGGTTTATTAATGCTAATAGCATGAATCGTCTTGCGCCTGTTATCATAATGCCAGGGTTTCCAGCCCATCGCGTTTCCCTTATTGTTGATGATCATGATGGGCAACTCATAATTCAATGGTGATAATTCATATTCAAAATAACAAGGCAAACTTGTATCGGGCCTTAAAAATAATTCTACCACATCTTCATTATATAAAGCGCCATAATCTTCTTTGATGGTTGCAGTGATCGCGCTGTCTTCACATTTATACAAACAATAAACGCCTTTATCAGAATACATTACTTTGAAGCTTGTTGCATACAAAGGCCTGCCGATGCTATCTTTCTCTATTTGCCATCCTGATTTTTTCAGCGTTTCATAGTCGCGTTGAACGATGGTATTCCAGGATGCATTATTCCATTCGGAAGCGCTTCCGTCACCTGTTATGGTAAAATCGTTAGTATGTTTTACAAGTAAATTACCCGTAGTTGTTTGTGCGATTAGCACAACGGGTGTACAATAAATAGTGGCTGAAATACAACAAAGGACAAACAACTTCATTGAAATATTTTTTACTGTTTTTATTTTTTACCCCATTCTCTGCCGGGCCGGGCTACACGAAACATTTCTATATTGCCACGATCCTGTAAAGTGATATAAACAGTTCTTCCATCGGGTCCGCCAAAAGCAACATTGCTGGGCTTTTTACCTGTCAATTGTATTTCGTTTATCAACTTACCTCCAGGCGAGACTTTAGCCACTGTACCTTTTCCGTGCCTTGCTATATAAAGGTTTCCATCAACGTCACAACGCATACCATCCATACCAAAATCAGGAAATTCTATCAACAGTCTTTTGTTGCTGATTGCGCCATCAGATAAATCATATACCCAAACTTTTCTTTGTACGGATTCATTTACATACAGATGTTTTCCATCAGGGCTCACCTCGATGCCATTCGTAGTTCCCATATTATCTTCCAGGATGGTCATTTTGCCATCGGTGTCAATTTTCCAGATGCGGCCGGTACTATCTTTCCATTTAGGATCACTCGCGTATAACCGGTCGCTGGCATCTCTCGCAATATCATTAGGCTGATTCATAGAGCCATCATGTGCATACACTGCGATTTGTTTTGTTGCCATATCTACCTTAAGAATATTATGGTTAGTATAGTCAGCAATCATCATGTCACCCTTGCTATTGAAGCGTATACCATTTCCAACACTGCCATTAGTTAATTCAACAAATATGCTTCCGTCACCATTAGGAGTAATCTTACCTATCGTCCCTTCTTTGGAAAAATTAACTGCATATACATTGCCGTCCTTATCCGCCGCAGGACCTTCGGCGCCGGAAGTAAAACTGTTTGGTGCTGTAAAGTCCGTCGATTTATACAACTCTTCAGCAGCACCATTATGCTTCGTTGAGTTGCAGGAAAAAGTTGTTATAGTCAAAAGTGCAAGGCAAGGCAATAATTTTTTCATGGAAGCTATCTTTATCATTTGCATTAAACTTAGTTTTTATTTTTTACATAAATAGGATCAGCGATGCCATTCAAATCATAAACTATACGGCCACCCTTTATAGTCATAGCGCATTCAAACTTTTGTTTGCCTTCGATCTTATAACCTGTTTTATCATAAAACCCAAAAGTGCCTTGCTTTAAATCTAATATCGCGACATCAGCAATGGCGCCAATGGAGATATTACCTAACTCTTCACGATGTATAACCTGCGCAGGGCTCCATGTACTTGCCTTTACAACATCATTCAGCGGCATGCCCATCAGTAAAAACTTCGACATGATATCCAACTCATTTTTCATCGAAGCATTCATGCTGCCGGTATGCAGATCAGTGCTGATAGTATTTGGATAAAAGCCGGCTTTGATTGCGGGCATAGCCTGCGAAAAATTAAAGCTTGCGCCTCCATAACCTACATCGAAAATGATCCCCTTCTTTTTCGCTTCCCAAATAAAAGGTTTCACCTGGTGCGTGACTTCATCAACCACAGTTTCTCTTACATTTCCATCAAGCAAAGTATAAGTGTGTGTAAAAATATCTCCCGGTCTCAGGTGTTTCATGTACAGATCTTCAAGTGACAATGCTGGTTGCGAGACGCCAAAGTCAACCATAACGGGAACGCCTGCCTCTTTACCGGCTTCAACCGCATGATCAACCGGTGTCCAGTCTGCACCATCAAAATGGGCTACCTTAAAACCAATAATATAATCTTTGTATTCCTTTGCGACCATGGCGCTTAGTCTTGGATCCATGTCATTGATGTCCTGCTCGTAAGCTCCACCACGCATACCTTCTCCCACTATATTTAAAAACGAGAGTACCCTTGTTTCAGAATTATCGATCACATTCTTTTTAAATAATGGAAATGATTTCCAGCCCGCACCGCCTGCATCAGCAACAGTAGTTACACCCACACGAAAAGTAAAACCGTCAGGTGGCAACGCTACCGGCCCATTACTGAGGTAATGATCACCTTCGGTACCAAAGAAAACATGTGTATGCAGATCGATAAGGCCGGGCGTGACATACAAGCCTTTCGCGTTTACGACCTGTGCCGCCTGCTTGCTGTCAACACTTTTGGAAATGGCAACAATCTTTCCATCCTTTATCGCCACATCCATAATGGCATCGATATTATTTTTCGGATCGATTACATGACCACTCTTTATAACAACATCATACGACTGGCCAAAAACAACGGCACTTAAAAAAGTAAAAAATATTAGTAACAAATGCGGAGTCTTCTTCATAATTCTATTTTATGGTTTGATAAAATTTCAAAAATTAAAATCATGTTTCATTACTTCGGCTTCTGTGTTTTGCGTAGCGTAGCAACTTCTTCGCTGGTAACACTGTCGGTATTATTGTTATAATGCATCCGGATGTAAGTTAGCACCTGTGCTATTTCTTCATCTTTTAAGAAGCTGTGTTGCGGCATGATGCTGTTATAAGATGCACCATTCACAACAATAGGTTCATTAAGCCCGTTAAGCACTACACTTATAAGCTTGTGCTTGTCGCCATTTACCCAATCAGAATTTTCTACCGGTGGAAACCTTGAGCCATCACCTTTACCATTGTGCTGATGGCAGGCAATACAATAGGTTTGATATACCTGCGCCCCCGGCAATCCTTTGTCTTTATAAAAATTATCTTTTACTTCATCCGGTGTGCGGATATTTGAATTTGATTTTCTTTTTTCCATCGCGGCTAACTCTGCTGCTCCAAATTTATTCCGATCCCCTTTATACATGATGCGCCATATTTTCCCCTTTCTCGAATCGCTTACATATAAAGAACCATCCGGTCCCATCGCCAAACCCATTGGCCTGTACTTAGCATCGCTGGTATTTTCAATAGGATCAACACCTGCAAAGCCATCAGCAAATACTTCCCAATCACCCGAGGGCTGTCCGTCTTTAAAAGGAACAAAGCAAACAAAGTAGCCAGCCTGCGGGTAGGGTGATCTGTTAGTAGACCCATGAAAAGCAATAAAAGCGCCATGTTTGTAATGTTCAGGGAACTGGTCGCTTTCATAAAACAAAAGATCATTTGGCGCCCAATGCCCTGGAAAACCGATGACAGGTAATTGCACCGAAGAATCTCTTGCGGGCATTTTTCCATCGCCTCCATATTCTGGAGCCAGCACATTTTTCTTTTGAATCTGGTCGTAATAACTATAAGGCCATCCAAAATTATTCCCATCCTTCACGCGAAAAAATTCTTCAGAAGGCAACACAGCACTTTGCCATTGTGTGAATTTATCGGGCCATAACATGTGCAGGTCGTCCCTGCCATGCATTACTATGTAAAGATTTTTATCATCCTTGTTCCAATCCATAGCAACCACACTTCTTATGCCTGTAGCAAATTTTTTTCCGTCATTTTGTGTAAGACCAATTTTGTTTGCATCAAATTGCCAGATGCCCGCGTAATTCTCCAACTCCGGACAAGGATCCAGTCCTGCAAAGCCTGGCGTGCCCCCGGGAGTTCTTACCAGATCCTGGCAAGCGTTGGAAGGAGCGCCAAACGGAACATACATGTGATCGTTATCATCAAAGGCAATTGGCTTGGTAATATGCCAATGCGAACCGCGATGGTCCTCCTCCGTCATCACCACTTCACGTGGACTTTCGGGAATCAGTTTGCCCGGTGTTAACTTATTCCTGTAGATCACCAGTTCCGAAGCATAGTATAAATAACCATTGTGTATCCGCATACAATTTGCGAGGTCTCCTTCATTAGGATAGTCGCCAAAATAAATAATGGAATCAGCTTTGCCGTCATTATCGATGTCTCTGAGAGCAACATTAGTACCTGCACCTTTTTTTGAGCTGCTCAATTTCACGTATATGTCACCATTATCATTCACTGCCAGGTGCCGTGCATGACCGATGCTGTCCACCACCACCACCGCTTCAAAATTGCCGGGAAGAAAAAGCCCGCCATTCCCCGGATCGCCTTTGGGCAATTCGTTATGGCTGTTGCATTCAAATGCCGTGACTATGCAAAGCGATAAAAAAAATGTTATTAAAAATTTTCTCTTCCTGTTCCTCTTAAACATTTACCTGTGAAAGATTAATATTAGAAATTCAAACTTTGTTTTACAATTATCCTGCTTATTGTTGTAAAGGCTTTGCAGACAAGCCGTTTAAATCCCAAACAATTTTACCTGCCCGAATCGTAAGCTCGGCCTCAAGTTTTCGATTACCATCAAGCCTGTTACCACCGGCATCAACGAATCCAAATTTTCCATTCAATAAACTTAAGACAGCAATGTCGGCTACCGCACCTTCACTTAAATTACCAAGAGCATCCCGCTTTATCGACATTGCAGCGTTCCATGTTGCACGTTTTATCGCATCATTAAGGCTCATGCCGATTGCCATATATTTTGACATGACATTCAACATACTCTTCATTCCTGCATTCATGCTAAAGCGATGAAGATCGGTACCAAAAGTATTAGGTGCAATACCTTGCTTAAAAGCCGGTATAGCTTCACTAAACCAAAAGCCCGCACCACCATGGCCTACGTCGAAAAGTATCCCTCTCTTTTGCGCAGCCAATACAAATGGCCTCACTTTACCGGCTTCATCCACTATCGGCATTCTCTCCGAAATATTTTCGTAAGAGTGAGTAATGATATCACCCGGCCGCATTTTATTTAGTTGTTCTTCCAACGTGTATTCCGGCAAGTGGCATTCGACAAATAGCGGCCTGTTTGTTTTTTGTGCAGCTTCTATTGCACGATTAAAGGGCGTCCACTCTTTGCCTTCGTAGTGGCCAATTTTCACCCCAACAATAATGTCTTTATATTTTTCAATAACAGATACCGCAGAATCCACATTCATATTACCGATGTTTTCCTGGAATGGCTTTCCGTTCATACCATCTGCGGCAATGTTTACAAAAGCAAGGATGCGTGTCTGTGATTTATCGATCACCTGTTCTTTAAACAAAGGAAAATTTCTCCAGCCTGAAGTTCCGGCATCCACAACAGTTGTAACACCAGACTTAAAACTAAAATCATCAGGAGATACACTGTAAATACCGTCAGCAAATACATCTGCCTTGCTGCCAACAAATACATGCGTGTGAATATCTATAAGACCGGGCACCACATACAATCCTGCGGCATCTATCGTTTTTTTTGATTGTGAGGTGTCAATATTTGCTGCAACCTTCGAGATTTTTCCTGCGGCAATCGCCACATCCATCTTTGCATCGATATTATTTTTCGGATCAATTACATGACCATTCTTAATGAGCAAATCATATTGCTGGGCAAAAAGGAAATTTGTCGTAAAAAACAAAGAGACAATTAACAGTAACAAATTTCGGCTTAGCCTTACAGTTAGCAGCATACTTAAATTGCCATATTTAGAAGCAGGCGTCATTTATTTTTGTTGTAATTCTTCCTGCCATGTGGATGCACCGAGGCCATTAAGATTCCATACAATTTTACCGGCACGGATGGTTAACTCCGCATCGAGTTTTTGTGTGGCTTTCAGTTTTGCATTTCTTACATCGAGATAGCCGAAGTCTCCCTTTTTTAAATTGAATACCGCCACATCGGCATCTGTGCCCACATCCAGGTTGCCAAGGTCTGTGCGGTGAATCACATTTGCGGGGTTCCAGGTAGAGCGCAATATCACATCCTGTATGCTCATACCCATTGCAATGAATTTCGACATCACGTTGCTCATATCTTTCATACCACCATTCATGCTTTCAGCATGAAGATCGGTACTGATCACATTTGGATAAAAGCCCTGCTCAAAGGCCGGCACCGCCTGTCTCCATGAGAAGGCACCGCCACCATGCCCCACATCGAAAATGATTCCCCTCTTTTGTGCTTCAAAAACAAAGGGTTTTACTTTCCCGCTTTCATCAACAACTACTTCCCTGTCCTTTGGACCATAGGCAAATGTATGAGTAAAAATATCTCCCGGCCGCAGGTGTTTCATAAACAACTCTTCGATTGAATTGGGAGGATGATGTTCTCCAAAATCAACCATCACGGGAACGTTCGCCAGTTTTCCTGCTTCCACCGCTTTATCTACTTGCGTAAAATCGCCCCAGAAATGAGCCGACTTGATCCCCACCAAAATATTAGGATAAAGTTTAGTGATCATGTAAGCCGTTTGTTGTGGATTCATATCGTTTACATCCTGCTCCATAAAGCGGCTTACCATTCCATTTCCAACGATATTTAATAATGCAAGTACTCTCGTTTGTGCCTTATCGATAGTTTGCTTCTTGAACTGCGGAAAGTTTCTCCAGCCAGACGAACCTGCATCAACCACAGTTGTAACACCCGCCCTGAAAGTAAAAGCATCCGGTGGCAGGCTGGTAGGCGCATTGGCAATATAAGCATCATCCGTGCCGTAGAAAGCGTGCACATGCATGTCGATAATACCGGGCGTAACATAATAACCGCTGACATCAATTACTTTTTTGGCATCCTTTGCAGAAATACTTTTTGCAACTGCTGAAATCTTTCCGCCGGTGATGGCAACATCCATTTGCCCGTCGATCTTATTTTTCGGATCGATTACATGACCACCTTTTAATAGCAAGTCTATTTGTTGTGCAGATATAGTATTTGCAATAAAAAAGAAAAGTAGAAATGATACGAGCTGAAAAGATTTCTTTATTCGTTGCTTCAGTATTTTTTGTGGATAGATCATTAATAATTTTATTTCGAATGATTGAATGGTACTTCCTGGCTTCAGTTGAATGGTTACGTTGCTAACGGCGGGCCGCCAGGCACCACAATCTTCTGATGCGGACTTTTTGTATTATTTCTTTTCGCCACAAAATTTGCCGTGCGATACTCACCCATATAAATGGAACCTTTTATTTCATCACCGGATAATTCACCTGAAAAAATAAATGTAATGGAATCACCGGGCCGGTGGTCGCGGCTGGTCAGCTTCACTGAATTCCCTTCGATAGTGCCACGCATATCTCTTGTTGAAAAATCACCTTTATGCGACCCTGTTATCCAATTGCCATCCTGCTCCATATACAACATATGTTTGCTGGTGCTGCTAAAAAAATCAATGTCTGCATCCCATCTC
Organism: Ginsengibacter sp.; assembly: GCA_040007325.1. Taxonomy (GTDB): domain Bacteria; phylum Bacteroidota; class Bacteroidia; order Chitinophagales; family Chitinophagaceae; genus Ginsengibacter. Next base: position 4,073 of record JBDTVF010000058.1, on the reverse strand, counting down.
CCGGCAATATTTCCGGCAGGCGCTTCCAATGTATCGGGCTTTGGCTCGCGCTTGCGTGAAAGCACTTCATAAATTCTCGCAGCAACGATCTTATCATTTCCCGGCTGCATCTGCCCAGATGTAATATCTATAGTAGTCTTATCATCTTTAGCACCGGAGCCAATAGCAACACGAGGTTTATTTCTTCCTAACTCTTCGGCCATCTCATCCCCGGTAATATTAAACTGTTTTGGATCCCAAAATATATTCAGCACCGGGGACCTGTTCGAAAGTTCCGTAGGCTCAAATATCGATGTGGTAACTCCATCTATCGTTGATACTTTTTTTGCGATTGTATTAAGATAAGAGAGCCATGTTTTCCACTCCTGCTCGTGATTTCTTTTTACCCATGTCTCTACCGCTGCCAGCATACCGATCATTTCTTCACGGCCTACTTTGTTATCACGACCCGGTCCATGGTGCGGCGAACTGGCCTGCCAGGCGGACATTAAAATATCTTTTCTTCCTAACACAAGCCCGGCGCATTGAGGGCCGCAAATAGCTTTACCACCGCTATAAACCACCACATCTGCGCCTCTTTGCAAATGAACATTTGGTATTGTAAGGACTTCCGCTGCTGCATCCACCAGCACCGGTACTTTATACGGCTTCGCAATCTTCACGATGGTCTCTAACGACAACGGTTGTCCCGGCTGTGATTCATCGAATGCCATTACATAGATCATCGCCGTGCGTGAGCTCAGGGCATTTTCCATTTCTTCAGGCGTGTTAACGTCAATAATCTTTACGCCGATATTACGTATAGCATGATCATATACATTTCTTGATGATGAAGGAATGATCACTTCCGTTTTATCAAAGCCCGTAAGGTCAGGAATGCGGATCAGCTTCTCCGGGTTACCCCCCGTAACGCAGGCAGCAGTTACATGTTTCATACCTCCTGCGCAACCTGATGAAACCATCCCCCACTCTGCACCTGTTATCTCCGCCAGCCTTTTTCCTATACCATCTGCCAGCTCATCATATTGTACAAAATCTTTCGAGGCCGCTTCCATTGCCGCACGCACCTGTGGCTTCTCGATAGAGCCGCCGATAATAGTAAACGTGCCGCGGCAATTGATGATGGGTTCTACACCTATAGACTGGAAGATGTTTGGACCAATCTCCAGTTCACCGGCGGCGCCGAATAATTTTGTAGGATCAGAGAGTAAACCTGGTTCGCCCGAAGGAGATGCAACTAAAGATTTGAAGGGAAATAATGTCCCCACCAAAGGAAGCATCGTCAATCCTTTTAAAATATTTCTACGTTTCATTGTCAATCTTTTTAAAACCCGTTAGATAAATATTTTTAAATTGTTTTTACCACATTTTTAGGCTCTCTGAAAAGCACAAAACATTCCTACGGAACGATTCATAATTTTCCTGTTTTATTTCTACCCACAAAAAGTTCCGATGGAACTAAGCTTTGCTCTCACTCGTTGCCTTTATACCTCTTTGCCTTTTCACTTTTCACCTCTTTCCCTTTTTTAGTCGTTACGTCTCGGCCGCTGCTCAACTTAACAATCAATATTCTTTGCACAACGCTCCGCTCCCGGCCTACTCTTTCAACTCCACAATCATCTCTATTTCTACAGGAATATTAGATGGCAATGAACCAACGCCCACCGCAGACCTTGCATGCTTTCCGTTCTCTCCAAAAACTTCTACCATCAGGTCGGAGCATCCGTTGATCACCATGGGTTGTTTGTCAAATGTTGGAATCGCATTTACCATACCCAATACTTTTACAATACGCTTTACTTTATTCAAATCACCTATTTCGGCTTTGATGGTGGAGAGCAATGATATGCCCACGAGGCGTGCTGCATCTTTCGCCTGCTCCAAAGTAAGATCAACGCCCACCTTACCAATCACGAGACCGCCTTCGGGCTTATCGGGACCATGACCGCTCAGGTACAGCATATTGCCTACACGCACGGCCTTTACATAATTTGCAACAGGAGCAGATGGCTTTATCAATGTAATGCCAAGCTCTTTGAGGCGGGCTTCCACATCGGTTGTATTGTTTTGCGCATGCATCGGTGTGTTGCACGATATGGCAGCTATTAAAATGATGGCAGATAAAATTTTCATTGATTCATTTTTTTAATGATTGTTTGCAATAGTTGGTTTACGTTCCTTGGCAACTTCGGCCGGAGTAATTGCTGATGATTTGTTACTGAAGCCCTGGCGAATATAAGTAAGTACGGACGCCATCTGTTCATCCGATAAAAAGCTATGCGGCGGCATCAGGTTATTAAATGTTTTACCATTCACCGTGATAGGTTTCTCCAAACCGTTCAGCAATACGCCTATCAACCTTTTCTTGTCGCCTAATACCCACTCAGAGCTATCAAGCGGCGGAAACCTGCTACCATCGCCTCTCCCATTGCCCTGGTGGCAGGCGATACAATAAATATTATATACCTGTCGGCCGCCAACTGCCGTGCCCTTTTCTAAATTATCTGCAAACTCATCAGGATCTTTTATATGCGCACTGGTTGATTTTCGTTTAGCCATAGCAGCGAGATCAGCATCGCCAAACTTTGTTTTATCACCTTTATACATCACACGCCAAACTTTTCCTTTTACTGATTCTGTGATATACAATGAGCCGTCGGGCCCTTGTGCTAATCCCATCGGCCTGCCGATGGCATCGGTAGTATTAACGATTGTATCCTTGCCGGAAAACCCATCAGCAAAAACTTCCCAAGGCCCTGAAGGCGCGCCGTTTTTAAATGGTACGAATGCTACAAAATAACCAGCCTGCGAATAAGGTGAACGAATAGTAGAACCATGAAAAGCAATGAAGGCGCCATTCTTATACCTTGCCGGAAACTGGTCGCCGGTATAGAACAACAAATCGTTGGGAGCAAAGTGGCCGGGGAAACCGATAAGCGGTTGCAAATATTTAGCGCCGTTGCCTTCTTTTGTTCCATCACCGCCATACTCTGGATTCAATAATTTTTTTCCCTTCACCTGGTCGTAATAATAATAAGGCCAGCCGGCATCGCTACCTTCTTCGAGCTTCAGAAATTCTTCAGCAGGCAATAACACACTCTCCCATCTTGTATATTTCTCCGGCCATGTGCGATGCATTTCATCGCGGCCATGTTGCACAATGTACATATGCTTGTCTTCCGTATTCCAGTTAATGGCGACAATGCTTCTTATGCCGGTGGCAAATCTCTTACCGTCTTTAATCGTTTGGTTTTGTTTGTTGGGATCAAACTTCCAAAGCCCTGCGTGCTCGCCAAGCTGGGGGCATGGGTCCTGTCCCGGTGATTCCGGAATGCGGTCTAACACCTGGCATACATCAGACGGTGAACCGAAGCCTACGTACATCATTCCCTTATCATCAAAGCCGATTGCCTTTGCCGTATGATTATAACCATGGGGATCATGTAAAAAATCATCGGTGAGTATAGTTTCAACAGCCGTGTCGGGCAACAATTGCCCGGGTACTAACTTACAACGGTACACGCTAAAGGTGGAGCTGTAGTATATGTATCCATTATCAATGCGCATGGCAGTGCCATAATCGGCAGGATCACTATAAACTCCAAACTTCTTAATGATGTCCGCTTTGCCATCACCATCCTCATCACGCATAGCGACGTTACTTCCATCGGCATAGCTGTTCCGCAACTTTACATATATATCGCCATTATCATTTACGGCAATATGCCTTGCGCCGCCAAGACTATCCACCACTACTACAGCCTCAAAACCACCGGGCAACATAAGCCCGCCATTGCCGGGATCACCGGCAGGCAAACCATGCTTGCACTGCACAAAGCAAAGCATGATCAATAGGGAAAATAATAATAATGAATGTTTGCGCATGCAACAGGTTATTACGATTTTAAAAATATTATAAGGCCGGGATAAAATACTACGCCACTGTAACAATCCGTGCTTCCTGAAAACATTTTCTAAAAGCCGCTACGGTTATTCAGAAATCATTTTGGTCTGCTCTTTCAAATGTATAGGTATTATGGGTTGGGGAGGCAGGCAATCGTTTGCGTTAAATA
>JBDTVF010000057.1:0-15874 GCA_040007325.1 Ginsengibacter sp. | reverse complement strand
CTAAGTGAACCGGCTTCTTTTCTTTGGAACGATACAACACCTGACTTGCAGAAAGTATTGGTTTCAGAACCTGCGCATTCAGATTACAATGCCTGCATTGCGTGGCTGCCAACTGAAGCTGAAAGCCCTGTATTAAAACACTGGCGTGGACATGAGCAGCCAGGGTGGAAGAAAATGTATTTATTGCAAAATCCCTTATTAAAAATAAATCCCGTTACACTTGCTATTGAATTAAAAGAAGAAGACTGGGGTTTTAGCATACATGATTTTCTTACAACGCATCGTGTTTATACAAAGCGAATAGAACATAGCATCCGAAAAAATGTAGAGGAGGATTTTATGTGTGTATTGTATTGGGCATTCAAAGGACTTCGCGTAGAAGAAATTATGGAAAAAATAAACATGAGTGAGTCAAGAATGAAGGAGATACTTCAAACAGCCTGGGATATGGATCTTGCACAGGCTGTGCCTGTTGATATAACAGGATTCAGGTTGCAGACTTTATTAGGCTACCAGCAATACCTACCCGAAAAAGCTAAAGATCAACTGGCTTCATTCTGGAATGAAGCCGTGGATTTATATGGTGATCAGTTGTGGTGTAAGATGTCAGGAGATGAAGAGCTAACATACAAACAGGCAGATGAACTTATACATGTTGCTCAGAAAGCTCTACTAACCCAAGGGCTTAAGCAAGGGGATCATATATTTTTATGTGGGGAAATGCATTATGAATTATTACTTACTTTTTGGGCAGCAGTTGGTATGGGTATTGTTGTAATTCCCCTGTCTTCAAAACTATCTTCATCCCGCATCAATGAATATGTTCAATTATTTAAGCCAGGCCTTGTGTTAATAGAACCTTTGTTGCTTGTTGCTTTTAAAGATGCAGGCTGTAAGAACATAGTCATGATTGACCAACAAGACGCCCCTGATTTTAAACAAAACCTTTCATTTTTAAAATGGCTGGAAGATGCTTTTGAAAGTGGCTTGCAACCATCTTATTCACCACAAGCCGATGATATCGCTGTCGTTCTTTACACAACAGGCTCCACCGGTAACCCGAAAGGAATTCCTATTACACATTCGCAGTTAGTACGATCAGGGCGAATCATAACAGAGCTCTATCACTGGAAAAAAAGTGATAAGTATTATGCCTTAGGCGGCCTGGAAACAATGAGTGGATTGCGCCATGCAACAGTTAGTGCAGCGGAAGCAGGCGCCTGTTGTATAATGCCTCTGAAAAATGCAAATATCTATGAACACTATGAAACTATTTGTAAGCAGAAAGCTTCTATACTCACTGCTAATCCTTCATTTTATAAACAGCTACTATTAGTTATAAATGAAGATAAACCGAAATGGGAAGTAAGGCTGGCACTGTGTGCAGGCAATCAGCTCGGTAGAAAATTACGGTTTCACTGGGAACAGCATACCCTCGTGCCTCTATATAATTATTATGGGTTAACTGAAACGGGCGGAGTATGTGTAGCAGAAAAATTAGAATCTAGACCGGAAGAGGATAACAATATCGGCATGTCTGTGGATTGTTTAATAAAAATAATTAATGAAGACGGGCGGCGGGTGTCAGTAAATGCACAAGGCGAGCTTTGTATATACGGCTCAGGAATATTTAGCGGTTATTATAATAATCCGTCAGCTACAGCAAATGTTTTAAAAGATGGATGGCTTCACACAGGTGACCAGGCAGTGCAGCATGAAGATGGAAGTATAACTTTGACTGGCCGCCTTTCAGATATAATAAAATTGCCCTCTGGTGAAAGGGTTGAATTGACGGCAATCGAAGATGTTATCGAAAATATTCACGGCTTGAAAGATTGGGCTGTTTGTCCTTTGGCTGATATGGAAAAAGAAGGTATCGCAGTATTCTTTGTAGCAGGCGAGACAGAGGATACAGATGAACTCACCACAAACATAAGACAGATGGTGCGTGAGCGTATAGGTGCTTATGCAATTCCTGTCATCATTGAACCGGTGACTTCTATTCCCAGGAGCAGCCATAATAAAGTATTGCGAAAAGAATTATTAGATTCCTGGTTTCGAATTGTAAAACAGCAGTAATTAATTTAAAGTATGCTACAAGAGATATTTCAACAACCAGGGAAAAAAACTTTCCTGCAAACGAATGACAAGTCTTACAATTATGAGTGGCTTCAACAAAATATAAAAAAAACATGGAGTCTTTTTAAGTCAATCAATTTGCGCAAGGGCGAAATGCTTTTATTAGCTGTGTCAGGCGATGTGGATATGAGTGTTATTTTTCTTTCGGCTTTATCTTTTGGCATTCCTGTAGTTATAACAGACCCGGAAACAAAAGCACCGCGTGCAAATGCTATTATACAACGTTCTGCTCCTTCCTGTATCATTGCTGATAAGGAGTCTTTAGAGAACTGGAAACTTCCCGGAATGGAAAATTGCGTACTAATTCCTTTTATAAAAGAAAATGCTTCAAAGCCAGGATTACTCTCTAAGTTTCTTCAAAAAAGCAAAATAGAAAATCCATCGAATGATTATAAGTCACTATTAGAAAAGGCTTCACCTTTAAAAGAAAAACCTGCTATGCCTGACACTAACGACATAGCGTACATTATTTTTACTTCAGGAACCACTGCTGCTTCAAAAGGAGTGGCGATTACACATGGTAATTTATCAGCTCATTTGGCTACGCTAAAAAAAGTGTACAGCTTAAATTATACGAGTACCATTTTAAATCAGCTGCTGTTGGCTCATAGCGACGGATGTATCCAGGGTCCTGTATTAGCAGCGTACGCAGGTTGCACCTGGCATCGTCCCTTTCGGTTTTCCATCGAAAAAATTCCTGCACTGCTGGATTATTGCTACGCCAATAATATTTCTCATATAATTATGGTTCCGGCTATGTTAAACATGCTGGTTCAATTTTCAAATGAGTATGAAGACACCTTCAGGTATTCAAAATTCAAAGCGCTGATTTCTGTGTCGGCATATCTTGAAGCTCCGTTATGGGATAAGTTTGAATCAATATTTAAAATACCTGTAAACAACATGTATGGGTTAACCGAAACAGTAGCGGGAAGTTTATTCTGCGGGCCTTTAAATGAAACCTACAGGAAATATACTGTTGGCAAGCCGGTAGATTGTGATATCCGTATAGTAAATGATTTAAGTGAAGATGTGAAGGAAGAAGAAACCGGCGAATTATTATTGAAAGGGCCACATATAATAAAAGCCTATTGGAATGATCCGGCATTAACAAGAGAAGCCATAAAGGAAGGATGGTTTTATAGCGGTGATTTTGCCTCCCGGGATGCAGAGGGTTTTGTTACTATCAAGGGCAGAAAAAAGAATTTAATAATTTCCGGGGGATATAATATACAGCCTGAAGAAGTGACCGAATGCCTGCTTAATAATGATGAAATTTCAGAAGCTGCCGCCTTAGGATTACCGGATGAAGTTTTTGGAGAAAAGCTTGTGGCAGCAGTGGTATTAAAGCCATCCTCAGATTTGAATACTTTTGATATAGTTGAACATTGTCGTAAATTTTTGGATGATAAAAAAGTACCTCACAAAATATATATTCTTCCGGCATTGCCAAAAGGAATATCTGGTAAAGTACAGGTGGATTTGTTGAAAGAGCAACTGCTGCAGTCACATCAGCCGAAAGAAAAAAATACGCGACAATATGCAGATGCCGTAGTTAATATTGCAGCAGAAGCCTTCCAGGTGCCGCCTTCAAGAATTAGCATCCGTGATACATCGGATACAATTGCAGGATGGGATTCATTAGCTCACCTGTCTTTTATAACGGCTTTGGAAGAAAAATTCAATGTACGTTTTAATACTGCCGAAGTAATAACGTTGAATAGCATTCAAAAGGCTGTTAATCTTCTTAATGAAAAAAATGGATAACAACGAAGGGAAGGCAACACCTCCTTTATTGATTTGGGTGATATTCTCCATAATAGCATTAATCGTTATAACAGGTCTTTTTTATTTGCGAACAATAAAAAAAGAAAATGATTTTACACAGAGAAGTTATTATTTACAACATACAATTAAAGCAGCAGGAATAAAACCTGTTGTTCTTATATTAGGCACTTCTCTTACACGATGCGCTTATGATAGTAGTAGTAAAATAGAAAAGTTTATCCAGGACAGCACGGGAAAAAGACCGGTAATTGCAAAAGTATGGAGCAATGGTACCAACCTTGAAACAATAATAAATCACATGCCGGTATTGATGGAAATACATCCGGATATCCTCGTAGTAGAAGCAAATATGTTTTGCTATGCCGCCGAAGATCAACACCTCGTAAATGAGATACCCTCACTATTATATTCTTTAACAGCAGAGAGAATTTATAAACCTTATTTACCGGAAGAAAAACCGAAAAAGCCACAAGACAATGGAGAAATTAAAAACAGGAATGGAATTATCGATACGTCTCAACTATATTCATTTAAGCTATTAGCTTCATCACTTGAGAAGCAGGGAACAAAAATTATTTTAGTCAATATTCCTGTAGAAGCATCAGAAGAAATAAAAAAATGGAGTAGTTCTGACACCTTATATTTTAACCGGAATATGAATTATGTCAAAAAGGAAATTTCATTTACATACTGTGATCCAAAACAATACTGGGATATGTCATATTATTATAACAGAGGGCACCTGAATTTAAAAGGCTGTAAAGCGTTTACACAATGGTTCTGTGAGCAGCTATCAGAACAAGTAAAGCAGTTATGAAACTACAACTATTTTTTATTGCAGTCGTTTTATGTACATCTCCATTTATATGGATATTGCCAAAAACGTGGCGTGGAAAAATTATGATGCTGGCTACTTTGATTGTGTGGTTATATGTTTCTGCATGGTCATTACTTATCCTGATTTTAATCACCGTGCTTCAATGGCTATTGTGGCAGCCTTATTTTAAAGAGTATAAACGGCTGCGTTTAATGCTTTCGATTTTACTTCCTTTGTTACCGTTAATAATCTATAAGCTTGGTCATAAAACTAACGATTGGATAATACCTCTTGGACTTTCTTACTATGCCTTTCGGCAAATGCATGTAGCTTTTGAATATTATAAAGGCCAATTGACAAGGCTCACATTAGAAGAATATTTTCAGTACCTTCTTTTTTTACCGGTAATACTTATCGGGCCCATACATAGAATTGAGCAAATGCAACGCAGCTTGAGGAGAATGAAATGGCAGCCGGCTGTTTTCTCCAATGGCCTTGAGCGGATACTTTATGGGGTGGTAAAAATTGTCTTTTTTGGGAACTATTTATTCACCTATAAGTTTCATGAATGGGCGGATAACAGTAACATTATTTTGCTAAAAGATTATCTGAAGCTGATGGCTTTTACAGGAAATGCGTATGCACAATTTTCAGGATTTTCTGACCTTGCTATCGGGATGGGTTTGCTTTGGGGTATTAAAGTAATTGAAAATTTTAATTATCCTTTTATGGCCACAAACATGCAGGACTTCTGGACCCGCTGGCATATTTCTTTATCAAGCTGGTGCAGGGATTATGTATTTCAACCTATAATGGCCTTGAGCAGGAATAGGTGGTTTGCTCTTATTACGGCAATGCTTGTATTAGCTCTCTGGCATGAAATATCGTGGAGATATATTTTTTGGGGAATTTTTCATTCATTATTAATACTACTTACAATAATTACCAGGAAAAACTTCCCTGCATTTTCCCGCTATATTAATCATGATTATTTTGGCCGTTGGCTGGGGAGGCTTTGGGTGGTTCATGCATTTGCTTTCAGTTGTATTTTTTTGATAATAAAACAACCATCGATATTAGGTATCAACTTAAACCTTCTTTTTAAATGATGATCTATAAATGGCTCCTGATATATTTTAAAAAGCCCTGGGCAAATTTTTTCATGCTGTGCTGGTACCTTTTTTTATTCTTCCTGGTTTTGTATACAGCAGGTAAACAACAAGGCAGTTTTCGTTACCTGGAATGGTAAATTCATGGCTGTTAATATAAAAAGTATTTATTCATTGCGTTCACCTGTCTTATGCTCTTACTTCGTTTGAAACACCAAAGGAAAATTTCATAAAAGGGGAATGGAAAAAATGTTTTGTACTTAAGAAACTAATCTCTGTGCATTCCGGATTGTGATACATTTAATATTGCTAACAGGAAACATCTTCAAAAAGTAAAAGTCACTCAACAATTAATTTATAACGATGCTGAAACTTCTCGTGTGTTGTTTGCTCTTTTGGCCGACGCTCGCACAAGGCCAGTCAACGATTGATAGTACAGGCAGTAATCTTTCAAAAGAAGATGCGCAGGCTGTGTTAGATCTTCACAATAAGATAAGGTCAGATCTGGGCATACCGCGACTTACCTGGAGTACCGACATTGCTGCTTTCGCCCAGCAATGGGCCCTTTCGTTAGCGCAAGTTTTGTAGCCTGGCATTGTGGGTAAGCCATACTTGTGCGGTGTAGTAAGAGATTTGTATTTTTAGTTTCTGAGCAGAAAATATAAATTCCATGATAGCGATAAACTGTATTTCATATCATTTGCAACAGTTTATTGGATAGACGTTTCACAGACTTAGACAATCTTCCCGACCCTGATGTATTAGCGTTAGAAATAGTGGAAAACTTGGAAGCGGATCTGGAAAGTTTTAGGTCATCATTGTGGCGTTGAATGGGAAATAGGCAAGTATTGTAGTGCTCCAGACTTCGACACCGTATACGTTTAGCACTTCGTTACGCAACTTGCTTATGAATGAGATCTGGGAGTATTAATTTGATATCTTATAAAATTATTGCCTTTCATATCCTTGATAACTGCCGACGATTAATCTTGCTATTTGACTTTATTTGTAATAAGGTAAATTCACTATACCATAAACTATCATTAATTACTATTTACAAGTTATGAAACCAGTAAGTTTTTTTGTTTCCTATGCGCACGCGGATGAAGCCTTCAAAGATGAGCTTTTAGAATTTTTAAGTCCCTTAAGCCGAGCCAACCAAATAAAATTATGGGATGACCGTGCAATACTTGTGGGAGACAAATGGAATGATGAAATCATAAAGGCTTTAGAGGAATGCGAAGTAATCCTTTTGCTGTTAAGTCCAGCCTTCCTGGCCTCTGATTATATCAATGACGTCGAACTTGTGAGTGCCATGGAAAGTCATAAACAAAATAAACTGAGAATAATACCAATTATGGTAAAGGCATGTGATTTAAGTAGCCATATTGTGCCAAATGAAGAATATAAGATTTCTGATTTTCAAGGTTTACCTAAGAATATGAAGCCAATAAATAAATGGGAACTAAGGGAAGATGGGTGGATGAATGTTATTAATGGTCTTAAACCTGTGATAAAATTAATTCAGGATAAACAGTAATATAAATAATAAAGCGTCCTTTTTTATGGAAGAAATTCAAAAAATATTAGAGGATATTAATAATAACAAATGCATTCTATTTATTGGTCCACTCATGACGACCTTAAAGAATAAGGGAAAAAGAAAATCTCTGACAGAAATATACTGCGAGCATATATTGGAAAACTTCAAAGAAGATGCCATCATTTTTGATGACGCCGCGAAACGGAATCCTTACTTCCTCACAACGAAATATATTAGCCGTATAAATGGCAGGGCTAATTTCGAGAAAGAGTTAAAGCAAAACTTCGATTCGCTTTATAATCGTTCTTCGTCCATTTACTTCCTTCTTTCTAAATTGCCCTTCAATACAATTATAAATTTTGGGGCTGACAGAATGATGCAAAATGCTTTAGGGAGGAATGGCTTCGAATTCTCAGATGAATATTATGATTATAATGGAAAATATCAGCAATATATCGAGGGACTTGATAGTAATTTACAACTAGTTTATAACTTACTTGGCTCAGTTAAATATCCACAATCGCAAGTATTAACAGAAGACGATCATTTGCAATTTGTGAAACGGGTTGTAAGCGGCCCTAAGCTTCCTGACAATGTTCTTAGCCGCATAAAGGATGACCAGGGTGAGAGTAAATCTTATCTATTCCTTGGTTTCAACTTCGAAGAATGGCCATTTAGATTTTTATTGGATGTATTGCAGTTACCAAAGGCGAAAAACTCTGCAACTCCTAAGTTACCGGGATACAACATTGGGCTGATGACACAAGAATTTTATAAGGAAAAATTTGGATTGAAATTCATTAACGAGGATCCCGAGGAATTTGCAAAGACATTAATAAACGAATATTTCAAGATTTATAAACAAGATAAACATAGTAAGGGTTTTATCATTTATCATGATTATGATAAATCAACTCTCGAAGAATTCAATGAATACTTAGAGAGATCAAAGCTTAGGAAACGAATTGAATTTTGGTGGGCAGATAAGATATTGCCAGGAGATGTAAAAAGTGAAGATGTTATGAAACATTTCGATGAGGCGACAATCTATATTCCGTTAATCAGCAACAAATTTTTAAATGATCCTGGACTATCAAATCAGTTAAAACAAGCGCTTAAAAAATCCGGAGCATTAATCTTTCCAATTATCGTTTCAAGTTGCGATTATGAAACAGACTTTCCTGAACTTGGCTACAAGTCTGCATTAATACTTCCCGGTAATGACAAAACTTTAATTACTGCTATGGCAACGCCATCTGCAGAAGATTATCTACTAATGATTAAAAAGATTAATAGTAAAATTAGATGAACGACTTAGAAATATCTTCGGAAATATCAATTCATCGGTATCCCGGAATTCGTCCTTTTAGAAAGGAAGAAGAAATTCTTTTTTTTGGAAGAAATGCAGAAATAGAAGAGCTTCTACATTCAATCAAAGTGCATGATGTTTTCGTCTTTTTTAGCAAATCTGGTTTAGGAAAATCGTCATTAATAAATGCCGGGCTTATACCTAAACTTATAAAAGAAAAATTGTTCCCCATAAATATTCGTTTTCTTGATTCAAGTGATGATCCACTTGAAAAAATATTGGATGCGGTAAAAAATGTGATGCCAAAGGACATACTATTAAATATACCTAAAGGCCTGGAAAATAATCTATGGGTAATTTTAAATATATGGGACAGTCTTGTGACTCCAATTTTAGTGTTCGATCAATTTGAAGAATTTTTTTATTATCCAACGAACAAGAAGGAGGCTGTCATTTCACGTTTGGCAGATTTAGTTAGCACCAAGGTTCCAATTTCACTAACTGAGATAATTTCAAAATTGGAGTGGCAGGAAGGATTTAAAAAATTTTTAGAAAAACCACGCATTAAATTTTTATTTGCTCTAAGGTCCGACAGATTAAGCGATCTCGATGAACTTTCCGAAAAGCTACCCGGTATTTTTAACAACCGGTACCAGCTTAAACCCTTGAGAAAAGAAAAAGCTGAACAAGCTATCGCCTTACCAGCACTAATTAGGGAACGAAGTGGAAGAAAATTTAAATCAATCTCGTATGAATATAGTCCTAAGTCACTTGAAATAATTTTAAATACTTTAAGTAATAATAAAGACGAGATAGAAAGCACACAACTCCAGATCGTTTGCCAGGAAATGGAAAATATTGCTGTGAAGAAAAGAGAATCAGGGGGAGAAAATATTATTGAACCGGAAGACTTTGATGCAGGAAATGGAATAAAAAAAATCATCAATAAGTTTTATGAAAGTCAACTAACTAAATTAAGAAACAATAAAACTCTATTGTTGACAAATGATGATCTTGAGGTGATAAAAAATTTAATTGAAAAGGAATTATTAAGTGTTGCAAATAAAAGAACTATCCAATTTGCAGAAGATGTAAGAGAATTTTTGAGCAAAGTTAAAAGCGATAATCCACAAAAAGGGAATGCAAAAAAAGTGGATGCCATCATTAATGAACTACTGGAACTTAGATTAATACGTGAAGAAGATTCAAGCCGGGGAAAAGTTTACGAAATAAGTCATGATAGTTTAGTTGAATCTATAGCTAAAGCGAGAGACAAAAGGAAAGAAGACGATATAAAAAAACTTAATAAAGATCTACAATTCAAAGATGAGTTTACAGTTGATATGTTATCCACCCAAACCCATCGCCAACAATGTTATGTGGTTATGGGATTTGGGAAAAAGACCGACTTTGAGACCGGACGAACATTAGATCTCGATATGTCCTACCAAAACATGATAAAACCTGCAGTTGAAGAAGCGGGTCTGCAATGTATTCGAGCAGATGAAATTGTACATTCTGGTGAATTAGATGTGCCTATGTATAATCAACTACTTACTGCAGATATTGTTATCGCTGATTTATCCACATCGAATAAAAACGCTTTTTACGAATTAGGTGTACGCCACGCATTGCGGCCGTTCACAACTCTTATAATTTGCGAGGATGGTATGGGGCATTTACCCTTTGATTCAAATTTTCTTGCGGTTAGAAAATATCATCATTTAGGAGACGACATTGGAAGTGCAGAAGCGAGGCGATTTTCAAAATTGTTAACGGACGTAATTAAGTCTGCTCTAAGCAAAAATCCTCGCGATATCGACAGCCCTGTATATGGCTATATTAATGGTCTTAAAGCCCCAGCTGTAACAGCGACCACGGTAATAAGCATAGCAGATATCAGTGAAAAAGTGAACGCAAGTAAAAGTGGGAGAAAGGACTGGAATAACGAAGATCAGTTAACTCACAGCGACTTGATGAAACAAGTGGATGAAGCGCAGAAAAAAGGCGATTGGCTAACTGCGAAAAGTTTTCTTTTATCAATTCGAAAAAATTTAAAAACGCAAAATGGTGATAAGGAAGATGATTATATTCTGCAAAGGCTGGCACTGGTAATTTATAAATCGAAAGCTCCAAACGAAATGGATTCTCTTAAAGATGCAATTGAACTTCTCAGTCCATTGAATCCAACTAAATCAAATGATCCGGAGACGCTCGAATTATGGGCGGTAGTACATAAGAGAATGTGGGATCACACAAATAATTTAAATGATCTTAATATATCTATCAAGTCGTATGAAAGAGCGTTTTATCTACGGGATGATTACTATAATGGATTAAATTTTGCATTCCTTTTGAATACAAGAGCTTTACAGATTTCAGATTCTTATGAGGCTATCGCAGACTCAGTACTCGCTCGTAGGATATTTAAAGATGTCATTGCCATTTGTAAACAATGGATAAGAGATAACCCTGACCCGAAAACTGAGGAAAAAGCAATCGAAAATGGGAGCCCATATTACAATCACCCGTTTTGGGTTTTCTCAAATTTAGCTCAAGCATATACCGGCTTGGAAAATGAAGTTGAAGCGGAACAGGCATTGAAGAAGGCATATGAAATTACATCGGAAAAATGGATGATTGAAGCAACTCAAAATCAAATTGATAAAATAAGATCATTATTATCCACTTCTCCTTTAAAGACCTTAAAAATTGTGCAATAATATTTACATCGCCTTTTGTGAATAGTTCTTATGTAACCTATTTAACACGAAATTTTGATGACATGCTGATTCTAAAGTTAAAGTCGATAATACCCGAAGGCAGTAACCTTACCGGTGAGAAAGAAAACCAGCTGGCCGCTAAAATAAACTGCAAAGCCCTGTAACAAAACCACTATGTGACGCCCATCGTGACAATAAATTTTTAGGTGAGAATAGTTGCAGTACTACTGTATTATTTTTTTATCGCCTTCGGCAAATAACCCAGGACAACTGCAATTCCAAGGATTCATTGGGTGTTGAGATTGTCTCTTTCCTCACCAAACACAACACGAAGACATGAAAATAGTAAAGCCGTTTTTATGACGGCACCAATACGCATAAGATTGCCATACTTTGAAAAGGAAAGAAGAGAAAATATCGGTGTTGAATGATCCAGACTTATGTAATAATACCATTCGCAGTTGAAAGAAATGTGAGACATCATTAGCCTTTTTTGAAAGAATTCTTCTTGAAAGTTGTCTCTTACGACATGCCTGTATTTCCCCCTCCTTAGCGGTTTCCCTCCCCTATGACTAAAGTTTCAATGGCGGAAGAAACATAGCCCCGCTTTGTGCGTAAGCCATACTTGTGCGTTGTGGAAAAGAGATTTGTATTTTTAATTCATGAGCAGAAAGTATAAATTTTATGACAGCGATAAAATATATTTTATACTCTGAGCTAATGTTTAAATTTATTGCCCTGATAAAAATTGAATCAAGAATTTTTAAAAGACTTTTTTCTAATTGTTTACATGAAGTGATAGGGAGAACCACTTTTTGATTAAAGTCAAAATAAATTTAGTTTGAAATTAAAAGCAGCATCGAATTAATTTATCAGTAAATATAAAAGAAATGAAAAGAAGAAAATTCCTCCAGTCATCCGGGTTCCTTACCGGAAGCTTTCTTACTTCTCAGGTGCCCTTAATTGCCGGGCCATTTAAATTAAAGGATTTTCCCCAGGCGCATTTTCCGGCTGATAAAAAGCTAGACCAGGAATGGGTTAACTCATTATATGAAAGGGGAACCGCAACGACATATCTTAAAAGCAAAAATGAGTTGCGCTATATTGGTATGCCTGTAGGAGGAATATTTTGCGGGACTTTATATTTAGGAGGTGACGGAAGACTTTGGCTTTGGGATATTTTTAATCAAAATCCTCTTGGCGCTGCCCCTAAAGTACTTCCCATTAAATTAGAAGGATTTAATGTGAAAGAAATCAATAATACTTTCGGCACCTTATATCTTGAGCCGGCTACAGAAGAAGCAAATCCTGTTCAACAGGGGTTTGCTATAAAAATTAAAAGTAAAGATGCCGTTATCACAAAAAGACTACACCATGATGACTGGGATGAAATTATTTTTGAAGCCACTTATCCTGTAGCTACTATTACATATGTTGATGATAAATTTCCTTTGCAAATTAAATTAAAAGCCTTTTCTCCCTATATACCGGGCGATGCATTTAATAGTGGATTACCGGCGACCATCCAGTCAATTTTCATAAAAAACCTTTCAAAAGAAAACATTACCGTAGAAATTATCGGTTGGCTTGAAAATAAAATGTTGATGTTTAAGGATAAAAGTAAGAATGAATTTAAAAGAGTAAATAAAAATTTTAGCAAAGCAACTTCCAGGGGAATTATTCTTGATTGCGAGATAAAAAATAAAGAATTAGCTAAAGCTGCAGATTTCGGTAACATGGCTTTTGCCACAACGGTTAAAAATGCAATTTGTACCAATGATCTGAATAATAAAGGTGAACAATTTTCTACCTTAAAGGATTTTCTCAAGTTGTCAACAGATTCTCCTATCGCGGTCATCACCACCTCGCACGTTTTAAAACCGAATCAGGAAGTCACAGACGATTTTATCATTTCCTGGTACATCCCCAATGTGTCATTTCCTGATTCTCCCCCTAACCGGGGAATGACAGTCCAGGATGCAGACTTTCATTATTACTCAACGAAATTTAATAATGCTGAAGCAGTCGCGAATTATATAGCAGTGCATTATAAATCACTAATCGAGCATATTTTGCTCTGGAAAAAAACATGGTATGACAGCACTCTTCCATGGTGGTTCCTGGAAAGAACTTTTGTAAATATTAATACCCTGGCTACATCTACATCACATAGATTTCAATCAGGAAGATATTACGCCTGGGAAGGAGTTGGATGTTGCCACGGCACCTGCACTCACGTTTACCAATATACGCAGGCCATGTCACGCATTTTTCCTAAGATCGAGAAGGATGAAAGGGAGCGGGTAGATTTGGGCATAGGCTTCGACGATGCTACCGGTATGATACGGATCCGTGGCGAGAAAACAGGTCCATCGATTGATGGTCAGGCTGGGACTTTGCTAAGAATTTACAGGGAGCATCAAATGTCGAACGATGATCTCTTTTTAACAAGCAATTGGAAAAAGATAAAAAAGGCGGTTGAATTTGTAATGCAACAGGACAAAAATAACGACGGTATGGAAGATACTCCAATGGAAAACACCTTAGATGCATTATGGAGCGGAGAAATTTCATGGATCGTCGGTCTCTGCATTGCAGGTGTGCGTGCCGGGCAGGCAATGGCAGAGGAAATGAACGATGCTGAATTTGCCGACATTTGTCGCGATTATGTAGAAAAGGGGAGTAAGAATATGGAGCAATATCTATTTAATGGTGAATATTTTATTCACAGGCCGGATCCGAAAGAAGGCAAAAAGGGAATAGGATCTTATAATACTTGCCATATAGATCAGGTGTATGGCCAGGCATGGGCATGGCAGGTAGGTTTGGGAAGAATTCTTGATAAAGAAAAAACTATGAGTGCCTTGCATGCTCTTTGGAAATATAATTATATGCCGGACGTGGGTCCTTACATCAAAGAACATCCCGGGGGCAGATTTTATGCGCTGGCAGGGGAGGGAGGTATGGTGATGAATACAAATCCTAAGAACGAACCCGAGCCCTATGGAGATGCCAAGGCCTGGCAACTTGGTTATTTCAGCGAATGCATGACGGGTTTTGAACACCAGGTGGCAGCTCATATGATGGCCGAAGGAATGGTGGAAGAATCATTGATACTTACCAAAACCATTCATGATCGCTATGATGCATTCAAACGCAATCCTTTCAATGAGATTGAATGTAGTGATCACTACGCACGGGCAATGGCAAGTTACGGTACATTTATTAGCGCTTGCGGATTTACCTGTCACGGACCTAAAGGGGAGATAGGTTTTGCTCCACGAATTAATCCGGAAAACTTCAAAGCGCCATTCACGTCTGCGGAAGGCTGGGGTTCTTATGCCCAGCAGAGGAATGAAGACAGATTTTCATTACAGTTAAGTGTGAATTATGGTAAATTAAGATTAAAGAAATTAACTGTTGAACTGGATCAAAATCATAACTCAAAAAAAGTGGAAGCATTATTCAATAATAAACTTCAGGAAAGCAAATTGGAACAAGAAGGAACCAAATGTGTCATTGAACTGGCTCATCCCATTTTGCTTCAGAAAGGAAACGTTCTTACATCAAAGTTAAGCTAACGAAAATTTGAAGATATAAATGCAGATGTTTTATCTATTAAGAGAACAAAGTATGTCAGGGCATTAGTACATCTCTTATAACTTGAGAAAATTAATGTTGTAATATAAAACCTAACAGCACTAAAATGTAAAGATGTGAAATTATTTCTGATCGGAGGTTTTCTAGGCAGTGGAAAAACTACGGCAATATTTCAGGCCGCCGGTTATCTTGAACAGAATAACGTAAAGGTAGGAGTCATCACTAATGATCAGGGAATTCAGCAAGTAGATTTTAGATTTATTAAAAGTAAAAATATTGCTTCTGAACAAATTGCAAATGGATGTTTCTGCTGCAATTATAATGAGCTGGAAAAAAGCATAAATGCTTTACTCGTAAATGTAAAACCGGATATTATTTTTGCTGAGTCAGTTGGCTCTTGTACCGACTTAGCCGCGACCGTTATTAATCCGCTACTAAGTTTCAATCCGGATCAATATGAAATTGTCTTTTCTTGTTTTGCCGATGTAAGATTATTAGTTAAGTTTTTGCAAAACGAGAAATCTATTTTTCATCATAATGTAAATTATATCTATGGAAAGCAACTACAAGAAGCAGATATCATTGTGGTAAATAAAATTGACCTTGTAACTAAACTGCAATTAGAAGCGGCGAACGTGTTAATAGAGGCAGAATACAGTGACAAAAAAATATTATATCAAAATTCTTTGTCAGAGGAAAATGTAAAATATTGGTTAACTGTATGTGGCGATTTTAAAAATTTTTCACTAAGACCAGCTCTTGAGATTGATTATGATGTCTATGGAGCGGGCGAGGCTGAACTGGCCTGGTTAGATGAAGAGATTGGTATTGTAACTAAGAATAAAA
>JBDTVF010000056.1:0-16101 GCA_040007325.1 Ginsengibacter sp. | reverse complement strand
ATCGTAAACCATATACCGGTGCCGGAAACATAATTATCGGGATCACCATTTTTTAAAAGAGTCCATTGAAAAATGATGAAGCAAAGTAAAAGAATGAAAAGAAAGCCCCATATTATAAAAGCGTACCCGGCCGGAGCAAATAATGTATCATATTGATGACTGACTTCTGCAACATTTTTATCGGAAAAAAGCCCAACATTACCGCCATAGTTTGCGGCAAGCATTAAAATAAAGGAAATAGAATTGAGAACTACGAGAAGTGTATTCCTACTTTTCATAACAAATATTTGCTCTGCTAACATTTCCAAACCATTATTGTTTTCAAGAAATAATAATTCGTCTATCCGGCAACCTCTAAAATGTTCTTCCAACATTAAATCCAACTGATAGATGTGATCTATTAGTAAGGTATATCAAAAAGAAAAAAGGCTGTTGCAGATTTTTGCAACAGCCTTTTTTAAATTATACAGGGAGTGAGGTTAGTAACTCCACAAATTCTGTTCGTAATTAAATATTTTGTCTTTAATATTTTCACCTTCAAGTAGCTGAAGAATGCGGCTATCTTTTAATCCCAATTGCTCTGAAAGCTTTTGATCAAAAGGATTGTCGAGTGTACTCTTTATTATTCTGCCATAAAACATCCTGCTCTCAAACAGCTCTTCCCAGCTCATACGTGCGCCATAGTTCTTAGAATTATACACCTCGTACTTTGCAAATATAGGCCTCATATCAGGATAGTAAACCCAGAACAATTCTGTTTCACCAAGATCAACCCCTTGTGAGGTGATTACATTCTTTACAGGAGCAATACCAAGGATTCTCCAGAACAATCTTGAGCTTTCTTTGTCAAAAATCACTTCCTCTTTGATATGGAATTTATAAAATGAATCCATATTGACTTCTGCGGTTACCTGTTTAGTACCTATTACGTTACCAATAGAATCATATACAGGTACTTCAACTGATCCACCAGAAATTTTTTCAGCAACTTCACCAACGGTCATTGGTGTTGTAAACCGATCATCTACCGCGTTAAAAACGGTTACACCGCCATTATCCGGACCATCCTGGATCGCTTTAAGAAGTATGGAAATAAAACGCTGGTTACCGTTGTTATCATTTGCAGAATAACGGAAAGGCAGGTTCATCTTTTCACGCGTGTCGATTTCTCTCCAAACTTTTTGCCTGTAAACCGCATCATCTTCACGTAAATGCTCATAAGGCAAAGGAGTTCTTTCCGTTACCAGGTTGCGTTCAATTGCATCGTTTGGACGCAATGATTTTTTTACAAACGGTATTGGAAGGCTGTCGATTTTCGGCGGCGCAATCACTACAGCCGTATCTGCAGTGGCAGCCGGATTAATTTTGGCCTTTGTTTTAGCGTTGGTAGTTTTTTTGGCTGTAGTACGCTTTTTTACCGTACGGGTAGTAGCCTTTTTCTTTTTTGCCTGTGCATCTGCCACATGACCTACCATTACGAAGCATAGCGCCAGCATTATAAATCTTCCAAATATCTTTTTCATAACCATTTTTATTTAATCATTAATATAAGATGAAGCCCGGTCCTGGAATTGAACGAACACCACCGTCAGGTCCCTGAACTTTTACATTATCAAAAGTAACTGATGAACCTGGAATACATTTTTGTAATTGTGCCGCTATACCTGACAGGTTACCGCCGTTAATAGTTGCAGATTGCACACTTGGGAAGTTAGCACCTGAAAAGTAAATAGTTGCACTCACTACACTAAATCTTGCATCAAAGTCGAAGTTTTCAAGATCAGCCCTGGCGAATTGTTGGTTTTTAAATACCACTGATTGTATTCTACCACCGCTGCTTGGGCCTACTTTCAAAATTGGATCTGGAATTCTTTTTACTCTGAAAGGATAAGTGCTTGGCTTACCATCTGAATTGACGGTGATAGAAGCATTGCCTATCGCAGTAACTTTCACGGTATATTTCCCAGGTCCGCCAGAAGGAGCGAGAGAACCGCCATTCATCGAAACTTTAGTCTTGTCCCAACCAGTACCTGATGATATGGTTATGGGATTTGGTACACCAATATAAAATACATTCATCTTGTCAAGCATTACTGCTGCTCCACCAGGAGTACCAACTGTGTATTTAACAGGCATCGACTTAGTCTGAACCTTGTTATTTTCATCTCTGAATGTTACATTCACATTTACTGTGTGCTCACCTGCGCCACTTACAGTAGTTTTATAAGTGCCCTGACCACTACTAACACTTACATTGCTACCATTAATTGATATGGAAGGAGCAGCGGCCGAACTATAAGCACCAACACCTGCAGTAATCTGAAGCTCCTGACCTGGCATTAAGTAGTTAGAATTCTGTCCTACCAATACGCCTACCTGGTCCATATGAACCTCAACAGCTCCAATTTGATTATGGCAATAAGTAACGATTTCGCTCTCTGCATTCTTCACATTATTCTGAAACTTGCTGAGCATTGTTAATGCAGCAATAGTCGGGGTCATGTGGAAAAATGATTGAGTAAAATCTTTCTGAGTTCCTTCCTGGCTTACGGGAGGATTAACATTTACAGGAAAAGTTGGTTCGAACTGAGCCCGGATAGTCGGATCAATGCCAAGCATTTCGTCCTTGTATTTCTTCAAACGTGCTTCAAGTTCCTTTCCTTTTCCGTTAGTTTCGAAAAGCCTTGTAGAAGCGTCAAGATTATCCATCCTGTAATCTTCAACACTGTCTTTTCTTACTTTATCCCACTTCATTCTAAGGTCTGCGCCTTTCTTTAAGTCTGTCTTTAAAGTCTCAATATAGTTACTAAGATCTTCAGAGTATTTCTTCGCAGCCATCGCTCTGGGTTCCCAAATGGAAGCTTTCTCGTGAGACTGAGGATTTTTTAATTTTTCTTCTAGAGACTCATAAAGGGTATTATTCGAAGCGGTAATATTTGAGTTCGACGTCACCAAACTTGTGTTTACCGTTTTGAATGCATTAATTACCTCGGCAGATACGTTGAGTGCTAATATAGCTGTGAGCACCAAGTACATGATATTGATCATCTTCTGCCGCGGTTCTCTGGGTAGGGCCATGGTTTTACTTTTACTTGTTAGTTAAATTGGATTATAAGTTAATTATTGTCTTCCCTGCATTGCACTAAGCATATTACCATATACCTGGTTCAACTTGCCAAGATTGTTTGCCAATGCGCCAATTTGTTCTTTAGCAGATTGAGCATCATCAACAGTTGACATCATTACTTCGCTTGCCTGTGCCATTTTACCGTAAAAACTATTAAGTGTTTTCAGATGATTATTGCTTTCATTCAATTCAAGCTCATAAATAGTATTCAGAGAGCCAAGATTTTTGGTGAGAACAGTAACCTGATCGTGAAATCCTTTGGCGCTGTCCGCAGCAATATTGAAATTGCTCATAGTATTTGCAGAATTTACATAGGCATCTTTCATCAAACCAAGAGCAGAAGTTGCTTCCTTAGTTTTTGCGGAAAACTCGCCAGTAGATTTTACAACATCACCAACTTCGCCAATATTCGATACAGTAGTTCCTAACTTTTGGAAATTATCTCCAAGTCTTTTAAGATTTACCGGGGTAATGTCAGCTTCCAATAACATTTTGTCCATTGAAGCTAAAGCAGGATTACCTTTTACTACAGGTACTTCTTCTTCAGGTTGAAGGTCTTCTTCATGCCTCTTTGGTTTTACCCATTCTATTCCGGCATAAACAAGGAAGATAGCTGTCTCAGTCCACATACCAACAGTCAGCATTGTGTCTGCGTATGATTGGTGAGTTAATTTAGCCCAGGCTGCGAAGATGATTACAGCAGCGCCGGCGCTTACTAATACGTCGATTAGAGTTAAAAAGGTTCTTTTTCTGTGAGCCATGATAATTGAATTTTAATTGGTTTTGTTTAAGGTTGATTAGTCTGGTTTATAAAATACAATGCCCATATTAAAGTAATATTAATACAGGCAGTAAGTTGTTTTTAAAAATTTATTCTATGAGATTATATTTATTTTTTACCTTTTTTGCTGGTAACTGGTGGCAAATCGATCACACAACGAAAGCCAATATAAGCTTTGGAAGTGTCCTGGTATTCATAAGCTCTTGTACTTGTCTGTAAGAAGTATCCAACATCTTTCCAGCTGCCACCGCGGATAACTTTACGCTTCATGCGGGGAGGATCCTGGTCTTTAGCATTATAGCGAATGTCAGGGTTCATATCATGTTGAAAGTTATAACCACCCTCATAATATAATGATGATGTCCATTCAGCAACGTTACCTGCCATATTGTATAATCCGAAATCATTGGGCCAATAAGCATCTGCACGTACAGTGTAGAATCCGCCATCTTCGGGATAGTTACCACGACCAGGTTTAAAGTTTGCCAGCAGGCATCCTTTTTTATTTCTCAGGTAAGGCCCGCCCCATGGATAAGGAGATTGTGACCTGCCGCCCCTTGCAGCATATTCCCACTGAGCTTCCGTTGGCAAACGGAAAGGAGATTCTGTAGACCGGTTTTTATTAATCAAGAAAGCATTTAAATACTGGCTTCTCCATTCACAAAATGCAGTTGCTTGTTTCCAGGTTACGCCCACAACAGGATAATTTCCGAAAGCTGGGTGACTGTAATATTGTTTAGCCATTGGTTCGTTGTACGAATAAGCGAAATCTCTTACCCAAGCCAATGTATCAGGATAAACTGGTATATCATACCGGGAAATAAACTTTCCTCTTGGTATAGTAGCATTTTCTCTTTTAGCTGCTTCCTTGAAATCAAAAACCTCAGAATGATACATTATTTTTAAAGGATCAAGTTCCTTCTTACCAAAGATGCGGTTATCAGGAGTTACGATCATAGCATCTATTTTTTCCATAGTTGCTTTCTCATTCCACTTTATAGTCGAGGCTTTCTTCCAGTCGATGTAGTCGACCCCGTCAGCACCTTGCTTTGTATAACCCATCAGTTTGGCAGCAATTGAATCTCTTACCCAGTTAGTAAACTGGCGATATTCATTGTTTGTAATTTCAGTTGCATCCATCCAGAATCCACTTATAGATACCTGTTTGTTGCGGGCAGTAAAAGCATAATTAATATCCTCGTCACTTGGGCCCATGTGAAATGTGCCCGGTGGTACGTACACCATACCTGGAGGTTTGGGTAAGCTATACTTGGTACCGGGAGCGGCACCAACCAGCTGGCCGTAATCGTTTTTCGGGCCTTTTGATTTTCCGGATTTACCACAGCCAGTTACTGCAAATACAGCTAAAGCAGCCAGTGGAATGAACAATTTGTTCTTCATTTTTTTACTTTTGAGGGTAAGGAGCAAATGTAATAATTAATTTAAATTAAAATAATTATCCATGATTACCGCATTCTTAAATTTATTTTTACAAGAACCGGTTATCAACAATATAAAACGGACAAGTATTTCAATTATTGTAAAAAGATACCAAATTATGTATTTGAAACTGAGTAATGGATTAATGCAGGGCTTAAAGGTAAAATGAAGCTACGATAAATCGCGAAATAAAAATTCATTTTGTGGGGTATTTTTTTAAAATTTTAGTTAAAGAACCCTGTGGGAGCGTTTTAATCTGTTCTTCGAGTGTTGATGAAATGACTTTGCCTACAGATTAATAGAAAATATATTTTATTACAGTTAATTTTTTAAAAAGCATCTTACTTATCTTTAACACTAATACGTCCAACAACCAAAACTTACACATGAAAAATCTTTACTCGTTTATTCTATCATTTTTAATATTTCAATCGGTTCACAGCCAGTCAAATATCACGATAGGTACTAAGGGCGGGGCAGGAACTTATTATTCATCTTCGAATGCTTACGGACCATTCTCGACCAACACGACTGTATCATGGAACCGGCATGCTTACATATATCCGCAAACATTATTGAATGGGATTTATTCTAATTCGACTATTGATTCACTTTTGTTCCCCAGGGTATCATCGAACAACGTTTTTGGTATGCTCAGTGGCGCTGTTAATTGCAAAATTTATCTGAAAAATACCGTGAATAGCGATTTTGGGTCCGGGGCGTTAGACTGGACGTCTGAAATAAGTGGCGCGACTCCAGTGTATAGTGGAGACCCTTCAATAATTATTGGAAATACAGGTGGTTTTAAGAAGTTTATACTAAGTGCACCATTCATTTATAGTGGGGATAACCTTGAAATGCTTGTTGAGTATACCCAATCTGCGCCGGCGACAGGTGAGGTAGTGTGGGGATTTGATCTCTCTCTTGACATTCCCGATTATGTGGCGAATTCGACAAAATATATTAGCGGGACTTCGGGCTTGCCAACCAACTTGTTGAGCAATTCTACGCAATCTCATCCGGCGTTCGCAGTTTTTTTTACTTCTAATAACCCGATTGATGCAAATGTTATCTCGATTACAGATCCCTCATATACATCGTGCTTTACCAGTCCGGTCAATTTTTCAGTAGCATTAAAAAATTCAGGCAACACAGCAATTGCCGCTGGTACCGCCGCAGTTACTCTTAAAATAAACGGCGCAAATTCTTTCGTGGCAACTCGAAATAATGTTAGCTCTATTGCTCCAGACAGTATCGAGAACATTATTTTCAGCGGTGTGAATTTAAGTAACCCTGGTTCGAACGACGACACCGCTTTTGTAGTTCTTGCCGGTGATGCCATTTCTGAAAATGATACTATAGCAACCCAAACCTCCACAGCGTCAACCATTACAACATTTCCAGTTGTAGAAGACGTTGAAGGTTCTTTGCCTTTATTGAAATACGTTTCATCTTTGTCTATTGGTCAGGCATGGTTTCTTCAAACTGGCGATTATACAAATGCTGATCAGACAACTCCACTGTCACCACACGGAGGGGCAAATTTTTTCCTTTTTGATTCTTACGATTATCCACCCGGTACAAAATCGGTCCTGTACAGCAATTGCCTCACCCTGGGAAGTGGTACCTCAAGTGTTGAATTTTATATGAGTCACGACGACATCATGTTTACCGGTGCATATCTCGACAGTTTATACCTTAGCATCTCAACTGATAAAGGTGTTTCATGGACAAGACTCAAAGGATACCGGAGGTATGATCCTGCATTTACAACCCCGGATTGGAAGATGGAATCTGTTGATCTGACGGCTTTCGCAGGCTTAACTGTACAAATTGGATTTGAGGGTGTAGGCGATTTCGGAAATTCCATTGGCCTTGATGACATTGTAGTAAGTTCCACTTCCACTACACCCGTAACTTTATTGTCACTGAATGCAAAACGTTACGGTCTAAGTAACCTTATCACCTGGGCAACTTCTCAGGAATTAAACTCCCAATATTTCGGAATAGAACGCAGCACCGATGGCATTAATTTCTCCCAAATAGGCAAGGTAGCGGCGGCTGGTAATAGCAGTATTAAACTAAACTACCAGTTTGTGGATCCTCAGCCCGTGAAGGGTATTAATTATTATCGGCTGAAAGTGGTGGATATAGATAATGCAATAAAATATAGCCTGGTAAGAAATGTAAAAAATATCGGAACGATTAATTTGACAATTTATCCTAATCCTGTTAAAGATAAATTATTGATAGATATAGACGCTGAAAGAGGTGGCAGAGGCGAGATACTAATCACCGACCTTAATGGCAGACGCGTTTATGCTAACAATGCAAACTTACAGCAAGGTGGTAATACAATTTTAGTTGATGTTGCTTCTTTTGCATCCGGAACATATTTTGTCAGAATTCACAC
Source organism: Ginsengibacter sp. (assembly GCA_040007325.1). Taxonomy (GTDB): domain Bacteria; phylum Bacteroidota; class Bacteroidia; order Chitinophagales; family Chitinophagaceae; genus Ginsengibacter. The sequence goes on along the minus strand of JBDTVF010000056.1, from coordinate 8,340 downwards.
AACTGACATTTCGTTTGTAAAAAAATTCAACAAACAATAAGAATATCTTGAATTCAAAAGGCCGCCCGGCAAGATGGGCGGCTTTTTTATACTCATCTTATTATTTCATTGTAAATGCACCTGCAATTTTAGTGCTAATTTTGCAGCCATTATTATGGCAAAAGTGAAGCAGAAGGTCCCGGCAACTCCAGTAGCCGATGACGAACGGATAGAGGTTTACGGGGCTCGGGAACATAATCTCCGTAACATTGATATTTCCATTCCAAAAAATAAGCTAGTAGTTATTACCGGAATAAGCGGTAGCGGAAAATCTTCGTTGGCATTTGATACGATCTATGCAGAAGGACAGCGGCGTTACATGGAAAGTTTTTCAGCGTACGCAAGACAGTTTATGGGTGATATGGAAAGACCTGATGTAGATAAGATAACAGGACTTTCCCCCGTGATTTCTATCGAGCAAAAAACAACCAACAAAAATCCAAGAAGTACGGTTGGCACAGTCACTGAAGTCTATGATTTTTTACGATTACTGTTTGCCCGGATTGGTGAAGCCTACAGTTACAACAGTGGAAAAAAAATGGTGAAATGGAGCGAAGAAGAAATATTGCAGAATATTTTGCTTCGCTTCAAGAATAAGAAAATAAGCCTGCTGGCGCCACTTGTGCGTGGGCGAAAAGGACATTACCGGGAGCTTTTCGAAGACGTTAGAAAAAAAGGATTTTTAAAAGTGAGAGTAGATGGTGAGATAAAAGATCTTGTTCCAAAGATGCAGGTCGACAGGTACAAGATCCATGACATAGAACTTGTGGTGGACAGACTGCAGGTAGGAGGCGAACACCGCACGAGGCTAAGCCAAAGTGTTCAGAAGGCACTTCAATTGGGTAACGGACTTTTATTTCTTTTGGTTAACGATAATAACGAACAGTTTCAATTCAGCCGCCAGCTGATGTGTGAAGACACCGGCATCAGCTATGAAGAACCTTCGCCCAACACTTTCTCGTTCAATTCGCCTTATGGCGCCTGCCCGGTATGCAAAGGCCTTGGCAATGTTTACCAGGTTGATCTTGATTCGATAATACCGGACGCGAGCCTCAGTATCAATGAAGGAGCGATTGTTCCTTTAGGAGAAGAACGTGAGGCTTACGTGTTTAAGCAGGTGCAATCAATGGCTAAAAAAATGAAGTTTAGCCTCGACAAACCTATATCGGAATTGCCCAAAAAAACATTGAACTATCTTTTGTACGGCAATGAAGAAATTTCAACCTCGAATAGTGACGATTACCTGCAGGTAGATGATGAAAGTGCGAACCCCTCCGGGTCAAGTCTTTATTCTGGTGAATATGAAGGTGTAGTTAATATGATCAGGAGATGGTTTGCCTCTTCGACAACTACAGACTCTTTGAGATCATGGGTTGAAAAATTTATGCAACTAAAAGTTTGCAATACATGTGACGGTAAAAGATTAAAGAAAGAAAGCCTTTGGTTCAAGATAGATGAAAAAGATATTGCTGAATTAAGTAACCTTGATCTCAGCAAATTGCTAGAATGGTTTGATGAACTGGAAAAGCGTCTGACTGACCGTCAAAATGTTATCGCTAAAGACATACTTAAAGAAATTCGCGAACGTGTAGGGTTTTTATTGAATGTAGGTCTCACGTATCTTACACTGGATCGCCCATCAAGAAGCCTGAGCGGTGGAGAATCACAGCGCATACGACTTGCAACACAAATAGGATCGCAACTCCAGGGAATTACTTACGTTCTTGATGAACCTAGTATTGGACTGCATCAAAGAGATAACCAGCAACTCATTGCTGCTCTTAAAAATTTGAGAGACATTGGTAATTCTGTGTTAGTAGTGGAGCATGATAAAGATATCATGCTCGCTGCCGATTATCTTATTGACATAGGTCCCATGGCAGGTAAGCATGGCGGTGAGGTAGTGGCAAGCGGCTTACCGGGGGATCTTTTAAAATTGGATACGTTGACATCTTCTTATCTAAATGGAGAGAGGCAAATAGCAGTTCCCTCCGAAAGACGAAAAGGTAATGGAAACACGCTTGTTTTAAAAGGTGTTACCGGTAATAATCTAAAAAGTGTAAATGTTACGTTTCCTTTAGGAAAATTTATTTGCGTTACCGGGGTAAGCGGTAGTGGTAAATCAACTTTAATAAACGAAACACTTTATCCCATCTTAAGCATTCATGCGTATAAAAGCAAAATGTCGCCTTTACCTTATAAAAGCGTGAAAGGCCTGGAGCATATTGATAAAGTTGTAGAAATTGACCAGTCGCCGATAGGCCGTACACCTCGCAGCAATCCTGCAACATACTGCGGATTCTTTACAGACATCCGCGCCTTATTTGCTGAAGTCCCCGAAGCCAAGATCAGGGGATATAAGCCTGGGCGTTTTTCATTTAATGTAAAAAGTGGTCGATGTGATTTATGTGAAGGCGGTGGCATGCGTGTGATTGAAATGAATTTTCTTCCTGATGTATATGTTCATTGCGAAAAGTGCAATGGTAAAAGGTATAACCGGGAGACACTTGAAATACGATACAAAGGAAAATCGATTAGTGATGTACTGGAAATGACCGTGGATGAAGCAGTCGAATTTTTTCAAAACGTCCCTTATATCTATCGTAAGATTAAAGTGCTGCAGGAAGTAGGCCTTGGCTATATCACTCTTGGTCAAAGTGCAGTTACTCTTAGTGGCGGCGAAGCACAACGTGTTAAACTATCAACTGAGTTGAGTAAGCGTGATACAGGGAAAACTTTTTATATTCTTGATGAACCAACAACAGGTCTTCACTTCCAGGATATACAACACCTTGCAGACGTACTCAATAAATTAGTCGATCGCGGTAACACCGTATTAGTGATCGAACATAACATGGACGTTATAAAAATAGCCGATTACATTATTGATCTTGGCCCGGAAGGTGGGGAGGGTGGAGGTAATATCTTGTTCGAGGGTACTCCTGAAGAACTGGCTAAAAACACTAAAAGCTTTACTGCGGGTTTTCTGAAAGATGAACTTAGCGCTTTCCTGAAATTGAAAAAGAGCAAAACATAATAACAAAGTTAAAAATTTGTGGTTTCAGGGGTATACGTTGCATAAGAATAAGCATCGTGAGCCGTAACTAACTTTTATTGTATGTTTTGCCCTTTATGTTTTAAAGGAAATTATTTGGAAACTTTATTCTAAAACCTGGCCGGGCACCTCATATGACTTGCAGCATTTCGGCTATAAATACTTTCGTAAATGGCTCCTATCCTTACTCCGAATTTCAGAAATAAAGTGAAATATGCATCATTTTGCTTTGGATTGCCTCTTTGTACATCCGGTGAATTACGTGTAAGCGATGGCGTTACGATACCCACAACTTTGTCATGGATTCTTTTAGCAATCGCAGCGTCAGAAGGTGATAAGTATTTGTCGAAATAAACAGGATCGATATATTCAGTACTTACATCATCTATATAATCTGTAAAAGTTTTTCGTAACAGCACTTCAAGACTCAGGTTAACTCTGTCTGAGATTATGTATTTAGCACCTGCACCCATCGGAATATTTATCTGCGTTAAGGCATAATCTTTTTTCTGTGGATACTCTGCAAAACCTTCGCCTTCCGTATGCAGCGGTTTAAGCGCATACCATGTTTTATAGCCATTGGCATTAGTAAGTGATCCTTTAGGATTGAAATGAAAAACACCCACACCGATTACACCATAAGGTCGTAACCTTGGTTTGTAATCTTCATGCGACGCATTTAAAAGCATTAATGGAAAAACTTCTGCAGCAAGATATGCTTCCGATATATTGGATTTGAAGTCGAGATTTCTTTGTTTTCTCCATAGTTCATTTACACCTTTCGTATCAATGATATGATCTTCACCTTCGAGTTCACCTATTTCAGCTGCAGCTCTTATACCCAGCCATTCGTTAGGATACACTGCTGCGAAAAGACCTTTCATCACTTTAGTCAATGGAAGATTAAGGTCTTTTATAAAACCTGTTCCTTTACCACGATGACCGCCGAGGTCGCCAAGGAAAAAAGAAGGGCCGATATTAATGCCGACTTCAACCTTGGTCTGTTCATTACCAAAAACCAAAGATTGAGAAAAACTTTTTGCAGAAAATATAAAGCTAAGTGTTAAGGATAGCGTGAGCACACGCAAGGGTATAGGTAGATATGCTTTCATACGGGCATCAGAATTTAGATTTTACTACGGATGTTGGATTAAAATAAATTCCTGATTTAAAAACAGGGATAGACTATAAACGGGAGGTAATTAATTTTATTGCATTTTGGCTTTCCCCTTTGCCCTTATCATTTGAATGTGCTCAATATTGTCTTCCTGGTAGATTTCGCCATTTTGAACGAAGTGGAATGATTCGTAAAATCTTTTTAGATAAAGCTGTGCGCTGATCGTTATTTTAGCTTTGCCAAACAGGCGGTATAAATTTTTGATGGAATACGAGATAAGTTTCTTGCCAGCCTGTTGTTTTCGTGCATGCGATGCGGTGAGTACCCTTCCTATAGATGCAGCATCCGGGTACGATAATCCCGGAGGTAATATCCTGCAGTAAGCAATTAGCTCATCGTCAACCCAGCCGGAAGCGTGCCACGCGCTAAAATCTTTTCCATCACAATCCTGGTAAACACAATCTTGTTCAACGACAAATACAGCATTTCTGAGCTGCAAAATCTTGTATAACTCGATAGTAGATAATTCAGAAAATTGTTGACATTGCCAGCGTATCGTACTCATTCAATACATCTTTGAAATTCAATAGCCATATTTTTCCTTCCATCTCTCTTTTAAGAATTTTCGTAATTCTTCCTCCCGTGGATTCTTACCGGGATTATATAACGTTGTGTTTTTTATTTCTTCCGGCAGAAATTCCATTGGTACAAAATTATTCTCATAGCTATGGGCATATTTGTAGTCTTTACCATAGTCAAGTTTCTTCATAAGCTTTGTAGGCGAGTTTCGTACTGAAAGAGGAACGGGAAGATCTCCGTGTTGTTTCACAAGCGTTTGAGCTTTGCCGATAGCTTCTACAGCTGCATTGCTTTTCGGAGAAGAAGCGAGATACGTTACACATTGAGATAGAATGATTGCAGACTCGGGATATCCAATCATATTCACTGCCTGGAAAGTATTTGTTGCTAAAACCAAAGCTGTCGGGTTAGCATTGCCAATATCTTCACTGGCAATTATCACCAGCCGCCGCGCAATAAATTTTACATCTTCACCACCGTCGATCATGCGGGCTAGCCAATATACACCAGCATTGGGATCGCTGCCCCTTATTGATTTGATAAAGGCTGAAATGATATCATAATGCTGCTCACCTTTTTTATCGTATAGCGCAATCTTTTGCTGAGCAACGTTCATCACAAGTTCATCTGTAATTGTATTGTTATTGGATACATCATTCGAGAAGGCTGTATTAACTGCCAGTTCCAATAAGTTCAATAATTTTCTTGCATCGCCCCCAGAAAGATTAATTAATGCTTCTGTTTCCTTAAGTTCTATCTTTTTCTTCGATAACTGTTTATCATTTGCGAGTGCATGCTTTAAAAGGCTAACTAATGACGATTTTTCCAAAGGTTTCAAAATGTAAACCTGGCAACGACTAAGCAAAGCACTGTTTACCTCAAAGGAAGGATTTTCTGTAGTAGCGCCTATAAGTGTAATAATTCCTTTTTCAACGGCGCCTAATAATGCGTCTTGCTGGCCTTTATTGAAACGGTGTATTTCATCAATAAAAAGGATGGCGTTGTCAATTTTTTTTGACTGCTCTATCACCTCCCGCACTTCTTTCACACCTGATGATATTGCGCTTAAGGTAAAAAACGGAGCATCCAGTGTGTTAGCAATAATATTGGCGATAGTAGTTTTTCCAACTCCCGGTGGCCCCCACAATATCATTGAAGGTATGTGCCCGCTATCAATAGCATTTCGCAAAATGCTTCCCTTGCCAGTTAAATGTTCCTGGCCTATAAGTTCATCTAATTTTTTTGGACGCAGCCTTTCTGCTAAAGGAGGTAGAGCCATTTTGAGAAGTAAATTGAAAATAGAATAATTAAAACAAAATTAGATCATCCATGCAGAAACACTTACAACGAATGATCTATAAAAAATAGAGACATTAATTCTTCATCTCAAATATGGAAGGATATCTTTTAGCATTACAGGCGATTCCTTGTCATTAAGTTCAATCACGACACAATAACCATTTGCACCGCCAGCTTTTAGTAAGGCATTGACAAGTTGCTGTTGATCGCTTTCGATTCTTTTGCCATCCCAAATTTCACGGGTGCACAAGCAACCTTGCGAAGGTGTAAGAGGATAATAAGATTGATTTAAATAAAAATTAGGGTCGACAGTAGTTCCATGTGCGATAATTTCTGAACGGCCAGCTTCACCTGAATAATACGAATAGTAAAGCGGGCCATAATTCTGAAGCTTTTTCGGGATGAGCGTTTTATAATAGTCTATAGTCCACGCACTGTCATAAATGCTACTGTCGCCAAGGAATTTTTTGATGCTCGTTTCGAAGGGCATACCCATTTGCACATTTACACTCGGTCCAATAAAACTGCTCATAGAAACTCCAAATCCATACATCAGGAAAATGCCCTGAGGTGTATTTCCGTTAGAAATATATCCCGGCATATTGGAAAGACTTCTCGCAAGCTGTGGCACAGTTATAATTTGTCCAAGGCTATCTCTTACGAAATTCCCGCTTGCATTTCGCACGACTACCATTCCGGGATAATCACGATTTTTTCTTTGAATACTATACATGACTATCTTGCCGTGGAGAAAACTGCCGCTGAAAATTGTACGAATCGTTTCTGCCGGAATTGATCTCTTGTGCCCGTTTATTTCTGCAAGATGAGATTTCAACATATATAGAATGGGATCTGTGGCCGAGATGCTCCCAAACTTTTTATTTGTTAAGCCTAAAAGATTTTCCTTGAATTCGAAGTCCGCTTTATCTGCCAATAAATACTCTGCACACATTGCAAATAATTTCGGGTCATTTGTATTTGTAAGCAGTTGGTCAACTTCATTGTTAAATTGCAACGGATATACCGAATAAGCTACCTCAATCAATGATCGCTGAAATTCTATACTCCTGTTTTCAATTTTACCAAAAGCTTCATAAATCTTTTTATCACTTATGGGAGACTTGTAAAGCATCAATTCAATGGCGCCAAAAGCTTCTTCCCATTTTTCCTCGGTAGAATCATTTAGTTCAAGTGAAAGATTTCTGTTAATCGTATAATTGATCATGCGGCTTCGCATCTTCTCCCGGGCAGCTTTAGTAGTATAAGATGTGTAAAGTGGCGCCTCATATTGTGCAAGGCATCTGCAAGCAATAGCTAAGTAAAAAGTGAAGAGGAGTGATATTTTAAATCCCGTCATTATAGTCCAGAAAATCTATTTAACATTAGTTGAAAGAAACGCCTGAATTTTATTAAATGAATCAAAGAGGTTAGGACCAAGCCATCCGTGTCCCTCTTCAGCATAGTAGACATATTGATTTACCACGCCGGCTGAATTTAATTTGCTCTGAAGCGAGGTCGCTTGCGTTACTTTTATGAGCGAATCCATGCCACCCTGGAAAAATATTGTAGGTGGTGAAGTGGAGGTGACAAAATTTAACGGGCTGGAATTTATGTAAATAGCCGGATCCTGCGAAGGTGTCTTTCCGATAATTTCCGCAAGAGCCGGAGGTATCAATGCGTCAGTGGGATCGTTGTACATGGCGGTTAGGTCTGTAGGGCCGTAAAAAGAAACCACGGCCGCAGGCACTACCGGTGTATTGTATTTGTAAGCTTGTAAAAGGGCCAATTGCCCACCGGCACTTACACCCAGTAAGACTATTTTTTTCGAAATAAGATATTTAGAAGCGTTATCGACTATGTACTGCAATGCTGATTTTACATCCATTTCCTGGGTAGGAAATATATTAATCCCGTTTGTTGACAGCCTGTAATTAATATTGAAGATGGCGTAATCTGGTAGACGTCCCTTTAGTGTATCGACGAATTCGGTGAGCTCGGTTTTGTCGCCACTTTCCCATGATCCACCGTGGATTAAAACAATTGATTTTGTAGAATTTGCCGAACGGTCTTTCGGAAAATAGGCATCCAGTTTTTGCAAAGGGTCAGTACCATATGAAACATCCGTTATCGTTTTCGCAATTACAGCTACAACAGTATCATCCGGCGGAGTTACCGGTGGGGTTACTGGGGGCTGGACAGGATCCTTCCCGCAAGAGAAGAAAACGACTGCAAAAAATATTAAGAGTGGCAG
>JBDTVF010000055.1:0-16221 GCA_040007325.1 Ginsengibacter sp. | reverse complement strand
TACCTATCCTCCAGCGGGTTCCTGCGGTTGTTGGTTTGTATTTTCTTAAAGCCATGATAGATCTTTTTATTACCCTAAATCCCTAAAGGGACTTTCGGAAGTTTTCTATTTTCATTTAATCTCTGCATTTTCCGGTAGCAGATTTTACCATTCATATATCTATTTTTTATTCCTCGCTTTCTCTGTGCACCATCCTATTCCCCTTTAGGGGTTGGGGTATTATACGTTACTATACAGATCAATTATTTCGCCTTCTGCCACAGTCACTACCGCTTTCTTCTTCGCAGGCTTTCTACCTGTAAGCAACCCTGCTTTGGTATTGCGTTGTTTTACTTTAGATGGCATAGTAAGCGTATTCACATCCTGGACCTGGATACCATAAAATTCCTCCACCGCTTTTTTTATTTCGAGCTTATTGGCTTTCCTGTTCACAATGAAAGTATATCGGTTATACTTTTCTGTTAGCTTGTTGACTTTTTCTGATAATACCGGTTTTATTAAAACTTCAGACAGCTTCATGTTTTATCTTTTTTAATTTGTCCCGATAATTATCGGGATTATAATTATGCTTCAGCCGTTTCTTTTTCCTGCTCTTCGTTTTCTTCTACAAATATCTTAGCTGCACCTTCTGTGAACACCACTGCATCTGAATTGATGATATCATATGTGTTGATATCGCTTAATAGTGTTCCGCAAACAGAGGATACATTTCTAAAGCTCTTATATACATTTTCGTTGTGCTCTGGCATCACGAAAAGTGCTTTCCTGCTTTCGGTGTTAAGACCCTCAAATATTTGCACAAACTCTTTCGTGGATGGTGCATCTAATGTGAAATCCTCTACGATGAAAATTTTATTTTCTTTTGCCTTACTACTTAAAGCGCCAATCTTTGCCAGATCTTTTGTTTTACGATTTACTTTTAAATCATAAGTGTGCGGCTTAGGGCCAAAAACAGTACCGCCACCTTTGTACAATGGGTTACGAATATTTCCCTTACGACTTCCACCAGTTCCTTTTTGCTTATGAAGCTTTTTAGAAGAACCTTCTACTTCAGCACGGGTCTTTACTTTGTGGGTACCTTGTCTCCTAGAAGCAAGATATTGTTTCACCGCCAGCCACATCACATGCTTATTCGGTTCCGCACCAAATATTTCTTCAGGCAGATCAATGGTTCTGCCAGTCTTTTTTCCTTCTTTACTAATTACGTCTAACTGCATATTATTTCTGGATTAAAAGGATGGAACCATTGTGGCCGGGAACTGAACCACTTATTAATAAATAATTTTTTTCGGGGAAAATCTTAACGACTTTAAGACCTTTCAGCTGCACTTTATCCTGGCCCATGCGGCCTGCCATGCGCATGCCTTTAAATACTCTTGAAGGATATGAAGATCCGCCGATAGAACCTGGAGCTCTCGACCTGTCGTGCTGTCCGTGAGATTGCTCACCTACACCATGAAATCCGTGACGCTTAACCACACCCTGGAAACCCTTTCCCTTGGTAGTGCCTACAACAGTAACTTTGTCGCCTTCGTTAAATATGTCGACACTTATGGTGTCGCCCAAATTTTTATCTGTTTCGCTATCGCGTATTTCTTTTACGTATTTCTTTGCCGGAGTATTTGCTTTGGCAAAATGATTCTTTTCTGAGAGTAGTGTGTGCTTTTCCTTTTTATCGCCAAAAGCAATCTGGATTGCATTATATCCATCAGTATCCACAGTCTTTTTCTGTGTTATAACGCATGGGCCTGCTTCAATAATGGTCACAGCAGTCTGCTTGCCATTATTATCGAAAATGCTGGTCATGCCAACTTTCTTTCCAATAATACTTTTCATTTCTACTTTTTATACCCAGCGCTCCTCTTTGATACTTCGATAAACTCAATAATCAGAGTAGATGGGTGTTACAATTTTATATAAGAACTTTCACCTCCTCCTCCATTTTTGGAAAAGGCTGGGATGGGGTTTATGCTTTTATCTCAACATCTACACCGGAGGGCAAGTCAAGCTTTGACAATGCATCAACGGTTCTTGAACTGCTGGTATATATATCCAGCAAACGCTTATGTGTACACAACTGAAACTGCTCACGGGCTTTTTTATTCACGTGAGGTGAGCGCAAAACAGTAAATATTTTTTTGTGGGTAGGCAAAGGAATGGGTCCTGTAACTACTGCGCCTGTACTGCGTACTGTCTTAACAATCTTCTCTGCAGACTTGTCAACAAGATTGTGATCGTAAGACTGAAGTTTAATCCTGATTCTTTGAGACATATTTAAAGAACTTTTTAACCAAATTTATTTTGGGAGTGCGAAGGTAAGGTGATAGATTTGAATAGCAAAGAATATATTTCAAATTTTAGAAAAAAAACGTGAAACTTAATTACCGAAGTCCGGCATCTTTGCTGGCATAAAATTTTCTGTCTTTAAAAAAAACTTGATTATGAAAAACGATAATATTAAATCTACCAAAACGAATAAAACAGATTTACAGGATTCTGCAAAGGATAACAAAGAACTTGAACCCGAAATTACGACAATAGATTTGCCAGACGTTAGCGATATCCCCGGGCAGGAAAATATATCCCCTGCTCCATTAGGAGAAATGGCGGATAACACTATATCATCTGCCGATGAAGAAGGTGATTCCATATTTAATGACAATATTGATGAAGACATGGATGAGAGTTCAAATTCAAATGTCACCAGGCAGGAGAAAGAAGACCTTCGTCGCACTGCCAATGACATGCCGACAGAAGATGACGAAAACTTGCGACGAGCAGCACTTGACAATACCGACGATGATGGCGATAATTTGAACGAAGGAAGTTTTAAAAATAATATAACGGCTACAGGTCTTGACGTGCCAGGTGCTGATCAGGACGATGAAGACGAGGAGATTGGAGAAGAGGATGAAGAAAATAATGAATATAGCCTCGGTGGTGATAACCACGATTAGCAGGCAAACTTTGCATCTATAAATAAGAAAGGCTCTTGCATAAGGGCCTTTAATAGCAATTGGAGTACTATCTGCGCATTTTTTATAAAGATCATTCTTGTCCGCAATTTTCATTGACCTCTTTGCCTAATAATAGGAATGCCTTTTCATAAATATTGTTACTTAGACCGATAAGAATATTTATACCAAAGTGGAAAATGAAACACGTGAAAGCATCGCCAATTAATGATCAAAAATTATTGTAAATTGTTTTATGGATTTACCTGATTTTACACAACCTGTATGGTTCCTGGGAATAACCGCCATTCTATTTTTTATCATAACAGGCAGGTATTTCATTGTTGCGGGTTTATTCTACCTGATTTTTTATATCTGGTTTTCTAAAAAGTGGGCTTTAAGAAAAATCAATTCGAAAAGCTATAAAAAAGATCAGTTTAGAATTGAAGTGAGGTGGAGCATGCTGACCGCGTTTATATTTTCGATCGCGGGGGCCATCATTATTGTCCTTTGGCAAAAAGGATATACGAAAATTTATGCAAACGTTGCCGATTATGGTTGGTGGTATTTACCGGTAAGTCTTGCTGTTTTCATGGTACTTCATGAGACTTATTATTATTGGTTACATCGCTGGATGCATATTCCCGGCATATTTAAAGTTGTTCATAAAGTCCATCACAATAGCAATATCACATCACCTTTCACCGCTTTTTCTTTTCACCCTCTTGAAGGATTATTGCAGGCTGTATTTTTGCCCATAATGCTGATGATTTTACCCATGCACTACTATGTAATAATAATTCAGCTAACTATTATGACGATTAGTAGCGTAATTAACCACTTAGATATTGAAATTTATCCAGCAGGTTTTCATAAAAACGCGATTGCAAAATGGTTGATAGGCGCGTCTCATCATTCACTTCATCATAAGCAGTTCAAATATAATTATGGATTGTATTTTACTTTCTGGGACAAGATCAAAAACACTGAAAGCCCACAATACGAAGATTTATTTGAATCAAGAACTACAAAAAAGAAGTTATCAAAAACTATTGCTCACAGATAGATTAAAGGTGGTCAGCTAATTTTCATTCCAAATTTCCCAACTTTTTTCTGCCTGAATAGTTAGCATTTGTTCCCCATTTTCTATTAAAGCTCCGCGCTTTTCTGCTTTTGAAAGAAATAATGTTTTTGCCGGATTATATACCAGGTCAAAAAAATAATGATTGGGAGATACAAACTGGTAAGGCAGTTTAGGTGAAACCTGAACATTAGGATACATCCCCGCAGGTGTCGTATTAATTACAACGCTGAATTCATTCATGACAGATTGAGTAACGTCACTGTAGTTTATCACATTCGGATTGCCCGAGGCGTTGCGGGAAACAAACCTGTATTCAATTCCCAGTTTTGCAAGTACGTACGCCACTGCTTTGGAGGAGCCCCCTGTACCTAGTACCAGTGCCTTTGTATGGCTACCCATTAAATGAGGGGAAAATGTTTTTTCGAAACCGGTGATGTCGGTATTGTAGCCAATCCATTTTTTATGCTCGATTTTTACGCAATTACAAGCGCCGATCTCGCTACACTCTTCGGCAACTTCGTCCAGAAAAGGAATAATCTGAGACTTGTATGGGATTGTTACATTAAATCCGCAGAGATCAAAGTTCTTTCGAAGATTTAAAACCTCCTGCTCAAGCTCAGGTGTTTCAAAATTGAGGTAGATACAGTTGTGGACGTTTTCCCTTATAAACTTTTCAGTGAAATATTTTTGTGAAAATGAGTGGCTCAAAGGATTGCCTATTAGCCCGTAAATTTTCATTATGCATTTTCTTTGTTGAGGTATAAATGAAAGGTATCTCCCCTGAGCCCAATCCTCATTGCTTCGAGTGCAATAACTTCGGATGGTGCAATGTTGCCAAGGTTCACGTTACAGCCAATAAGCTCGAGAAAATATAATTGCTGGGACTTTTGAGGAGCCTCCCATAATATTTTTTGTTCAGGGATCTGTGTAAGAATTTCCTGTACAAGGCCTTGTCGCACCTCTCCCGTACCGCGATAAATACCAACGTTTCCTGCCTCACGTGCTTCGGCTATCACATACTTAGCTCCGGCTTCCAATTCTGCTTTCATTAATTCTATCCATTTGTATGGAGGTATAATATTCTCAGCATCTTTACTACCGACTTCGCTGAGCACCGTCCCGATCTTTGCGAGCTTCTCTATATAGCCACATTTTTCTGCATGCGGAATAGTGATAGAGCCATCACTCACCTCCACATATGTAATATTAAATTGTTTACACAAGTCAATATAATCTTTGAATTGATTTCTTATAAGAAAGGCTTCAAAGAGGGTACCTCCAAAGTAAATTGGAATATCATATGATTGATACAATGAAATTTTTTCTTTTAAATTGGGCGTAACAAATGCCGTCCCAAAGCCTAACTTAATGATGTCTACATGAGGATGTGAAGAACTTAAGAGATTCCTTGCTTCTTCTACGCTTAAGCCTTTATCCATTACCATAGTTAAACCATGTTCCCGTGGCTTAGCTATCCTGTCAGGAATCTGCGAGAGATTAAAATTCATACTGAAAAGTTTAGTTTAGTGCCAAAGATAGTTTTGTAATCTTAATATCCAAAGCCCCGTAAACTAACGACCCTTTTTTTTTCGGATCTTTGCAGTTTTATACACTGTAATTAATTCAACAACAGACTGGTGCTGCAACAGCGAAGGATTAAGCTCAATAAATTGTTTTATAAGAGAAGGAGATTTTTGCAGACCCGCTTCAAGATGTAACAACGCCTCTTTTGTTTTGCCAGCTGCGAATAGAATTGCAGCTTCGTAAAAAATAAATAACGGCTTATTATTGGTATTCTTTTTAGCATTATATACTTGCTCTAAAGCTTCTTCCAGGTAGTCCGCATCATAAAGGCATTTTATCAATTCTTTCCATCCATTGGCATTTTTTGGCCGTGCCTTTATAAATTGCGTAAAATGAATAACAGCGTCCTTTATGCGCTCCATTTCAACGAAGCATTTTGCTAAAGCGAAGTGGTAGTCAGGCTGCGAACGATTTATGCGCATCGCACTTTCTAAATTCTTTACAGCACTTTCCCAATAACCTTCATTCATATAAGTGCAAGCAATCTTGTAGAACAAATGACTGTCGGTGGAATTAAGATGAGATGCTTTCCTATAATGGAATCGTGCCTGCGCGGGGTTCTTTAACTTCTCAAAACAATAACCCAAGGCCTCATAAATAACTTCTTCCGGCATAGAGAGCTCAAGTACTTTTTGCAAAACTTCTATTGCATCGCGATATTTATGCAGTCTCAAATAAGCATCCCCCATGTTTCGGTAAGCGTAATCAAATTTTTCGTCAATTGCTGTGGCATATTGATATGCATCTATGGCTTTTTCATATAGTTTTAAACCCTGGTAAGCAGCGCCAAGGTTAAACCATGCCAACTGAGTATAGGGGTGTTCATCAATTATCAATTTATGAAGCCTGATACTGTCCTCGTTTCGGCCGGTGTAATCAGTCCAGAAACAGATCTTGTATAGTGCCTCTTCGTTCGTATTATCTTGCTCAAGAACGAGTCTGAGACAATTAAATACTTTATCGAAATCTTCATAGTCATCATACACATCGGCAAGTTCGAAGAGTAGTTCAATTCTTTCTTCGCCATCAAAAGAGTAAATAGCTTCTTTCAGTATTTCAGCTGCTCTTTCGTGATTATCAAGTGCTAGATAAGCATCAGTTTTTAAAATGTAGATATTGATGTCGTTACTGTCCAGCAGTTCGGCTTTTTCAAGAAGTGTAAGAGCATCGCTATACCTGCGGGTGGCTATAAATAAATCGGCTTTTTTTATTAAGAGAGAAGCGGAATATGGGAATTGCTCGACTGCAAAATTTGCAGCTTCCACCGCTGCAGAAATATCATCACCTTCGTCAAAATAATCGATAATCCTTTCAAACGCATCTTCCTCAAGGAAAGTGAACTTTTTACCATTCTTAAAATTATTGTATTGGGTAAGTAGTTCCTTTAATTCTTCCTTGTCTTGCCGGTAGGGGTTTTCTTTCATACTGATCAGATAAGTTTTTCCAAATTACAATTTTTTTTAAAATATTCCTTCTAGTAAAATAACGCCTGACCAATGTAATATTATGTGATGAACGGCGTTTTTTTTAAGAATTAATTAGTATCTTTGTTAACAATAGACTAATTTTCTAAAATGCTTAAATATTCTCGTTTTTTTCTAACAATTGTAGTTGTCTGCGGTATTTGCTTAATTGCTGCTGCTGACAGAGGCGGTTTTGTGAAGAAAAACAAAGCCCAACTTAATGTTGTCAATAATGGTAATCTTAAGAATTCAATTGTTTTCACTTTGCGTTCCCAGATCGGATCGCAATTATCATACAAGGGAAGTTTTTTAATGAATCAAAGGCAGATAGGAAACACAATTGTAAATGACGCTTTGATTTCATACAAGAAAGGGAATACTATATACCTTTTGCCTTATAAGCAAAAAATGATTATGCCTCAATATACCCAAGCTGAGGGTTATAAATTAATAATAAGATCCAGAAAATAATTACAATGTTTAAATAAATAAAAAAACCTGCAATTGCAGGTTTTTTTATTTACGCTTATTCGTTCAACTTATTTGTTTTTTGTTTCTTCATAACTAAGTACTCTATACCCGGATTTCGGAATCTCAAACTTTGAAGCCGGAACACTATCATAATTTATCTTAGAAAGGGTGAACTTAAATTTCATTTTCCCTGACTGCATTTCATATTGCACCGCAAGACCAGGCAAAGTCTTAAATTGATAATCGTAATTCTTATTAGATAAACTTACATCCGTAGTATAGTATACAGTAAATGTAGAACCATCCTTAAGTTTTGCCACAGCCTTCTTACAATTGAATCCATCTATCACGCTGGCTTCGCCTGAATTCTCGAACGTAATGCCATCGTATTTCTTATTATTTTTTTCCCAATCTTCAGGAGTTAATGTAATCATCAGTTTCTGACCGCTGTAATCTTTCAATATAACACCGCTACCGGTAGTGGCATTATGTATTGTAGCTTCACTACCTAAACCACTTATCATTTCCGTCCTGCTCATATTTCCCTTAAGGAATACGGTAGTGGTGGCGCCATCCAGCATATCAGCCATTTTTGGTTCAGCGCTTCCAGTCTCCACTGAAATATTATAAACCAGGCTACCTTCACTAAGCGTCTTCTGCGCGGAACCATATAATGCCAATATAGAGAACGATATTAATAATATAAACCTGTAAACTTTCATTAATAATTTTTTATAAACTTAATAAATTAAGTTCTCTATAAAGACTTCATTCCTGTAATAATAGTTGCAGGTCACTTATACTCTATTTCACTTGTTGCGGCTGTTTGCCTTTGCTTTTTCCTGCATGCTTTGCAATTTTTTATTTGACTCCTGCATCGCCGTAATTTTTTCCTGCCATTTACTTTTTGTAGCGGGTTTCTTCTTGTTTGCCTCTAGTTGGGCAAGAATCTTTTCGTGATCGATGATATATTTCTGAATCACAAACTGAATGAGCAATGTAATTGCATTGGAAACGGTGTAGTACCATGTAAGAGATGATGGAAGCCTATTAAAAACACCCAATAAAATAATTGGAAAAATAAAAGGCATGTATTTCATTACAGGGTTACTATTGTCCTGCATATTGCTCATACCATACAATGATATCAGCAAACTAGTGATTACAGCAAGGATGGTAAATAAACTTATGTGGCTCCCGTAGAATGGTATATTAAAAGGCAAATTATAGATTGAATCGTATGATGACAGATCGGTAGCCCATAAAAAGCTCTTTCCCCGTAAGGTGATATTCGAATTAAAAAAATTATATAGTGCAAAAAATATTGGAATTTGAAGCACTGCTGGAATGCAACCTCCAAGAGGATTTACTCCAGCGCTCCGAAATAATTTCATTTGTTCCATACCGAATGACTGCTTATCATCTCCATATTTTTGTTTTAATGAATCTATCTCCGGCTTCAATAGCTTCATTTTTGCACCACTTAAATAGCTCTGGTAAGTAAGCGGCGAAATAAGTAGGCGAATAATAATAGTGAGCAGCGCAATTACAAGCCCAAAGCTTGCGATATGTTTAGTTAGAAAATTAAATACAGGCATTACGAAACCCCTGTTAATGTACTTCACAAATGCAAATATGCCGGATCCCAGCGGCACCATATTATACATTCCATTTTTATAGGATTGTAATATCTTATAATCACTCGGTCCGTAAAATAATTGAAGAGGAATATTTGCTGTCTGAGTCTGCCCGACGTCCAGGTGCAGATTTGCGGTCGCTTTTGCGATAACTTTTAGAGACGTATCTGCGGGAGTTTCCCAACGCACTTCTCCGTTTTCAAATTTATTTTTAGCTACAATGGCGGTCGCAAAAAACTGTTGTTTTAGCGCCACCCAATCAAGAGGCTTTTCAAATTTCTTATTATCGCTTTTACCGGCGGCGAGGTGCTCAAAATCGTAATCATTTTCGAAATAATCTACATGAGACTGCTGAGTTTCCCATTCAATATCCTTCTCTTGTTTATTCGCTTTAGCCTGCCAGATAAGGTTTAATTTATTTTGTGTCAAAAGCTTGTTGCATCCAACGAGACTGATATTGAAATCAATCATATAATCATCCGGCGATAAAACATATTGATGATCAATTTTTTCCCCATTTCTGGTTTGTAATGTGTAGTTGACAATCACCTTACCATCTGCTTTAGTCTGCGGAGCCGAGGGTATAAAGAGTAAATCTGATGTTTGGGCGGTGCGATTATCACCCACATTGATGGGGTATGATATATTGTTGAAATTGCCGTCCTCTATTATAAGTGGCCGTTTATCAAAAGTTTTGAAATTCTTTAATTCTACCTTTTGAGGCTGCCCTCCTTTACTTGTGAAAGTAACTTTAAGAACTTTATTTTCAACCGTCAATGACTCTTCCTTAGCCGAAGAATCCTGGACAATATTGGCAGAAAAAGAATTGTTGACTGCAGACGCAGTATCCGAAGTTTTGGCAACATTTATAGAAGTATCGATTTTGGGTTTAAGCTTAGCAATCGAGTCCTGCTGGTGTTGCCTCTCTTTTTCAAGTGACAATTGCCCTTGTCTGGTGTAATAGAAATAGCCAAAAAATAAAAGCGCTAATAACACAAATCCAATAATCGTATTCCGATCCATTCCCATATTTAAAAATTAGTTGCCAAATGTACGCAAACTTTATAGTACAGAATTGCCATGATGGCCATGAAAAAAAATGCCCCCAACCGGGGGCAGTAAGCAAAACAATTTAATTATTTTTTTGCGGAGGCTGCTTCGGGTTTCGCTGCCGGAGCAGCTTTAGCATCTGCAGCAGGAGCTACTTTCGCTTCCTCTTGCTTCAATTGTCTTGTCATCGTAACTGAAGCTATTGGAATACGGGGAGAATTAAGAATTTCCATATTCGCAGCCTTAACATCCTGAACGCGAACATTCTCGTTAAGTTTAAGATCTGTAAGATCCATTTCAATATGTTCAAGAAGATGCTCTGGCACCGTCTTTACCTTAAGCGCCTTCATTTTCACTGCGAGCTTTCCTCCTTCCTTTACACCCGCTGGTACGCCCGTAAATTTTAATGGAATTGAAACAGTAATCTTCTTATTGCCTACCAATTCTAAGAAATCCACATGAGTAAGCAGATCCGTTACCTTATTAAATTGAATGTCTTTCAATACACATTTGTAAGAAGTACCATCCACTTTTACTTCTGCCAGCATAAATTCTGAGGTGTACACAATACTTTTAAATGCAGATGCCGGAGCAGAAAAATTAATTTCTTTTGCACCTCCGTAAATTACACCTGGCACTTTTTCCTCAGAGCGAAGTTGGCGGGTGGCTGATTTGCCAAAATCGGTCCTGATTTGTCCTTCGATTGTAATTGTTTTCATTATTAATTTTTTTGAGGCGCAAAGGTAGGGAATCTGTTTTATAAAAAGCAGCTACAAGAACGGTTTTTGCCAAACCAATTATTGGAAAAGAGAAAGTTTATATCGGCTTATAAACACAAATTAAACCCTTGGTTTATTCTTTTTCAATATTTTGCTTCTGAGAAAAAGACTATTGATACTTTTATTTTCATACGCGTTTCTTATTGCAATGGCAAAAAGATCTGCTACTGATACAATTTTAAGTTTATCAAACTTTCCTTTTACAGGTATTGTGTCGCACACTACCAATTCCTCCAACGCACTATTTTGAATATTTTCAAAAGCATTACCACTTAAAACCGGGTGTGTGCAAAAGGCCCGAACACTCCGTGCACCTTTTTCCTTTAAAAGACCAGCGCTCTTGGCGAGTGTGCCGCCAGTATCACATATATCATCCATCAATACAATATCCCGATCGGTAACGTCTCCAATTACAACCATACTTGAAATCTCATTAGCTCTTTTCCTGTGCTTGTCGCAGATAACCATTTCAACCTCAAAATAACTCGCGAGTTCTCTTATACGATTAGCACTACCTACATCCGGAGCAGCAAATACAAGATTTTCCAATTCTAAATCTTCGATATAGGGAATGAAAATAGCTGATGAATCGAGATGATCAACCGGGATGTCGAAATAACCTTGAATCTGCGGCGCATGGAGATCCATAGTTATAACCCTGTCTGCGCCTGCAGCGGTAAGCATATTCGCCACAAGTTTGGAGCCGATTGCGACACGAGGTTTGTCTTTCCTATCTTGTCTTGCATATCCATAGTACGGAATTACTGCGATAACCTTATAAGCAGAAGCCCGCTTGGCAGCGTCGATCATTAGTAATAATTCCATCAGGTTATCTGTCGGCGCAAACGTGCTTTGTACTAAAAAAACGAATTGACCCCGGATACTTTCACTGTAATCCACTCCTATTTCCCCATCGCTGAATTTTTGAATATTTATTTTGCCAAGTGGCTCCCCAAACCTTAATGCAATTTGCCTTGCCAGGTATTGAGAGCCTGTGCCTGAAAAAATTTTTACGTTGGGATGCATGTCGCGATGAGTTTGTGAGCGCAAATATTTGGAGTGACGAATTTATAATTAATATTGCTTCTCTTAAACCAAAAAACATGGAAAGTTCTAACAAGTCTTCCACCTCCATAAAAAACTGGGCTGCAGATGACAGACCGAGAGAGAAGTTGCTTTCCAAAGGAAGAGAGAGTCTCAGTGATTCAGAGCTTTTAGCTATTTTAATAAATACCGGAAACAAAAATAAAAGTGCAGTTGATCTTGCAAAAGATATATTAGCCTTAGGGCAAAATAATCTTGATAAACTAGGCAAATTATCACTCACAGAACTAATGGGGATTAAAGGGATTGGAGCAGCCAAAGCAATCACGCTGACAGCTGCGCTTGAATTAGGGCGAAGGCGGCAGGCAGTAGCACCTCTAAACAAAACTTATGTAAGATCGAGCAGTGAACTTGCTGAATATCTTAAAGCGACTTTGAAGGATTATAACTATGAAGTCTTCGCAGTAGTGTTTTTAAATAAGTCGAATAAAATAAATCATTTTGAAATACTAAGTAAGGGGGGAATTACCAGTACGGTTGTTGATCCGCGGATACTTTTCAAAAAAGCGCTTGAAGTGCAGGCAACTTCACTCGTATTATGTCACAATCATCCTTCAGGCAGCCTTAAGCCGAGCAGGATAGATGAAGAGCTTACATTAAAGTTGAAAGAAGCAGGTAAGTATCTTGAAATAAGTGTTCTTGATCACTTGATCGTGAGCGATGAGGGTTATTTTAGTTTTGCAGATGAGGGCTTAATCTAGCAACTAATTTTTCAAATTAACGTCACGCCTGCGCAGTAGGACCACCAAAATTTAGCGGCAGCTCGACCGCCTCAATATCCTGGATAGTACCATTTACCGATTCGAATTTCTTTACATTATCGATCATCGCCTTCATAAAGCGCTTGGCATGCGTAGGAGTTAAAATCATTCTTGCCTTTACTTTGCTTTTAGGCGTTCCGGGCATCACATTTACAAAATCAATAACGAATTCCGCGTGGCTGTGAGTTATAATTGCAAGGTTCGCGTAAACACCTTCTGAAATTTCTTCAGAAATTTCTATGTTTAATTGATTGGGAATCGTTGGCTGATCAGGCATATCTTTTTTTTAAGACTGCAAATATAGAACAGCGATCTTTTAAAACCCATTCAAACTAGTTACTATCTTGCCATTGTTGTCGATGTATTTCCGAAACTTCCAGCTGACACATACACTTCATAGTTTAATGTAAATGTATTGTCGCAAGCTGAAAATACGCCACTACCATTCGGTCTCAAACTTGCCTGCCCATAACGGCTGTCGATGTACAAAGGTTGTCCGGCAGTTATAGTTGTAGTAAAGTTAGCAGGATCGGTCCAATCGAGATTTACGCGAACAGGCGTAGACCCGCCAGCATCCCATAAGTTCTCAATCATTATGTAACCAGTGGTTGCGCCTGTTGACCCTGCAGACAAAATATCAATTTCATATGGGCCGTAGCTACCATCATCAAAGCAATTCAAATAAGTTCCTACAAAACTATCAAGATCTACATCGCAGTAAGCCTGTAGAACAAGTGTATAAACATCTGATCCGACCAACGATGGCACATCACCACCGGTAATAGTAAAGACTAATGTATCTCTCCGGCCTGAAGTATATGCTGAGAAAATGCCATTAAGTGTTACTGAGTCTACAGTTTCATTGGCCGGAATTGTAATGGTATGGCTCGAAAGCATGTATTGCTGACCCTCTACCGCTCCGCTTGGAGAAGAAACAGTGAACTCGATTGTAATACTTTTGTCCGGAACCCTGGTAATACCTAACGGTATTTTGTAGCTGGTATTTGGATCGCTCGTAATAAAGTAACTCCCTTCAGTAGAAGCAAAAAGAGAAGCTGTTGTATTGGGAGTAATGATTTTATCTTTTGTACAACTTGAAAACATCAACGTTGATGCGATGAGAATACTGCTCAGGGTTAATATTGAATTAATTCTATTTTTCATATTTATTCTTTAAATATTAAAAAGGCATTTATTAATAACCAGGGTTTTGGGTAAGATTAGCATTGAAGTTTACTTCCTCCTGCGGGTAAGGAAGTTGAAAACGATAATCACCTGCTGGCAGCGTAGTAAATACGAAAGGTATTCCACCTCCGGTTGCAAGGTCGCCATCCATATCATCTCTGATTACAGGCAGGTTTCTCCTTTTTAAATCCCAAAACCTGTCACCTTCAAATGCCAGCTCAAGTCTTCTTTGCTGGTATATTTCGTTTAATAATGAAGTGCCGGTTAAAGTTTCAGGTACATAACCTGCATACCTGTTCGATTTCAAAAGAACAAGATCAGCTAATGCAGAAGTTGGATCGCTTGACCTGTAGTAAGCTTCAGCCCTATTTAATAAAACTTCAGCAGTCCTTATTACTTTACCGTCAACTACGCCGGCTGGGTCACCGGGCCTTCCATCATATTTTATAATGTTATTGTAAGGCTGGCCATTAAAATTTCCCTTCTGAATATAAGTAGCGGTGCGTATATCTTCACTGGTGAATTGCTGCGCAAAATTGTAGGTCGCTACATATTCCGATTTGCGCTGACCTCCTACTGTTTGATAATAGTTTACTCCTTGTGAGTTAACGTTATCTAATTTGGTATTTCTTACTTTAAAGAAAACACTAGCATTCGCGGTAGCATCATCGATCCAAATTTTTGGAAACGTAGCGATGTCCGGAATACTTGGTGAAGTGCCCAAAGCTTCATTGGAAGCAGCGATGCATGCAGCAAAATCGCCTTTGTATAAATAAACTCTCGAAAGTAATGCTGCAACAGCAGGCTTATTTAAACGATATATACCGTTACTGCTTCCGATCAATGCTTTTGCCGCTTCCAGATCGGCAATCACCTGATCATAAAAATCTGCTACGGGAATTCTTGAAGGCAAAATTGTAGGATCGGTGCTGGTGATGTAAGGAAGAACGAGGTCACTGGCAGATGCATTTTCGTAAGTTTTGCCATAAACTCTTGACATATCGAAATAGACCATTGCACGCAAAGCAAGTGCTTCCCCTTTTGCATTATCTTTAAAAGCACCCTCTTCAAACTTATCAATATTCTCGAGAATGGCATTTGCTCTTCTAACAATTGAGTACCCTCCGGTAAACAGCCCATATGTATCCTGACCTGTGTATCTCCACTCCGAATAGGTAATTAGCGTTCCCCTGCCGGGACCAGTCTTATCTGGTATAAGGTTGTCGGCTAGCACATCTGCAATAATGTTCCACACACCACCTACAAAGTAAGAACCCGAAGCTCTTAAGCCGGAATACATGCCATTTATTGCCAAAGTAACATCCGCTTGTGTGTTAAACGCCTGTGAGGTTTCAATTTGATTGTAGGGAAAAAGCTCGAGATTGGATTTTTTGCAGGATACAGTTCCTACAAGTACGAATAAGATTATATATTTTATATTTTTCATCATTTGAATTTAATTGTATCATTTAAAATCTAACATCTACGCCAAAGGTGATAGCTCTAAGCTGCGGCTGGGCATATAAGTTGAAAAGGCCTGGTGTTACTAATGTAGTTTCACCGTTCGATTCACCAACTTCAGGAAGCCCATGGAATTTTGTTCCTATCCACAGGTTCGTGCCCTGTATATAGAACCTGAGAGATTTCATTTTTATTTTGGAGGCAATAGATTGCGGGGTCGTATAACCGATGGTTACATCCCTAAGCGTTATGTAATCTCCTTTTTCAAGATACTTGTCTGTATCATAAGTATGTCTTTGAGCCAGGTCGTTAAGGTTTGCATATCTTACGATGTCACCCGGCTTCTTCCAGTAATCAAAAGCATCCGCTAATTGAGCATCATAAATATTCTCGCCTTCACTGGCGCCTACCTGCAACATATAATTCATAATGTAATTGCCACCTGAATAATAGAATTGTGCATTTAGGTCAAGCCCTTTATAACTAACAGAAGTACCGAAACTTCCAAAGAATTTTACATTGGGCGATTTACCTTTTAACAACACGGCATCGCTGGAGGAATAAGTTTCTGTGAGATTTCCATCTTTAGTGTAAAATAAATTTTTACCATTTGAAGGATTGATACCTGCCCAACGATTCAGGAAATAGTTGTATGTCGGCTGCCCCTCGGTGAAATAAGAAAGCGTTT
>JBDTVF010000054.1:0-16253 GCA_040007325.1 Ginsengibacter sp. | reverse complement strand
GGATTCAGTGTGTAGTTCTGCATGAAAAATCCATCAACCGTATCCTTCCTTCCCGAAGGCGCGGAAAATATGCACCAAACCCTTATGTCGCCGTAGTCATAAGCATTTGCATAGGTTGCGGTGAGATTAATATTTAATTCGAATTTGTCGTACTTAATCGGAGTGCCTGTGTTAGAGGTTACCGAATTAAATACAGGTAACTGGGCCTCTGCTTGTGTGGCTAATAAAACAATAACCATCACAAATAAGCAAGACCTTTTTAGAAATGGTTTCATAATGATTGTGTATTGAATTTTATCCCAACATGGCACTATTTTGAGCTTGTTGATAGCTGGGTGATATGTGGGTTCAAATAGGTTAACGCTTATTTTGATGGAATATTGGAATTCCGACTTTTAACTATAATAAATGATTTCTGGGAGCGTTCTATTTATTGCTTTTCCCTATGCCGTTTAAATATCAGAATAGTCCGTGGCCTGCATCAGAATACTGTCGATGTGCGAAACGGAAACCTTATTTTCATTCTCAGGACGATTAGAAATATCTTTCCAAACCGGATCATCGCCAAACCGCTTCCACTGGGCATTTCGCTGTTCTATACTTTCAAATATCGGCATATACATAAAGTTGGGCATGTGGCTTCCTGATATCACCTTGCCATAAAAAACAGGGTTAAATCCGAGACGATTAAACAAGGGAATCTCTCCTCCGGTGTTGAACATTGCCATCTTTTTCTTGTGCAGGTTCTCAGTTGGGCTTTCATAGCTTCTTAATTCAAAAACTCTTTCAGCATTTTTTCCGGCTGGCAATACCAGATGCGGCTGCCCGGAAAATGCTTCCAATAATATGGACTCCATTCTTTCAAATGGCGCGTGATCAGACGCAGCTTCCACAAATGATTTCGATGCGGACATGTAAGCAGCGTCTTTGCTGAGTTTGTCCGTAGTATTCATCCATTTGTCCTGTGATGAAAATGGAATGAAAACATATACTAACTTCTCGGTCGCCGTATCATTAGCAATCGGCTTAAATACGCCTACGCTTTTTATACCAGCTTTATGCAATGCGGGTAGATAAGCGTTTTTCAAATAATCATCCATCATTAGAAGCTGGTCTGCGCTTTTAAGGTGATAAACTTTTATTTGGTAAAAATCTCCTTTAGGAGGCAAGGCATTTGCAAGCACAGTTGTAGAAATTAATAGGATGAGTAATAAAAATTTTTGTTGCATAACTTTTCCTTTTCTTGGTTCTTATGGTTTAAAATTTTCGTCCGTTGTTGTTTAAATCCGAAATTGGTTTTTATACTAAATTTTTCTTGATATAATTATAGCTCTTTGTGATGCTGTCGAATGGAGATCCCGGCGTTTGATCCTGCTCAACAAAAAAGTATTTCATGCCAGCCTTGTCTTTTTCAGCAAATATTTTTTTGAAATCTATAACGCCATTCCCCACTTCCGTGAAATATTTTTTATCGGTATTATCCATATCCTTTACATGCCAAAGCGGGAACCTGCCAGGGTGTTGATTAAACAATGCTAATGGGTCCTGGCCAGCTTTGGTCACCCAATAAAGATCCATTTCCATTTTTACAAGATCCTTGTCAGTTGCAAGTAAAATGTCGTAAGGGTATTGATCGTTTTGTTTTATAAATTCAAAGTCATGGTTATGATAACACAATTGGATACCCGATTTTTTACATCTTTCTCCGGCAGTGTTTAAAATATCTGCTGTTTTTTTATAATGATCAAGATCGCCGCGTTCATCGTTGGAGAGATAGGCACATACCATATATTTTATTCCTGCTGCGGCTGCATCATCAACAGCTCTGTCCCAATCGTGTAACATGGTCCCTTGTTGCGCTTGACCGTTTGGTTGCTCTTCGCCGAGGCGATAGTGGCCACTTATAGCTACAAGCCCATTTTGCTTTAAAGTGGCTGCGAATTCTGAGGGAGACATTCCATAAAATTTTTCAGAGCCGGTATATGTTGCAGTCTCCACCGATGTATAGCCAATCTGCGCCACTTTTGCAAGAGTACCTTTAGGATCACTGTCCATTGCATCACGCACAGTGTATAATTGCAGCCCGATATAAGAATTTTTAGAATTACATCCTGATGCCCTGGTGATCATTAATCCGGCAGAAAGTACAGTAGTAGTTTTTAGAAAATCGCGACGTGTTGTCATAACAAGCTTTTTAGTATTTATAATGAAAGAGGTTTCTAAAATTAAGTCTTTTAAAGCGGCGAAATAAAAAATATCCCCATTCTATCCGATTACGTTTTGAATGTTATAACATCTTCAATTTTTGTTCAAAGTGCCCGGTAAAATGGGGGCGTGGTTTTTCGTCGATAAAATATTCTAAAAAATTTTCTTTTAATTTTTAATGATTTAAAAAGTGTTTAGATAGCGCATTGCTAGCTTCTACTTTTGTTATTCTTTTTATTAACTCAATGCAGGCCCGGGAATTATGATACGGGCATTTCCAGATACCGACCTTATCCTCGTCCATAACCCTATAATCTTCTTTTATTCCCCAAATCCATTCTTGATTTTGCTGATCAACAATGTAGCGTCTTACAAATGACCAGCTTGCCAGAGATTTTTTCAGATAGTGTACATCGCTGGAAATTTGCCAGGCGTTGAAAAACCCAATCATTGCTTCTGCCTGGGGCCACCAATGTTTTTCGGTTGTGAGCTTAATAGCAGATAGATTGAATTCGTACCATAAACCACCATCCTCATCGAGCCCTTCTGAAGCTGCGTCTGCAATTTTTAAAGAAATCTTTTTGACCGCTTCAATTAATTTTTTATTATGAATTATTTCTGCTGCTTCGTGTATAAGCCACGCGGCTTCGATATCATGGCCGTAAGAAATTATACCCGATCGCTTATTCCATCGTTCATCAAAAAACAGATTAAGATGATAATTATTTTTATCAATAATATTGTCGAGAAAGATGTTGATCAATTCCTGTATTTTGCTGCTGAGGCCTTTATCCGGCCATATACAGTATAAATTTGCAAACCCTTCGAGAATATGCAAGTGAGTATTCATTGACTTCTTCTCATTTTGATCCTTGCTGCTTAGCCGAAGATCATCCAAATCTTTCCAATCCCGCGACAGGGCTTCCATGTAGCCTCCATACTTCTTATCATGACTATGGTCAAGTATAGTAGCATATAATTCTATAGCAAGCTTTTTCGCTTCCTTATTCGCCGAGCTTTTATAGAATTCGCTAAGCGCATAAACTGCGAACGACAAAGCATAAAATTGCTTTTTTGAATCAAGTGGATTACCTCTATAATCAACACTCCAGTAAATACCCCCAAATTCTTTATCGTAAAAATGATCTCGTATGTAATTGAATGCCCGCTCCGCAATTTTAAGGTAGCCTGTACAGTTAGTAAGGTTGTATGCGGCAGAAAATGACCAAAGTATCCGGCTGTTCAAAACTGATCCTTTCGGCGCTTCGTTATAAATTAAATTAGAATTGTCAATTCTGCCATAGAATCCGCCATGTGCATTATCAACTGTTTCCTGCATCCAAAAAATAAGGATATTTTGCAACTCTTGCTCCAACTCATTTTTATATCTGGCAATAGAATCGATCATAGATTCAGAATGAAAATTTTATTGCAAAAGTTATCTGGAAGTCATAACAGGTTCTTCCTTTTGGGCTTCGAGAAAATCTTTATTTGCCGTTATAATTCTAACAACAGTTCTCGACGAAGCCTCTGAAGTGAACCCATCCGCTGATGTATTCATCGCATAGTCCAGCAGCTTTTCTACAGTAGATGTTGCCACATGCATGCGTTGATCTGAAGATGCATAATAAATAAAAACTGATCCGTCTTCATCGGCTATCCAGCCGTTGCTGAAAAGAACATTTGAAACATCGCCTGTTCTTTCCGCTCCTTCTGGTGCCATGAAATAGCCTCCCGGTTTATAGATCACCTTTGTAATATCATCCAGACAGGTCATAAAAAGATATAGCACGTATCTAAGGCCGGCCGCAGTATCCCTTACGCCATGCGCAAGATGCAGCCAGCCTTTATCCGTTTTTATTGGAGCAGGTCCCAGCCCGTTTTTCGATTCATATACCGTATGATAAACTCTTTTGTCAATTACAATTTCTTTATCAATCACGGCATTTTGAATATTACTGCATAGACCGAAGCCAATACCGCCTCCTGAACCTGCATCTATAAAACCATCCTGTGGGCGGGTGTAAAAAGCATATTGTTTATTCACAAACTCCGGATGTAGTACAACGTTTCTTTGTTGTGGTGACGGTGTGCTAATATCTGGCAGGCGCTCCCATATTTTAAGGTCTTTTGTACGTGCGATGCCGCATTGTGCAATAGCTGATGAAAGGTCTCCGGGCGGCGCTGCCGGATCTTTTCTTTCTGTGCAAAATAGTCCATAAATCCATCCATCTTCGTGTTGAACGAGGCGCATGTCATATACATTATCGTCGGGTATATTTGTCTGTGGTAGTATGATCGGTTTATCCCAAAACCGAAAATTATCGACTCCATTCTCACTCTCTGCAATTGCAAAAAAAGATTTTCTATTATTGCCTTCAACCCTCGCTACCAGAACATATTTATCCTTAAACTTCATGGCCCCGGCATTGAAAGTGGCGTTGATTCCAAACCGTTCAAGCATCAATGGATTGCTCGCAGGGTTAAAATCAAAACGCCATTCGAGTGGAGCATGTCCGGCCGTTAACACCGGATTTTCGTACCGGTTAAAGATGCCGTTGATTGATTCAAGCATAGCGTTTGGCTTTTGGATCAAACTATCATGCTCGTTTTTCAAAAAGCGCAAGCGATTCTGGAAGTATTGGTTCATGGACTTTTTATTTCTCATTTAAAGCAAATCGAAATTATTATTCTTAATTCTCTAACTTATTCCACCAGGTTTTTTTGAGAATAAGAATGATAACACCCAGAATAACCATAGTAATCAGCAACGGAAGCTTCATCCACAAAATCAAATACATTGGTAATATAGTCAAACACGACTGCCCTATAATACCCAATGCCACATTGAACATATCAAGCTTAAATCTTTTGTTAGGAATAAATGATGGATCTTCGGCAACAACTATTTCATGGATCGGCTTCCAAAATCCCCATGGCCTCACTTGCTTATAAAAATCTTTTAGTATTTGCGTGTCAGTAGCCGGCTGCGAGTAAGTGCCCACAACGCAGCCGATAAGTGATATAAGAAACAGCAAAGGCCAGTTGTATAACGGCAAGCCCGTAAATATAAAAGGGAACACGAGCGCTGCAATAATACCAGCCATCATCCCCCAGAAAAATCCACTTGCATTAAAACGCCACCAATACCACTTCAACATGTTTGCTGCAATGTAACCACCGTAAAGAGCACCAACAATCCATTGCAGAATGGAGTTTACATCTTTTGCATAAAAACCTAAGATAATTCCTACGCCGGCAACTACTATTCCTACGATATAGTTGAGTGCAATTACGCGCTTTGTAGGTGCAGATGGATTTACATACTTAAGATAAATATCATTAACAATATAAGCCTGCGCTGCATTTAATGTTCCTGAAAACGTTCCCATAAAAGCACCCAATAGACCTGTAAGAACAATACCCAAAATTCCAACGGGTAGAAAACTATTAACAGCGCCCGGGAGTATTTTTTCAAAATCAGTTCCTCCGCCGGGAACAGTAAGATCAAGCTGGTTATAATAAAGCACTGCAAGCACAGTAAGTCCGATTACCATAGTGTATCGGATAGGCAACAAAATGATAGATACAAAGCCGGTCATCTTGGAAGCCTCTTTTGGCGAACGTGTGGATAGCACTTTTTGCATATCGTAGTTTGGCGCGGGGCCTGCAAGACTTGCAAACACTCCTTTGAAAAGCATCATCATAAAAAAAATACCGAAGAGGCCAAAGTTGTCATCAGATATCTTTTGTACTGCCGCTGGTAAAATATGGCTCCAATCAAGGTTAAGATCGAGACCAAAAAAAGGCTGATCCCAGCCACTTGGAACATGTAGCGTTTGACCATGCAGGTGAGTCACCGCAATATAGCCGATAGCAATACAACCGATCGTCATTATGAAATACTTTATCAGATCTCCCATAACTATGCTATGCATGCCTCCAAGAATAGAATAAAACATTGCAAACAAAGTAAAAATGATACCATAAAAATGGGCAACATATTCCGGAGCGATATGGAACGGAATAAAGGGTTGCACGATATTCCACGGAACAAATATTTCTATAAACTTTCCTAAACCTACAAAGCCATATGCAAGAAAGCCAAGACACCCAATGAGTGCAAATACTACCACAATATTATGTGATGCTTTTACTCCCTTTCCCTTCAATCCAAATCTCGTGGCAAGCCATTCAGCCCCTGTATCAGCATTCGATCGGCGCAGCCACTTGGCGAGGAACATCATATTAAAGACCTGATTAAATACGGGCCACAGCCAGGGTATCCAAATGCTTTTAAATCCATAAATAAAACAAAGCGAAACCATCCACATAGTTCCACTGATATCGAACATATCCGACGCATCGCTAAGACCTAACAAATACCACGGTAATTTCTTTCCACCCAAAAGATAACTTTCCTTATTCTGGCGAGCCTTTTTTCTGTAATACCAGCCAATCATTAGCATCGATGCCAGGTAAAGAACAACAATGGCAATATCTAAGAATTGCAGCTTCATTTATAAAGTTGTTCTTTTGTTATATCCTTTTGAAATAAAATATTTGGTTCATCGTAAAACCTAATAAAATCACTTTCTGAGACCTGTCCTTTATAGGGAAGATAATATTCTGTTTGACCCGATGACTTTACTCCGGCATTTCTCCACGTTAATGCATATGAGATTTTATGGTATCCGAGCGCTTTATAAAAAACTTCTGTCCACCAAATGCTATCAGGCACCTGCCCATATCCGAATTCAGTGAGAGCAGGAATTTTATTTTTGTCAAACGCCATCTCCTCCAGCATTGAAAACATATTGCCGGCATCATTAATAAATTGAGCATTACCCTCTCCCCCACCCTTTCTTTGATAAATATCAAACCCCACAATATCTGTCCAATCATCGCCTGGAAATTTTGAAAGATATTCTTCTTTCGAAAAAAAACGATCGGTATTATAGGCATAAAGAAGTTGGTGAATATTTTTCGCGTCACGCAAATATGATATCGTGAAGTCCCAGAGCGCTTTGAATTCTTGCGGCGTACAATGGTCCTTGCCCCACCAAAACCAATTGCCGTTCAACTCATGAAACGGACGGAATATTATTGGAATGTATTCGCCATTCTCCCCTTTTAAATCCAATATGAATGCAGCGACTTTGTCGAGCCAGCTTTTATATAGTTCATTCATATTGCCTCCTGGTAAGATAGAAGCTACAGTACCGGTTGCAGGATCCCACGCACTCTTACCAGTTAAGGGATTATTCAAATGCCAACTTAGGGTGACGATGCCTCCACGTGCATAAACATCACGTATAAACGACTTCATTTTATCAAATGGGACACTATCAAGATTCACAGCAGAGTCGACTTCAAGATGTCCCAATTCAAAACCGTACATCGCCGGGTAATCGCCGGTAACTTCTTTTACGTCGCTTTTTCCCGGCACATATTTCCAACCGACACCATACGCAAGATCATCCTGGTGGCCGAACATCGTTCCTTTAAGTTGAAGAGTTTTTAAATTATGATAAAGATTAAGAGTTTGAGATGTTGCATTTGTATCTATGGGCAAATCATTAGTATAATTGCCGTCGTGCAATTTGCCTATTGCGACATCAATAACTGCCCATGTGCTTTTATCAGCGTTAAAAACAGAGTTTAATCCCTGCTCTTCCATGGGAGGATCGCCCATGTAATCATCTCCTTTTTTCCAGAAAATCTGGCCTTTAGTAGGCTTTGCAAGCCCTCCATATGCCCAAAAATTTACGCCGCCAAGAACGCCATCGCCATATTTATTTTTTACCAGCTCGGTGAAGATTCGATTGTAAAAACTATCACGCAAAGAGGTGGATACATTAATATCAAATGAATTATTATTTCTCGGTAAACCGAATTCTTCAATTACGATTGGTTTAACAAGTTTTCTTGCAATATTTTCATGTGCATAGATGTATTGAAGTGACTTTGAGTAAACTGTGTCAATACCACCGGCAACATCATTTCCTTTAAACCAACCCCAGTTTTTTGGCCACACGTGAATAGTGAGATAGTCTACGTTTATGTCATCGTGAATTCGTTTAAAAACATCAAGGTTTTCTGTTCCCATATACCCTTCTACACCGAGTGTCACCAAATGATTGGAGTCTTTTGCCTTAACAAAAGCCGCTACTTTACTAATGAATTTTTCATAGGAGGAAATAGATGCAGCCCGCATAGGCCTTGGCTCGTTCGCGACTTCCCATGCCATGATTGCAGGATCGTCTTTATACTTTTTATACGAAACAGAATTCGTGCGATCCATTATATAAGCAACCTGGGCCAGGTAATCATCAATGCATTTTTCGCAATCATAAAATTTGCTGATTGTATTACTCAATTCGAACCAATTGAATTTTTTCCTGAAAACAGAATCTTCAATCATTCCATTCCATCGCAGGTATTGCAAAAATCCGCCACTCCATTCCCAATTATTGCTGAGATAAATAACAGCTTTCATATTTCTTTTACCCATTTCATTCAGCAATACATCAAGGCCTCTTAAAATCTTTGGATCAAAAATTTGTTTTTCTCTTTGTAACGGAGGACCGATTCTTTCAACGCCGTTTACCAAACCACTTCCTTCTGCACCCGCAACAAGTCTAAGATTGGTTATACCATGTTTTTGCAAAAAATCAAGTTCCTTCCTAAGTCTTTCAATCCCTTTCTTTTTATCTTTTTCAAGCGACAGTAACTCCCCATACCAATAATTTGTGCCGATGTAATATTCCGGTTTGCTGTCTAAATAAAATTGGTGGCCTTGCACTGTGGTGAATGTAGATTGAGCATAAGAAAAATCAAAAGCCGATAACAAAAAAAATAAGTAACAGAGTTTAAGACGCATATTCAGTCAGTAAAATGGTTGAGTGTATCGGCAGTTATTTAAATTTTCAGCAAATCTTTTATGGGCAGGGAATAAATAAAAAGCGCTTAGGTGAAACGAAGGTTAAAATTTCTATAATGCAATCGTTAATCAAGCCGCTGTAGTAAAGGTATCAAGAGGGGTAATCAAATTCAGATACTATTTTATCTATTGATTATATTTTCTTATTTTTATTTTTAACTGATATCTTCAAATACTTAGTATTTTAGGATATTCTATGTAAACATCTTGTTTTCACAATATGATACTTTATTAATCTAATTTTACCCTTTTTCTGCCAAAACTTTACAAATCATGCCGGCAAAAATTCTACGGGAAATTACTCCTTTGACTCAAAGTGATTGTTTTTCTCTTTTCTCCCGAAGCAAACGGGAATTTGATTTTCCATTACATTTCCATGAAGAGTTTGAATTAAATTTTATAAGGAATGCAGGCGGAGCAAAGAGAATAATCGGCGATCATGTAGAAGAGATTGGTGATACTGAACTCGTGTTAGTTGGTCCCAACCTGCAACACGGATGGTTCACTCATAAATGTAAGGGAAAGCTCATAAAAGAAATAACTATCCAATTTCACCGCGACCTTTATGATGAAAAATTTCTTCAAAGAAACCAGATGAGCTTTATACGAGCCCTGTTTCAACGCTCTTCAAGAGGCGTTCTTTTTAGCAATGCAACTGCAATGGCGATTATGCCACGTTTAAAACAACTGCCTCAGAAACACGGATTCGATTCTGTGCTTGAGCTTATGTCTATCCTGCATGATCTTTCTACTTCAAGGAATATCAGGTCGCTTTCTGACACCTCTTTTAATAAAGAAACAGCATCGTACAATAGCCGGCGGATTGAAAAAATAATGGCCTATGTAAATAATAATTTTAACCAAAATATTATGTTAGGAGATGCGGCAAAGATCGCCGGCATGACGGAAGTTTCGCTAAGCCGTTTTTTCAAGCTTAGAACAGGGAAAACCTTTGTTGACACTCTAAATGAAGTAAGGTTGGGACATGCATCCCGTATGTTAATAGATACAACCGATAGTATTAATGAAGTTGCTTATAAGTGCGGGTTCAATAACATGTCAAATTTCAACCGGATCTTTAAAAAGAAAAAAGATAGTACCCCAAAAGAATTCAGGCACTCATATACATCTACCGGTGTAAGAACGTTCATATAATTATTATTGTGACTATTTAGAAGTAAATTTTTTTTGCTCAAAACTATCTCATAAGGTCTTCATGAATAATTGTTTATAAAGATATTAACAAGCGCAATTTATCTTTTCATTATCCGTTTATACTATATCCCCTGCATCTATATCTATTGTGAAATGCAGGCTTGCTTTTGATAATCCAACTTATAAAATCCAATATAGTCTCTAAACCCTGGCCTCTATGAAACCAAAAAAAGAAAAGACAACCGTCTTATTTGTGAGCAAGAACTCAAAAGCACCCAAACCTGTACAAATTTCAAGTCAACTTATTTTAAACTGGAAAAAATATGTGGCAGTTATGCTTTTGATATTTTTTTCTTTGGTAGGTACCATTGTTTATCTTTCATCAAGCAATCTTCAGCAACTAAAGCTAAGAGCATCGCTGGCGAAAAAAATACAATCTATGCATACGTTGTTTGCACAGGTAGACACAAGCGCCATAAAAGAAAAATTTACCAAGATTGATAAAGATCTTTCTACAATAAATGGTTATTTAAAAGCCAGAGGAATCCAGAGTACTTTGAAATTGCCACAAGGCGGAGAAGAAGACAATGATATTTTGTCAACCGATGAGATAAGTGATTTTTATGATGGCTATTTAAATAAGATAATCTATAATATTTCATACACTCCATTAGGTGCTCCTTATCCAGGTGCGATCACTTCCACATTTGGTCATCGTGAAAACCCATTCGGCGGCTCCAATGTTGAAACACATAAAGGCCTTGACATTAAAGGCCCTATGGGCGCGCCTGTAAAAGCAATGGCAAAGGGCGAGGTTGCATTTGCAGGACAAAGAGGTGGTTTTGGCAATTGCATCATACTAAAACATGGCAATGGCTTTGAAACTCTTTACGGGCATTTATCAAAAATTTTAGTAAGTTCGGGTCAGAAAATAGAAATAGGCCAGCAAATAGGAAACATAGGGTCTACCGGACGATCAACTGGTCCTCATCTTCATTACGAGGTACACAGGAATGGTCAAAAGATTAATCCCGAATCTTTTCTAACTCTTAATTAAACTTATCATGTTCAAAAAAAGTAACAAACAGCCTTTGGAAATTAATCAACAGGAAATATCTACTATTATCGGTGAAGGTTACACTTTCACCGGGGAACTTCAGGGTGCTACCGTTGTTAGAATTGAAGGAAAAATTGTGGGAAATGTAAATGTAACCAGCGGTGTCATTTTAGGCGAAAGTGGAGAGATCGAAGGCGATGTGATCACTGACTCAGCAATCATTTATGGTACTGTAAATGGCAACATTCAATCAAGCCAGTTGGAGATCAAGAAAACAGGTCATGTAACAGGCGACATTACTACAGACACCCTGGAAATAGAACTGGGCGCACAATACAACGGAAAGCTAAACATGCACAAGCCCAAACAACAGGCTGTGCTGATGGAAGCTTCGTAACCTTTTTTATCTATTGCGGAGAATAATTTGTTATTGTCTTATCGCATTAACAATGTCCATCGCTTGTTTGGTAACTGCTTCAATTTTCGCATAATCTTTTTGCTCAAGTAATTGCTTACTTACAAGTTTGCTGCCCATTCCCACAGCAGAAACACCCGCTTTAAACCATCCTGAAATATTTTCTTTATCCAGGTCAACTCCACCGGTTGGCATAAACATCAGGCCCGGAAATAACTCTTTTATGGAACTCATAAAAGCGGGCCCCAAAATATTGCCTGGAAAAAGTTTGATCATTTTAGCGCCCATATTTTCCGCCCGTATTATCTCAGAAGGTGTCATACAACCGGGAACCCATAACATATCATGCTTATCAGCTACAGCCGCTACTTCATCTATAAGGCCGGGACAAATAATGTAATCAGTACCCGCGTCAATAAACACTTGCGCCATCTCTGCATTTTTAATAGTGCCTATTCCAAGATACATTCCCTCTAATTCTTTATCACACAGTTCCCGCATTTTTTTAAAATTTTGCAAAGCCGCCTCCCCACGATTAGTATACTCAACGGCTCTTATACCTGCATTATATAACGCCCTTAAAACCTGCAGACTTACCTCAGTGTCTTTATAAAAATAAAGTGGCAATATTCCTTGCTCAGGAATCAATTTCAATAATTTATTTTTCATAACTGTAAAATATTATCATAAATAAACAATGTTATAAGAATTATGGGAACATGCCATATTTTTTTTATGCAATCGTTAGAAAGTTTTTCCAATAAATATTTAGCTTAACCTTGCTGCTTCAATAAATATGAAAGAAATTCGGCGAAATTGATTACAATAAAATATCCTTATTAATCTAAAATAATAAACTATCAT
Source organism: Ginsengibacter sp. (assembly GCA_040007325.1). Taxonomy (GTDB): domain Bacteria; phylum Bacteroidota; class Bacteroidia; order Chitinophagales; family Chitinophagaceae; genus Ginsengibacter. The sequence goes on along the minus strand of JBDTVF010000054.1, from coordinate 3,614 downwards.
GACAAAAAAAGTTGTAACACTGGGAGAAATAATGCTTCGATTATCAACCCCTGATTTTAAAAGATTTGTACAAGCAGATAGCTTCGATGTAACCTACGGTGGTGGTGAGGCAAATGTTGCGGCAGCGCTATGCAATTACGGCTTACATGGAATATTTGTTTCGAAAGTTCCTGAGAATCCTATAGGGCAATCTGCAATTAATCACTTGCGGCGTTATGGTGTAGATACTCAATTCATCGCCCATGGCGGAAAAAGATTAGGCATCTATTTTTTAGAAACAGGGGCAGCCATGCGTGCTTCACAGGTAGTGTATGACCGCGCTGATGCTGCTATTTCAGAAGCGGAAATTTCTGATTTTGATTTTGATAAAATATTTGACGGAGCTGATTGGTTTCATACAACAGGTATTACACCTGCTTTAAGCGATAAGGCCGCTGCACTTACTGAAACTGCTTTAAAAGCTGCAAAAGAAAAAGGAATTACCACCAGCATCGACCTTAACTATAGAAAAAAATTATGGAGCAAAGAAAAGGCGAAAGAAGTAATGACGAAGCTATGTAAGTATGTAGATGTATGTATTGGAAATGAAGAAGATGCTGAAACTACTTTAGGTTTTAAAAGTAAAGGCAGCGATGTTACGAAAGGGGAATTAAATCTTGATGGATACAAAGATGTTTTCCAGCAAATGAAAGAAAAATTCAATTTTAAGTATATCGCCTCTACACTCCGCGAAAGCCACAGCGCATCTGACAATGGATGGAGCGCTTTAGTGTATGATGGCAAAGATTTTTATCATTCAAAACAATATGATGTACGAATAGTGGATCGTGTAGGAAGTGGCGACTCCTTTGCAAGTGGTTTTATTTACGGCCTTGTTACCGGTATGGAAATGAAGGATGCTGCTGAGTTTGGAGTGGCAGCTTCGGCTCTCAAGCACACGATACCAGGTGATCTTAATCACGCTACACTGAGTGACGTAAAGGGCCTTATGAAAGGTGATGCGAGTGGAAGGGTACAACGATAGGAAATATTGAAAATGATTTTTTTATAAATCCCTTATGCCTTAAAGTTATATAAGGCATTTTTTATTCAAAAACATACCGGCAGTGACAAGCCTGTTTGAGTGCCGTAAAACGGTCAGAAATCTGAAGATGCAATTAAGCAACTTTTTAAAGTACTATTCTGACCCTTCTTGCAGCTAAATAATGCAAAGGTGGAAATTTCTTGAAATTTTATTTTAAAAAAAATATTTACATTTGATCAACCTATTCTCTTACATGTTACACCCCGAAACAAAGCCAATTAATGATGACCTTTTGCTTACCCAGCTACAAAGCGGGAGTCAAAAGTCGTTTGATGTTTTGTTTGATAAATATTGGGAAGAGGCTTTAGATGCTGCTTATAAAAGAGTAAAAGATATTGAAACTGCTAAAGACATTGTGCAGGATATCTTTACTCAAATCTGGATTAACCGCGAAATCGGCATTGAGAATTTCCCCGCATATTTACACATCGCAATAAGAAACAGGGTACTCAAATTTTTTGCAAAGCAAAAACCTGTTCATCCTTTTTTTGATGAACTTGAAAATGTTACCGAGAAAAATTTCCAGGCGGATTCACCTTTGTTGTGGAAAGAATTTTTTCAATCTTTCGAATATCTTATCAACACTCTACCTCCTAAACGGAGAGATATCTTTCGCTTAAAAGTGCAGGAAGGTTTGTCAACAAAAGTGATAGCTTCCGAAATGGGGATAGCAAGGAAAACTGTGCAGAACCAGCTTGGTAAAGCAATTGAGACGCTCAAAGTCTCACTGATACGGCTTTTTACAATCGGAATTCTTCTTAGCTTTTTTGTTTCTTAAAAAAAAATTCAAATTTTTTTTTATATGGATGGGACTTTTATGTTTTGAAGGGTCATGTATATGATTTAAAAGCATTAAACCTTGCATGGATAAAAATTACTTCCTAAAGTTATTGCGGAAATATCTTGATGGAAAATCAACAAATGAAGAATCAGCTTTCATCGAAAAATATTATAACCTTTTTCAGCAGGAACCCGATGTTTTAGACATTTTAAACCCCGATGAAAAAAAAGCTTTCAGGAATAATCTTAAAGATGATATTCACTCGGCAATTATTGCAAATTCGCCAGAACCTGAAAAAGTAAGATCACCTTACAACCTATTTTTTAAATTGGCTGCCGCTGCCGTCATTGTAATGGCGATGCTTTCTACTGTCTATTTCTTCACAGGCAACTCAGTCAAAAAAGTTGATGAGCCAGCAGAAAAAACTATTGTTTTAGAGAATAAAAAGAATAGAGTAATCTTTTTGCCGGACGGAAGCACTGTGATATTAAGCTATGGAAGCAAATTAAATTATCCATCAACTTTTGACGGCTTACATACACGTGAGGTGTACCTTGAAGGCCAGGCATTTTTTGATATAAAACATAACGAGTCGCGTCCTTTTATTGTACACACGGGTACTATTCTCACAAAGGTTTTGGGTACAGCTTTCAACATTAAAGCCTATCCGGGTGAAGATGATATCACCGTAACCGTAACACGCGGCAGGGTGAGTGTAAATGAAAAGGATAAACTTCTCGGGATCATTACTCCCAACCAGCAAATAACTTATGCAAAATCGAAAGTAAAATCCTCGATTGGGTCTGTGAAAAATGAAAGCTATTTGGCGTGGAAGCAGGAAGATTTACTTATTGATAACCTGACTATTTCTGAAGCGGCAAAACTTATTGAAGACAGGTATAGGGTGAAAATAGCTATTAGTGATCCCGAGATTGAATCTTTGCGATTTACGACCACATTTTCCAAAGACGAAACACTGGATCAAACGCTTAGCAGTATATGTGTTTTCAACGGTTTGAACTATACCTACAATAAATCAAAAACTATAGTAAACATTACGCCATAATATATTTTATAAACCTAAAAAACCTTCATCCATTATGAATCAACTTTACCTAAAACAAACCAGCTGTGGTTTAGTAAAACTGGAATGAACAAAAAAAATCCTCTGAAATAAATTTCAGAGGAAAAGTTTTGCAAGTGCCGACTGCAATCGTCACTATGCACTGTCTTAAATACACTCGTGTTAACGAGTTTCTTATCAACTTAAAACGTTTCAAATTTATGAATCTTCCATCATTAACTGAAGTATTCCATAATTTTTTCAAACCGACTGTTCAGAAAAAATTTTCCGTTGAAAAATCAATCTTAAGAAACATTATGAGAATTGGAATTGTAACAGCTACAATATTGATTACTACCTCAGTCCAATTACTTTGTGCGAGTCCGTTAAAAAGTCAACCGATTAATGAAGTCAAAGTTACGCTCGGTCTTCAAAATGAAACACTCATCCAGGCTTTTCAAAAGATAGAAGCGCTAACTGGTTATCACTTCATGTACAGGAAAGATGAAGTCAAGAATATTCGCAATCTTAATCTTCCGGTAACCCAACTAAGTGTCGAAGATTTTTTAAAAATGGCACTGGCAAAAACGTCTCTCACTTACCGGCAGCTAAGAGATCAGATATTGATAATGCAGCCAAAAAAATTGCTCTCTTATTCGGAAATGGATGACTATAAAATGAATTAC
>JBDTVF010000053.1:0-16479 GCA_040007325.1 Ginsengibacter sp. | reverse complement strand
TCTGCCGTTTTTTATAACTTTCCTGACGGATATTTCATTTCCCCCAAATTGAAATATAACATAGTCTTTGTTTGGTTTTTTAAAAGCCGCATCCTGCGAGGCCAGCATGTCTGCCACGTTTGTTGAAGCCAATTGCCAGGCGCCGCAGAGATCTGTAAGCTTGTGATTGGTTAAAGTCTCCACGTTTTGCAACAATGATTTACCCGCACCAGCAAGTATTCCTGGTGAGCTTTTCATAGATACCCTGTTTTCCGCATCCAGGATGATATCTCCGCCTATATGATTTTTATATTCTCCCGGGGGCATGCCTGCAAAACAGGTGGAATCACTTACTACGAGCATCTTCTTGCCTTTCACCTTCATAATCACTTTTATAAAAGAATCCGGGAGGTGTATCCCATCCGCAATGATACAGGTATAAAGATCATCGGCGGCCAACTGATCCCAGAGTAAATTTGGATGGCGTTTAATGAACAGTGGAACGCCATTCCCCAAATGTGTTGATAAAGAGGCTCCGGCTTTTATGGCGTTTTCAATTTGCGTGGTATTCGCTGCTGAATGACCGATTGAAACGATAACCCCGTTTCGCCTGCATTTTTCGATAAATGTTTGCGAGCCCTTCCATTCCGGGGTAAGTGTAATGATCTTAATTTTTCCACCGGCAGCTTTTTGAAATTTTTCGAATAATTCCCAGTCAGGAGGTTTTATATATTTTTCGTCGTGCGCACCTCTTGCGCCTTCGGCAGGCGAAATAAATGGGCCTTCCAGGTGAATACCGGGAACACATTCATCTATCAGCGGATCAGTTTTGCAAGCATTGTTTATCGTTTCGAGGATATTAATAATATTTTCATCGGAATTGGTAATTACTGTTGGGAAAAAACTGGTTACACCCTGGCTGAGCAAATAGGATGTTGCATTTGCTATATTTTCTTCGGTTATGGCCGCTAAATTAAAATCAATTCCGTTTATGCCATTAATCTGCAAATCAATCAGGCCGGGAGCTTTAAGTAATTGTCCGTCATGTTCATCCGTTTCCAAAACTTCTGAAAGAATGTCGTTTTGAAAGAATAATTTTTCTGATCTGCCGCTAATGCAATTTCTGCAAACCAGCACTTCGTCGCCCTTTGAAAATTGCTCTCTCAAAGTATTCACGTTGCCTTTTTTAATGATGACAAAAGAGATTCTACTTTGGCCGGAACTTGTTTAGAAGCCATGCCGATACCAACAAAAACTACCGCCGACACAATGGTTGGCAGCCCTACTTCGAGTGCGAGACTTGTAAGATTCATGTTCTTGGTAATAACAAATGTGATTATCCCGGCAACGATTGAAGTTATTGCCGCCTTTGGTCCACATGATTTAAAAATAGGGAGCAATCCGAATAATAATGGCATAGCTGTGGGACCTAAAAGCGCACCAAACCAATTGATAATAAGCCCTAATACTCCGCCGAATTTTTCATAATTAAGTGCTATTACAATTGTTGCGCAACAAAATATAAAAGTAGTAATGCGTGCGGTACGCAATGACTGGGCCTCACGCTTAAATTTTGTAGAAATCACCGGAAGTATATCCCTGGTGATGACGGCAGCGATAGTGTTTACATCCGAAGATGTCATGCCCATTGTTGCCGCAAACAAGGAGGCAATAACAAGTCCGATCATTCCCTGCGGCAAAATTTTCACCATTAACCATCCATAGGATTCAGATGGGTTTTCCAACCCCGGCAAAATTATGGGAGTGGCCCACATGGGGAAAAATAATATCAAAGGCCAGATCAGATATAAAATGCCGGAAAGCGTTGCCGCCTTTGTTGCCTCTTTTTCGTTAGGCGAAGAAATATACCTGGTAGCAAGGCTCCAGATACCACCATTGTAACTGAGGAAATAAAGAAAGAAGAGCACACACACAAAAGCCGGGGTATATGGATCATTGAATAATTGGCTATGGTCTGGCGGTAATTGTTTCCATATACCGGTAATAGACTCCATACCTCCTAATCGTTTAACAACGAGTACGAACATCACAATTCCACCAAGCACCTGCACAATAAACTGAACCAGATCCGTGACGATTACCCCCCACAAGCCTCCGAATGTAACGTAAACCAATGTTACAATACCTGAAACCAGAATGCCTGTAGTCATAGGAATGCCTGCAACAACATGAAGCAAAATTCCTATGGCCGCCCATTTGGCTCCTACGTCGAAGATCTTCAATAGTACTCCTGACCACGCTACAATTTGCTGAGTCAAAATATTATACCGCACACTCAGATATTCAAGTGGGGATTGTATTTTAAAATTCTTACGCAGCCGCACCCAAGAAACCGGAAATATTTTAGCGGTTAAAATAATCACACAGCCAACCGGGAACGCCCACCATGTATAAATGGTAAAACCGTGAGTATAAGCCACCGCAGCATACGCAACAAATACGGCACCGCTATGGCCCGAAACATGATGCGAAATACCCGCCAGCCACCAGGGCAGTTTTCCGCCTGCGACAAAATAATCTTCAGAATTTTTGCTTTTAAAATAGGATATGATACCTATTACAACCATGCTTAAAAAGAAAAGGATAATTACTACTAAATCAGTGGTATTGAAATTCATTTACAAGCTTTGTTGTTTTGGCAGTTTAAAGAAGTGCATGATAAAAATCCAGTCATACCATATTGTAGAAAAATAAAGTAAAGCAGCCGCATAGATGCGCCATTATACGATTGGCTCCCATCCCGGTTCGTAATCCCTCTTCCAATATTTTTGCGCTTCATCATTTCGCAAAATATGTCCATTGGTCTCATCTGTTTCAAGCATGCTACCCGTGCGTAGTGCAATATTTCCCAATTGATTTAGTAAGGTACTCTGATGGCCGGTTAATATTTCAGCATTTAAGGATGTGCCTTTACGGATGCCGTCAAAAAAATTAAGAATATGTAATGCATCCAGGTTACGGGAAGGATCAACTACATCCCTTACGTTTACTTTAAAATCATCTTTAACTTCTTTCAAAAGATTATTTTCCAGATCATATATTTTATATGAATTTCCGCCGCCAATCACCAATGTTCCTTTCTCACCATAGAATGCCACTCCTACGCTTGAGTCTTCAATATCACGTCCATTACAGCTGCGGCCTTCCCAATCCATCATGGTATTATTGGGAAATTTCCACGTTACCACCTGTGTATCGGGTGTTTCCCAATCATCGTTATATCGGTAGCGCCCGCCCGAAGAGGTCACACTTGTGGGGTAGGTAACGCCCATTCCCCAACGGAGCATGTCAACCATGTGTGTACCATTATTTCCGCCCTCGCCAGTTCCCCAATTCCAGAACCAATGCCAATTATAATGTAGAATATTGTCTTTGTATTGCTGCCTTGGTGCCGGCCCCTGCCATAAATCGAAATTTAACCATGACGGCACCTCTGCTTTTTTTCCTGTTCCAATAGATGGACGGTTGTTGGCGTACCACCCTTTCCCATAATAAGGCCTGCCAATGATTCCATCCTGCACTTCTTTGATGGCAGCGATTACGTTTGGCCAGGAACGACGTTGAGATCCCATCTGTACTTTCCTGTCATACTTTCTTGCCGCTGTCACCAGCATCTCTCCCTCATAAGGATTATGCGAACAAGGCTTCTCAACATAAACATGTTTGCCAGCCTTGCATGCTAAGATTGCAGCGGGTGCATGCCAGTGGTCCGGTGTAGCAATTACCATTGCCTCCAGCGCTTTATCATCCAAAGCTTTTCTGAAGTCAGGCATTTCTTTTGGCCGGCTGTTTTGAATATTATTAACTTTCTCAATACAATTGTTCATTGACTGACTATCGACATCGCAGATATAAAGGATCTCACAATTTTTCTGACGTGCAAAGTTTTGCGCCAATGCTAAACCACGGGAATGCACACCCATCACTCCTACCATAATTCGGTCATTTGCACCTAAAATTGAGGCATAACTTTTTGCTGAAAATCCCGGCAATATTCCTCCCAAAGAAATAGCAGCAGAGGCAGCCACTGTTTTCTTAATAAACTTTCTTCTGGAATCTGTCATATATGAGGTTTTAAAATTTCAGTATTCACATATTCAAAAACTACAGGTTCAAAAATGTCTCACTTGGAAAAGTCATTAAGGATAGAAGTAAAAATTTATCGGGTACGTACCCAAAAATAGAGACTTTTTCTTATTTTTAAAAAAATTAAAATTACTAACACGAGAGTTTAATATACTTTTTAAAAGGTGATAAGGGTTACATTGGGAAAGCGTTGGTACCGGGTTAGCATTTATGTATAAATTAAACAGCTTTTAATTTAATGCGGGTTTTAACGACCATTGGTTTTTGACAATTGATATTTTTAATATTTGTTGGTATTCAGCAACGGTACCGTGGCCGCTATAGACAATTCATTCGCAGGCAAAAGAAGATGAAAGGACGGTAGAAATATTAAGTTTTTACAGACGCACAGTAGCATACTTTTACGGAACCGGGCAAACGAGTTTAAAAGCATCGTCTTAACAAATCTATTTTAACATGAAAAGTAAAAGAAGAAATTTCATAAAGCTCGCCGGTGCAGCCGGTCTTGGAATAGCTGGCAATATATTCGATCCATTTTCGACCAGGGCAAATCTAAAAACCAATTCAAATATTATGGCGACAGCAAATAGCTCGTATGATGAAAAAGATGTTAGCGTTATTGGCGCATATGGTGCATGGGCTGCCTCGTTAATAGCTAATGACTTGCCTTCACTTTCTTTCCGGAGAAATGAATACAATGATATAGATGCATGGCGCAGAAAAGCGAGGCAACGGGTGATTGACCGGCTGGCTATTCCCGGCACAGGACAACTTCCAAAAGTAACCGTGAAAAGGGAATATAAATATGATGGTCTTCACATTGAAGAGCTAAGCTGGCAACTGCCTTATGGAAATGCCACTGAAGCAATCTTACTAAAGCCCTTAAACGCAACCGGCAAATTACCAGGAATACTTGCCTTTCATGATCACGGAGGAAACAAATATTTCGGCAGGAGAAAAATAACGAAAACCCCGGATAAGCAACATCCAATGATGGTTACGCACCAGGAACATTACTATGAAGGCATAGCCTGGGCTAACGAGATTGCCAAACGCGGTTATGTCGTATTGGTGCCAGATGCCTTCGCCTTCGCGAGCAGGAGGGTAATGCTGAAAGATGTGCCGGAAAAATACAGGCATGGCGTTACGGATGATAACCCGGAATATCCCAAAAGTATTGAAGCATATAATCAGTGGGCAGGCGAGCACGAGCATGTTATGGCAAAGTCGCTTTTCTGCGCCGGCACTACCTGGCCAGCCGTATTTTTTGCAGAAGACCAGAAAGCACTGGATATTTTATGCTCACGGGAAGATGTAGATGCAGACCGGGTGGGATGCGGCGGCTTGTCCGGGGGTGGCATTCGTACGGATTTTATGGGCGGGTTGGATCCCAGGATAAAGTGTGCTGTTACGGTTGGCTTTATGACTACCTGGCAAGATTTTCTACTCAACAAATCTCCTACGCATACCTGGATGACTTATGTTCCTTTACTATCTAATGAACTGGATTTCCCGGAAATATTAGGATTGCGTGCGCCACTTCCTACGATGGTGCTGAATGATGAGGATGATCAATTATATACATTACCTCAAATGAAACAGGCAGATAAGATATTACAAGAAATATATGCAAAAGCAAATGCTTCCAGCCATTATAAAAGTTCTTATTATCCCGGACTGCATAAGTTTGATAAAAAGATGCAGAGCGATGCATTCAACTGGTTTGACAAATGGTTAAAAGCATGACAACCTGAACCTGATTTTTCACCCTAAAACAATAGGAACAAACAATGAAAAGTAATCGCAGAAAATTTATCAAATATTCGACATTGGCCGGAATAGGACTTGGAGGCATTAGCCAAATAAAAGCCTACGGCTTAAGCGGGGAAACAGCCTGCATGGAGGAACAGGTACATAAAACCCGCAGGCAACATTTTAATATGAGCGGTTATGCAGCCCCAAGGCTTGAGGCAGTCCGTATCGGTTTTATCGGAACGGGCAATAGAGGGCCTGCAGCGGTGAACAGAATGAAACGGATTGAAGGCGTGGAAATAAAGGCATTGTGCGATCTGCGACCGCAAAAGGCAGAAGCAGTAAAAAAATCTTTAGAAGGAAGCATTCATAGTCCTGAGGTATATACAGGCAACCGGGAGGTATGGAAAAAATTGTGCGAACGCCCGGATATCGATCTTGTATATATTGCTACCAACTGGGCCATGCACACCCCGATGGCTGTATATGCAATGAATCATGGAAAGCACGTCTGTGTAGAAGTGCCCGCTGCCAGAACGATAGACGAATGCTGGCAACTTGTGGAAACTTCTGAGCGAACCAAAAAGCATTGCATGATGCTGGAAAATTGTTGTTATGATTTTTTTGAATTGCTTACACTTAACATGGCAAGGCATGGCCTGTTTGGAGACATAGTGCATGGCGAAGGCGCTTACCTTCATAATCTGCTTGAAAGTAATTTCTCAAAAGATAACTATTGGGATATGTGGCGCCTGAAGGAAAACTTTAGAAACGGCAACTTGTATCCTACTCATGGCCTGGGGCCGATCGCCCAGCTTATGAATATTAATCGCGGCGATAAAATGGATTATCTCGTATCCGTATCATCTAACGACTTTACCATGGCGCCCATGGCAAAAGAACTGGCTGCAAAAGATAACTTTTATAAACCCTATGCTGATAAGAGTTTTAGGGGAAATATGAATGTGACAACCATTCGCACTTCTAAGGGACGAACGATCATGCTGCAACATGATGTAAGCTCTCCAAATATCTACTCCCGTATTCATAAAATAGTTGGCACGAAAGGAACAGCGTTAAAATATCCTGCTCCTTCACGTATTTCATTAGAAGGTGAAAACTGGCTAACAGATGAAGCTTATAAAAAGCTGGAAGAACAATACCAGCCCCCCATCGTAAAAAAAGTTGGCGAGCTGGCGAAGCAGGTCGGTGGCCATGGAGGCATGGATTTTTTAATGGACTGGAGAACTATAGATTGCCTGAGAAATGGTTTGCCTCTCGATGAAGATGTATACGACGCTGCTTTATGGAGTTCCATCGCACCTTTAAGCGAATGGAGCGTGGCAAACCGTTCTAATTCCATCACTGTACCTGATTTTACCGGCGGATCGTGGCGAAAGAATGAACCGGTTGATATCTCTTTGCAAAAAGGAGGGACTACAGGCGTGTTGGTTTAAAAAAAAATCAGGCTATTGGTCAAAGCATAGGATCACTGTATCTTATTAATCATACAAAATGGATATCAGCATATTTGACGATCCAAAAGCATTGGGTAAGGCCGCAGGCACGGCTGCCGCTGCAATAATTCAGGAGGCCATCAACCATAATGGTGTGGCAAATATCATCGTTGCTACAGGCACAAGCCAGTTTGAAACACTGTCTCAATTGACCATGGCAAAAGATATCCAGTGGGACAAGGTCGTTATGTTTCATCTTGACGAGTACATTGGATTATCCGACACGCATCCGGCAAGTTTTAGAAAATATTTAAAAGAAAGATTTTTATCAAAGATACCTCAGGTCAAAGCCGCTAATTTAATAAATACCGAAGCAGATGCCCGGGAAGAATGTGATCGCCTGGAGAAGCTTATTTTCGAATCGCCGATTGATTTAGCGCTTGTAGGCATTGGCGAAAATGGCCATCTGGCTTTCAATGATCCACCCGCGGATTTTGAAACTGAACAGCCCTATATAGTCGTGGAACTGGACTATGACTGCAGAAAGCAACAGTTGGGAGAAGGGTGGTTTAACTCGATAACTGAAGTGCCGCGCCAGGCGATCAGCATGTCTGTTAAGCAAATCATGAAATCGAAAAATATTATTTGTTCTGTGCCAGGCAAAAGGAAGGCGACTGCTGTAAAAAATAGTGTAGTGCTTCCGGTTAATCCTTTATATCCTGCCAGTATTTTGCAGCTTCATACTCATTGCACTTTGTACCTGGACAAAGGATCCGCTGTATTACTCTAAACCGCGCTGGAGCTAATCAGCTCTAAATTGAGCAATAGCGGTGGTTTCAAGCCTTTTTGGTGGTGGTTTATGTATTATAAATTTAAGCTGATAGAATGAGTTTATTAATAATAGCATTCTATGTAGCAGGAAAATGTTTTGTGAACATCGAAAAGTGAGGAATGGAAAACAAGAAATTCAATTGTATTGAAGCTAACAGGATTCATCTCGTGAATTATCTTTCTAATTTGGGATATCACTCACAGAAAATCAGGAATAATGACCATTGATATTTATCTCCACTAAGAGATGAAAAAACACCTCCATTTAAAGTAAATCGAAAACTAAATGTCTGGTTTGATTTCTGGGAAGGCAAAGGTGGTAACCTGGTAGATGTTGTGCAATATTTTAGTTGTTCGGTCAGTGAATTCTTCACCCGGATAAAAAATAATAATTTCTCTGGGAAAAAAGTATTTCATAAACTGCTTTATCAATCTTCCCGGTTAATATTTCCAGGCGTACATAGATAATGATTTTCATCAAGTTGCTTTTCGCCGGTAAATAATTTTTTTTCATGGAAAGATTATAACTTTTTCTCAGGCTAAGGGTATAAGCATCTTTTAATAACTAAAATGTGTCTTCTTATACAGCCATATCAATTAAATTTATCCAAGCCAACGTTCTAACTAAAAACCGGTTTCACAACCGCGTTGCGAAGAACTGCCGACCCGATCAACTGACTCCAACAAAGGCGAACCGCTATAAATTAATTTACCACCTTATCAATATCTTTAGGATGCAGCAAAACAAGCTGAAGTATAATGGCCGCAACTACGAAAACGCCTAAAACGGCAAAGTCTTTTCCAAGGTTTCCGGCATCCTGAGATTTTCCTAAAAAGGAGGTAATAAAAGCACCCGCCGAAATACCAACCAAATTCATCAGTCCGTAAGCAGTGGCCCGATAGCGGGGTGAAACAAACTGGCAAAGTATGGGCATATTATTGACATCAAATATTCCAAACCCAAGACCGAAAAGTACGCCTCCTAACAGAATGGAAAAAAAACTGTGGCCATACCCTATCAGGATCAATGCGGGAATGGTTAGCGACAGTCCAATTACACTGGTATATATTCTGCCTTTTAAATGCTTATGCACCCATTTATCTGAAACAAAGCCACCCAACAGCACGCCCACTAAAGATGACATGGCTATAATAATCGTTGCCATCGGCCCGGCGGTTGCCATATCCAGATTTAGTGTTTCGGAAAAAAGTGTAGGGAGCCAGTTTTTTATGGCCCAACCCGGAAAGCTTGGCGCTGTAAAATAAAAAAGGATAACCCAAAAAGAGATATTTCCTAACAGCATTCCGATTCCCCTGAAAGAAGTAACTAATTCTTTTAGAAAGGTATTGCCTGGTATTTTATCCTGAATGTATCCCTTTTTCTCTTTCAGAAAAACAATTAAGACAATACTGTAAACCATCCCGATTATCCCAAAGGAATGAAAAGTAAACTGCCAGGAAAAATGGCTGGCTATGGTGGCCCCAAAACCTCCTAATCCCTGGCCCAGATAAATGCCGGTAGTATGAAAACCAATAGCCAGTGATCTTGTTTTACCGGTATGATAATCTGCGATCAAAGAAAGCCCGGCAGGAATGTAAAAAGCTTCACTGATACCCATAATGGCGCGAAGAACATAAAGTTGATCAAATGTTGTAGCATAACCCATTAACATGGTTACAGCCGACCAAACAAATATACTTGTAACAATAAGCCATTTCCGGTTAAGCCGGTCGGCAATCATTCCTGATACAGGGCTCATAAATGCGTATATCCAAAGAAAAACAGCCATTAACCGGCCGAAATTAGTGGCTGATATTAATTCAGGAATATCGGCCATCATAGATGGTTTCATGGTGGCAAGCATTTGCCTGTCCAAATAATTTAACAAGGCCACAAACCAAAGCATGCCGACAACAAACCATGGATATAATTTTCCATTCTTCATAATACTGGATTTATTCCGGTGGGTTGGTTTGTGATAAGTTGTAAACAATCTCGTCCGTTCTAAAAGGGGCTACCGGCAATCCGGTTTTATCAAACAAGTTTCCAACGATGCCATTTCCGAAAGCATAACGAACATATAAAGGCTCTTTCACTTCATTAGATTGAACTAATAGTGTATTTGTTTTATTCTCTATTTTCCCCTTTGCAGCATGAAAAACTTTATCGCTGCCTGCAATCTCCAATCCTTCAATTTTATCGCCCTTGACCATGATTCCAGAGTCTGAATTATTGAAGTAAATCCTAATTTTATTTCGTTCGATTTGCTGTTTTTTAAAAGTCGCAAATTTGTATTTTGGTGTTTCAACCCGGTAAGTTTCTGCCAACGCATAGTTTGCAAGCCTGTTCCCCACTTCTCTTTTATATTTAGGATGAATATTATTTAAATCATCAACCAAATCACTAATCACTACCATGCCTGTATTTTCAAGGGTTTGAACTTTCTCCTGTTGCTCCCTGAGAATGGCAGCGCTAAAAGGAATCGGATATCTTAAGTAGGGAGCAATTTGTACATAATAAAACGGCAAATTGGTTTGAAATTTTTCTCTCCACGCCCGAATCATCGTCGTCAGCAAATCTGAATAAGAATAGGCATTAGGGCAATTCGACTCACCCTGGTACCAGATAACTCCAGCCATTTTCATTTTCAATAATGGATAAATCATCCCATTATAGGTTGATCCCATCGCGGTATCCCAGCCTGCACTTGGTTTCAATAATTTTGCGGCCTCAACTAATTTTTTATTATGGGAAATCTTATCTTCTGGTGTCCAGGTTTCGGCAACTGTACCGCCCCAATTTGAGTTAATAAGCCCTACGGAAATTTTCAGTTTTTCGTTTAGCTTTCTACCAAAGAAGTAACCAACTGAACTAAACCAGCGCATGCTTTCGGGATCACATACTTTCCAATATCCGGTGCAATCATCCTGGGGGTAATCGGCTGTCGCTTTTTTAACAAAGAAAAATCGGATCTGGTTATTTTGACAACCAGGCAATGCTTCCCTGGCATCAACTACACCTTCTTCAACATTCCTTTCCATGTTTGACTGGCCGGAACAAAGCCAAAGCTCACCAACCATTACATCATTGATAGTAATACTTGTATCTTTTGTCAAAACCCTAATTATATAGGGGCCACTGGCTTTGGGTGTTTTTAGTGTTGTTTCCCATTTTGCTTTTTCATTTGCTTGTATAGTGATCGTATCCTTGCCCCACTCCGGAATAATTTTTATGGTTGTACGGGGATCGCTCCAACCCCATAATTTCACATCAGCGTCTTGTTGCAACAGCATGTGATCGCTTAAAATAGAGGGCAACCGAAGCGATTGCTGTGCAAACAGTGCGCAAGGAATAACAAACAGAACAAAGAATATTTTTTTCATTTTATTTACAATGAATTAAAGAGATTTTTTCTGGCAATACTTTTAATCATATTTGATTTTCACTACGATCTTCCGCACTTTATCTTGTTCACCGATTTTCAGGCAAGGCTTATGACGATCCTGCGGAAAAAAAATGAAATAATGGGCGGGTGAAGCAAAAAGCAATTTACCACCATTGAAGTCATAGAATGCGATATCCTTGGTTTCATCGTAAGAGGAAATTACATGCAGGCCTGTGTCATTTGTTAACCCGATCATTTCTTTGCCCGAAACGATATACTGTAAATCAATGTATTTCCGATGTGATTCAAAATTGGCATCTTCCGGATTTTTGGTTTCATATTCACTTATTGTGGCATAAACATCATCACTAAGATTAATGCGACCAAGGGTCAACTGTTTAAGATCCGATGTAGTAAGGAACTTGAAAGCCGTATTCCATCTTTCAGGATATTTTCTAAATTGATCTTGTGCTTCTTTAAAATTGATTGATTCATCTGGCTTTGCATAAAAGCTACTTTGGATATTGCCATTTGAGATATTCACATCTGTATCCATTTTCTTAACTTTCTTTCCCGGATTACAATAGGTTAATGAAAATACGCAGAGAGTGCCTAAAAGAGTCAGGACAACAGTATTTGTTTTCATCATTTTACGAATTTTTATATGCTCTAATTTGACTTGCCTTCTTCACTCTTTTTCTATTTATACCTGTATATTAATTAATTGCAGCTCATCAATTGCCTTGGCAATTATTTTCCGGTGCTCTGCATCAAAACTTTTGAATGGTGCAGCTAAAAAATCATTGCATATCCCCAATATAGATAACGAACATTTCACGCCTTTTAAAAAGCTGGATCCATAGTTTCCAGTCTTGTATATTTTGGATGAAATCTGCATCACTTTTGCATGCAAACGCCTGACCTCTTCTATCTTACCTGCCGATGCAGCGTCAAACAAGTCCACATACAATTTTGGAAATATATTAGCACCTCCCGCAACGCCACCATCGGCTCCCATCAACACCGCTTCTGCCAGCATTTCTTCAGGGCCAACAAAAATTGCAAAATCCTTAAGGTCTTTCAGCTCGTGCATGACCGATTGGAAATAAACTCCGTTTGCAGAACTATCTTTAAATCCAATTACATTCTCCATTTTTGCAAGCCTGCTTACTGTTGCCGGGGCGAATGACACCTTAGTATGGCTTGGCATATTGTAGAGATAAAGTGGTAGTTCCAATTGAGGAACTAATCTTTCATAAAAATCAATCAACTCTGGTTGAGCCATTGGAAAATAATAAGGTGGCGCTGAAACAACCGCATCAGCCCCGAACTGGTATGCATACTGCGACAAACGAACACTTTCCATGATGGATGTATCAGAAATTCCGGCAAGGAGAGGAACTCTTTTATTAAGAATTCTGCTGGTCTGTTTAATCATTTCAACCTTCAAATTAAAACTAAGGTTTGGGCCTTCTCCGGTTGTTCCCAGTATAAAAATGCCATGTACGCCCCCGGCAATAACATGCTCAATCAGTCGCTCAAGTCCATCGATGTCTAATGTATCATTATCCAGTAATGGAGTTACAAGGGGTGGCACTATTCCACGAAGTGATTTTTTCATATTATTTTTTTATTTCCTGTTATTATTTTTTATTAAATAAAAATGGCCGTCCTGGGCGCCAATTAAAAGGTCATAAATCCCGTCTTTATCCCAATCAACTGCTGTCGGACTTGTTGTATGCCCGGCTAATTTTACCTTACTGATATCCCCCTTATTTTGAAAATATACAGTATCTCCGTTCTGTCTGATGTTCTCATAATAACATGCATTAATACTGTTAGTCATCAAATCCATCTTGCCATCACCATTCCAATCCACTAAGCAAATCTTACGGCGTCCTGATCTGCCTGCGATACCTGTCGCCAGTTGCAGAGGTTTCGCATCTGAGAAAGCATCCCCATTTTTAAAGGAATCACTGACGAGATAAAAAATCCTTTTTCCCGGTTTGAGCCAAAGCTCGCCGTTTTTGCTATATCGTTCATAAAAGCTCAGGTAACCTTCATGGTCAAGCATCACCAAATCGGACAAATCATCCTTGTTCCAGTCAATAGCAAAAGGAGTAGTTCTCCATTCTGTAACCAAATCGTTTTTGCCAGGGTTCCACCAGTTCCAAATAGGTTTCGGAACCTGAGCTTTTCCCCAATCTACTTTTACATTATAAGGGCCTTCCAGGTTTAAAAGATCGCCGGTATTCCTATACCAAATAACTTTTCCAAAAATTGAATTGACGATAATATCCATTTTCCCATCATTATCCCAATCCGCAACGCTTAGAGTGGTATATCCCCATTTTTCTTCGGCCGGGCCTTGAATAGAACCGTTCTTTCCTGCCATAATCCGCATATCTTTTCCATTGGACTTTAGCAAAATTGGTGCAGCCCATTTAGGTGTCATTCCTCCGCTTAGGTTTTTAATGAAGGCGATATTCCCTGATGAATTACCGGAAATAATATCTTCATAACCATCGCCATCCCAATCAATACTATAAGGGGTTGTCAATGCTCCGAATTTCAAATAATTTGCTTTTTGTTGTAGATAAACCGGTGACTTAAACACAGGCGTACTATTTTTTATTCTGCCGGTATTTTTAATAAATGCAACCCGTCCATCTTCATCTCCAACTAACAAATCAATGTAACCATCTTTATTAAAATCAACAGCAACAAGTGTAATCATTTCCGTATGTAACCTAATGGTATCCCCTTCTTCATCCAATAAGAGGCGGCCTTTATCGAATTTTGGATTTAGCCGTGTACCTATATTTCGATACCACGTCAATTTATCAAGGAATTCACCGCAAATAATATCAGGTTTTCCATCATGATCGAAATCCGCCGTATTAGCGCCGGGTGCCCCATACGTTTCTATTGGTTGATTGCCCGCGAGAATCTTTCCTTTATTGATGTACTTTCCATTTTGATTTTCAAGTAGATAAATAAACCCCCGTAACGGCCCGTTTTTCCATTTCCCGTTTTCATCATAGGCATTGTCCCAGCCATATTCGCTCCAGTCATCAATTCCTACTATGATATCCTGATCCCCATCGTTGTCAAAATCAACATAGCTCCACATATTGCTACGCACTTTTTTAAGATCAACTCCAGGTAAAAAGTCAACCGGAATTTTATATGGCTCCGAAAATAATTTGGTAGCAAAATTCAGATATTCTGTGCCTTCACTAATAACACGCAGGCCACCATTGACGTACGATGCCTGCGTATTTTTAGGAGCAACATCAGACATCTTTTTAGCTGTATCAAAAAGAGGATGCGACGAAGTACCAATATCTTTATAAAAGTAAACTCCTTCGTACGGTGTACCGGGAGAAGACATAATAATATCCATTAATCCATCTCCATTAAAATCAACTGGTAATGGACAACCCCAAAGCCCTGTTCCTAAATCAACTATCAAATCAGGATTGTTTTGCTTTAAACGCGTTTCATCTTCTGTTTGCGCTCCTGCAATATTGGATACCACAATAAGAGTAAAAAGAATTAATAGACTTTTATACTTTTTTATTTTCATAAAATTATTATTCTGTATTGGTAACCCTATATTACCACTTTTATCCCTGGCTTTAGGTTTAAGTGTTTTCGTGGCACTGCAAGGCCATTTAATGTTTTCCAGTTTAAGGATAAGGAAGAAGAATTAAAAAAATAATAAATCAATACTTCTAAAAGGACTTTTGAGAATATTCCGAATTCAAAAATAAAATTGCATACTTCTCTATAGCAGCTTTTTCTTTTCAGGCGTAAAAATATTGAGATCCCATTCACGGTAAAAATGAATTTGCATTTGGCCTCCCTCTGTAATTGTAATGGGCAAAAATACATATTGTGATTTGGGACTTCCTGCGCCATTCCACCTGTCGCCCATGTAGAGATAAGCATTTTTGTATCCCGGTATTTTAAAGATATAGCAAGGCTGGGAGTTGAATGAATTATCGCCTGCATCGCCAACAAATGGCGAACCCTGTTTTTCATAAGGCCCCATGACGGATGGCGCTGTATAATAATTTCCGGGGTTGGGTGTCCATCCTGAACAGCCGCTTGTAAGAAGGTAGAAGGTGTTGTTTTTCTTCAATATTCCAGGGCCTTCGCAATGGGCCTTTATATCAACATCATTGCCGGTTACAGTAAGATAGTCAGCGGAAAGTTCTGCCATCCTGATGGTTTGGTTTACATGGTCGGCAGCATAACCTATGTAAGCTTTTTCGGTTTCGGGATCTATATACATTCCTATATCCCTTGATTCATGGCCGTTTGGGCGGAAATGATTTTGAAGCTTAAAAGGGCCTGCCGGTTTATCACTTACAGCCACTCCGAGTTCCGCAACCGCATACCTCTTACCGTCATAGTGAAACCACATAACATATCGTTTATTGATTTTATCATAAATCACTTTTGGCCGTTCAAAGATTTCTATGTCGCCTTTCTCTATTACCACACCTTCGTTTTTCCAGTTGTATAAATCTTTGGAAGAATAGCAAGCAGCGCCACGTGGTTTTCCATAGCGTTCGCCATACCAGAAAAAAGTTTTTAAAGAATCAACAAAGATGATATTGCCGCCATGACAGTCAATAGGCAGGCCGTCATCAGCAAGCCATTCCGTGCCTGTTTTGAAAGAAGTGAAATTGGTTGGATGTTGCGCGGATGCAGTTGAGAAAATGTTTGCGAGAAAAAAAATGAGCAGGCTGATTTTTTTTAATGACGGGAATTGGGAGTTATTTTTTTCAATCATTTTTTTGAAACTTTTCTAAGTGGTTTTTTTATGCAAATTAATAGATCTAAGTATTTCTTTGTTTACTATAAATATATACCGAAGCCCACCGCCGCCGTTGTTTGGTGTTTCGTGCGGATGGTTTTGCAGCATAGCAATCACCAACAACCAGCAGAGAGTTGGT
>JBDTVF010000052.1:0-17306 GCA_040007325.1 Ginsengibacter sp. | reverse complement strand
CTGCGGCAGCCGGTGTTCCTGTTCCTGCAAGACGTACCAGCACTCTGCCTGTATCTGAAAAAGTACCGGTGCCCGAAAATGAATATCCGTTTATTGTTTCGGTAGAAATTGTATAGGCGCCAATAGTGTTCACTGCTACCTGCACTTCTATAAAATTGGTATCGCCAAGATCTTTTCCCATGAAGTATGTTCCTCCAACTGTGAGTGGCAAGCATTGCCCTGCATTGCCTCGGCCAAGGGTATTTGGCAATGTATCGCCGACTTCAATACTAAATTCTTTTTGGCAGGAAAAAAATATACTTACGAGTGCGATCAGCAATAGAATAGGCCAATAACTTTTTTTCATCTTTCTCATTACAATTATTAGCAAGTTAATAAACCTGTCGTGATAATTGCGTCAATTGGGAATCTGTTTATCCATTTCTAACTTTCAAACCTATTGTCATTCTATAAAAAAAGGCCGGCACGATGCCAGCCTCCCGATTACACAATAACTGAAAGCTATTTTGTTGAATCCGCAGCTGCACTTTTCAAATGCATCTTTTTAGTTTTCATAGATGAACCATTATGATGGTGCATTGTTTTTTTACCCATTGTCTTGTGGCTGGAAGTTGCGTGTGTACTATCCTGTGCAAATGCTGTCCCTCCGATAAAAAGGAAACACGCAACGATGATCGAAATCTTTTTCATACAATTTTTAGTTTAATGTTTTAGAATTTGTAGCCATTGATATAGAGTAAATAGTATGCCAGTTGCTTATTGCCTTCGTCACATTTTTCTCATTTTTTTGAAGCGATAGCTACCTGGTTTGTCAAAATGAATTGACTCGTCGCAGAAAAGCTCAGCAACAATCCCAAAACAAAACAGCCGAAGCGTACGCCCGGCTGTTTTGAAAATAGTTCATCGTTAACTTATTCCATACCACTGTTAAATACAATCTTTGGCGCGCCTATTACACCGGCATCCGTCATTATCTTTTTAAATGCCGGGTCTTTTATTCTCGCTTTTGCTTTATCCATGTCTGCTAAATCCATTGCGATGAATACCATATTAGGATCATCGATGCCTCTTGCCAGTAAAGCGTCTACCAGGCCATGCTCTGCCCGTGTTGCCGTGCCTTCCGCATCAAATGCTTTTTGCCAGGTATCAAAGTCTTTTACTTTATGTGTTACCGTTACCCATTGCTTTGCCTTGGCATCCGGGTTAAAACGTAATACGTGCCAATAATTAATTTCTGGTTTACCAACAACACCCGCTTTTTGCATCACATCCTTCAACCTCGAATCCGCGCCAAATGCTTTTGCTTTGGAAACGTCGGTGGCCAACAATATAACGCTGATATCATTTGGCTTATCCATGTTTTTGCTAACAACAATATCCTTTAGTCCGCTAGCCTGGCGCGCCGTTGAATCTGAAATAAAAAAAGGCCTCCATGTACCATAGTCTTTTACTACCTGGTCTATCACAACTATGTCGAAAGGGGCTGCAAGCGCAGGTTGTGCAGCGGCAGGAGTGCTTGCCATAGTGTCTGTGGCAGCCGCGGTAGCAGAGTCATTGCTCATGGTTGTTTCATCGGTTTTTGTTTCGGTGCCACTGTTGCACGAAAAAAATACCGCGGTAATGCAAACAGTAAAGAAAAGTCTTAAGACCTGGTTGTTCTTTTTCATTTTTTGTTTTTTTGATAAATAAAATAGATCGCAATTATTACAGGCGAATCTCAGTTAAGCGGGCGACATATGGGTGGGATTTCTATTCCTTCTACCGGTAATTATTCCTTTACCTGGCTTTTGGTAGTTCAGAAGATGTAAAGATTAAATCTAAGACAAATAATTAACGATTTTGAAGCGAATTGTTATGTGGATGTAAATTTTTTGATCTACAAAGGATCATTGATGCTTTTGCAGTAAATCCTTTAGTGTTGAAATAATAAGAGGCTACCTCAACAATTAAATCCCTTCTAAAAACTGCGAATGAATATAATCAACTACAGCCGGCAGGCTATTGGTTTCTTCAAAGACTTTAAGCTGGCGATCGGCACCGGTACCTTGCTCTAACATATTATGCACGTTGCCCACCGTATTGCGTATGCCAAGCGGTACTGTCACATCATCAATAAAATCCAACAGTTCGTATATTAATACACGGGTGTTCACTTCCGCTTCTTTTCCAAAATCGATCAGGCTTCCCTCGATGCCATAGCGTCCTGCCCTCCACTTGTTTTCATTGATCAAGGCACGCGGATAGATAATAAAGTTGAGATTCTCCAGGCGCAGCTTATACAACTTGGCGCATATTCCCTGGAAAAGCGCGGCAATAGTAATAGTCTCCTGCACGGTCATGGGAACATCGCAAATCCGAAACTCTACCGTATTGAAAAATGGATGCACCCGCAGATCCCACCAGATCTTTTTAGCGTTGTCGATACAATTGGTTTTTACCAGAAGCTTTACATAGTTATCATAAGATTCTATGTTGTCAAAAAAATCAGGTATGCCCGTACGTGGAAACTTGTCGAAAACTTTTGTTCGAAAAGATTTGTAACCGGTCTTTCTTCCTTCCCAAAAAGGTGAATTGGTACTTAATGCATAAATATGTGGTAAAAAGTATCTCGCTGAGTTAGCGATATGAATCGCCATTTCGCGGTTTTCCATGCCAACGTGTACGTGTAGCCCAAAAATAAGATTGCTTCTTGCAGCTTCCTGCAATTCATTTACGATCTGGCTGTAACGTGCATGATCAGTTATGAGCTGGCTCTCCCAATGGCTGAAGGGATGTGTGCCTGAAGCACCCACCCAAAGGCCGAGGCTATCAGCAATAGAACTGATTGTTTTACGAAGTGTTGCAACATCGACAAATGCCTCATCAATATCCTGGCAAATATCTGTGCCCACTTCTACAACCGCCTGGTGCATTTCAGCTTTCACCTTATCCTTTATCACCTTTTCACCTTCCTGCACAATCTTTTGTTCATGACTTTTTAGTTCACGCGTCACGGGATCTACTACCATGTATTCTTCTTCTACTCCCAGTGTAAAATGCTTATATGAAATGCCGCCCATTGTTATCAGTGATTAGTGATTGGTTAAAGTGATCTGTTATAATATGCCAGGAATCAAGTTTTAGTTAGCCCTTATACAACACCTTTCCATCGGCACTTCTTCTCACATATTCGCCCCAGGTAAGATTGTCTTTACCTTCCTGGTAAGATTCTGCTTTTTCTATTGCGAAGTTAGCTGCGTTCTCTACTACCCAGTCAAAGTTTTCCTGGCCTACGCTCGTGATCTCCGCATCCGGTGCGGGGTTACAAAAGTCGATTGCGTAAGGTACACCGTCGCGAAGTGCCAGTTCCACTGTATTAAAATCATAGCCAAGGTATCGGCAAAGTCTTAGCACGAGATCTTTCATTTGCTCATACCTTTCATTATCAGGTTTGAAATCTGCTGCATATCTTAAATGATGCGGATTGCGGGGCTCGTAAGGCATTATGTGCACGTACTTCCCGCCAATGCAATAGCACCGATAATATTCTTCAAAAACAATTTCTTCCTGCAACATCATTATAAGTTCACCTGTTTCCTTATGTTTTTCAAAAAAATCATTTGAGTCTGTAACCTTATAAACATTTTTCCAGCCGCCACCTGCATGCGGCTTCATGTAAGCCGGAAAACCTATATAATTAAAGATGTGCTCCCAATCCATTGGATAAGCCAGGTTGGAAAAAGACTGTTCGTGTGTATCAGTAGGCATTGTGCTTGAAGGTACGATCACCGTTTTTGGAACAGGTACATCAATTTTAGTGGCAAGACAATTATTAAAAAATTTTTCATCTGCGCTCCACCAAAAAGGATTGTTGATTACTGCAGCACCGCAAAGCGCAGCATTTTTTAAATAGGCGCGATAGAAAGGAACGTCCTGTGAAATGCGATCAATTATCACAGCATAGCCGCTGCTTTCACCCTGAACTACTTTATTAATGTGCACAGGCTCCGCAGTAATGCCATGCACATTTTTACTATTTACTCTTTCTACAAAAGCTTCCGGGAAACTCCTTTCTTTTCCAAACAGAATTCCAATCTTTTTCATGTTATTGTTTTTGGTGAGACGTATAAGGCCGTGGAAGAAATGTTGTAATCAAATATATTTTTTGATGGTCAATAAAACAAAACTAAATTTTTTAATATCCTTCACCATGAAGATCCCCGGAAGCAGTTACATTCAATACAAAGATCATTACATTCACATTTTTACTACTTCTATTTCCATTTGAAATTTGCTATTTTTGAACGTTTATGCAAACGGAAAACATTAAGGGCCTCGCTACCGAAACTCACATTCTATATTCTGATTTACTTAAGAGAGACGTTATTATAGATATTTATTTACCGCCAGATATCACCGGTGGAAATAATTTGAGTATGTTGTTGATCAACGATGGACAGGATCTAATTCCAATGAATTTTAAGAAAATAATTGACGAGTTATATGCAGAGAAAAGTATTAACTCACTTTTTTGCATTGGCATTCATTGCAGCGCCGACAGGAGGAACGAGTATGGCACTGCAAAGTTCCTCGACTTCGAGGGAAGAGGTACTAAAGCTTTATTGTACCAGCGATTTATTTTTGAAACATTGCTTCCCTTTATAAAAAAAACTTACCCTCTTTTTTCATTTAAAGAAAAATCCTTCTGTGGCTTTTCGCTGGGCGGATTAAATGCGCTGGATATTGTTTGGAATCATCCAAAAGAATTTAGTAAAGCGGGTATATTCAGCGGCTCTCTTTGGTGGAGAAACGTGAGCCAGGATGATCCTGCTTTTGATGAGCGCAATCATCGTATAATGCACAACCAGATTCGAAACGGAATGTATGCTCCGTGGCTTAAATTTTTCTTTGAGACAGGAACACTTGATGAAACAGCCGACAGGAACAATAATGGTATCATCGATTCTATTGACGATACGTTATCACTTATCGAAGAACTCGTAACCAAAGGTTATAATCCATCCAGGGATATTCGCTACCTCGAGATAAAAGACGGCCGGCATGATGTGGCAACATGGGGCAGGGCATTTCCCGAATTTTTAAAATGGGGATGGGGCAGAGCAGGTGCCAAAGACTAATCTTTGCCCGGTCCGTTAAAATTTCAAAAACTTCCCGGGTTCCCGAACAAGTGGTAATTGTATATTCTATCTTAATAAATGTGATTGACAGAACACAATGTCTAAGTTATCATAAAATAGCTCACAAACGTTTTTAGGTACGATTTGAAATAACAGCGCGTTAATATTTTGCACATGATGTTAGCCATGAAGATTTTTATTAAGTTTAGCAGGAAATTTGCTTAATGATGGATGCCGTATCTTTCACAACACCTAATAATTAAACTATGAAATTAAAAAGAACTATTTTTTTTGTTTTTGCTCTCATTACATGTACCGCAGGTTTTGCTCAATTGAAAACCACACCAAAATGCCCGGACTTCGACATTGACATACTTGATGGAACAATAAATAAATTTATACTGCCCACTTCTACTGTGGGACAAATAAAACTTAAATTTCCATGCTTCACCAGTTTTGAAGAAGTAGGCACCACTGCGAAATGTGGCGCAAACGTTTTCTATAAAGACAAAGACATTTATTTCTACACCGACCGTGATTATGTGGAGATAGGCCCGAAGTTTAAGGGCAATCTAAGTCTTCCTCTTATAGGCGCTTCCCGCGGAGGTTTATTTCGGGTATTGGGCAACCCGGCAATTAAAGATGTTAACTGGGATGCCTTTCAGACTTCTTATGGAATATTAATATTGTACTATAATGCTGACAACAGGATCAATAAAATTCAATTCAGCACGCAATCCACTGCCAGCATAAAGCTTTGCGATTAATTAAGCATTCGCAGAAAAAAAGGTAACTGATAATGAATTAAGAATTCGTCCTCGATCTTATCACTAGTTCATGCATTGCTTCCATCGATAATTTTTTTTGAATAAGCTAATGGCATTTTGCCGGCCGTCAGCATTATCGATTTGGCCTTTCCAATTTACTTACCACACCCATTTTCCTTAATATTTTTCTATTAGCTCTATTGTGCATTAATCTATATACAATTGAAAAAATTACGGGTAAAATTAATAACGTGAGGATGGTAGATGTTACCAATCCGCCGATCACTACAATTGCGAGGGGCTTTTGTGTCTCGCTGCCAATACCGTGCGATACTGCAGCAGGCAATAAACCAATGGCCGCCATAAGCGCCGTCATAACTACCGGCCGTACCCGCGAAATAACTCCATTGAAAATAGCTGCGTCGAGCGCCATTTTTTCCCCGAGATTTTTCCTAAACACACTTATAAGTATTACGCCGTTTTGTATACAAACACCAAACAATGCAATAAAACCAATTCCTGCACTTATGCTAAAATTCATTCCGGTAATATGCAAGGCAAGTATGCCACCAATAAGCGCGAAAGGAACGTTCATCAACGTAAGCAGGGCATCTTTCACATTATTAAATGTTACAAACAATATCAGGAAGATAGCAAGCAGGCATATTGGCACTACACGGGCAAGAGTTTTAGAAGCCCTGACCTGGTTTTCAAATTCTCCATTCCATGTTGCAAAATAGCTCCTCGGCAGGTGGACATTTCGGTTCACTTTAGTCTGCGCTTCCTGTATGGTGCTGCCGAGATCGCGGCCTCTGACGGAGAATTTTACAGCGATGTACCGCAGGTTATTATCCCGGTAAATAAAGGCAGGTCCGGTCAAAGTTTTTATATCGGCAATTTCCTTTAAAGGAATCTTTATGTTGTCTTTGCCGGGCATCATTACGTTTTCAATTGCTTGCTGATCGGCGCGGTAGGGACGGTCATAACGCACACGCACATCAAATTTTCTTTCTCCCTCATATAACTGTGTCGCAGCCTTACCCCCGATGGCCATCTCAATGACACCCTGTGCATCAGCCATAGTGATTCCATACAAAGCCATTTTTTGCTGATCCAATTCAATCCGGAATTCCGGTTGCCCGAGGTTTCTTTCCACGCCGAGATCTTCAATGCCCTGAACAGTTTTAAGTTGAGCCATTACCTCGTTGGCAGCTTTGTCAAGCTCATTAAAGTCATTCCCGAAAATCTTTACCGCTAAGGATGCATTTACGCCGGACACAGCCTCTTCCACATTATCTCTGATGGGTTGAGAATAATTGAAAACAATACCAGGGTATTTTTGAAACTGCTTATCCATTTCAGCAATGAGAACTTCCTCGCTAATTTTTCTTTTCCATTCTTTTTGCGGATAAAGATCGACCTGTGTTTGAACATTATAAAAGCCTTTAGGATCAGTACCATCATTGGTTCTTCCAACCTGGGCAAGTGTCTGCCTTACCTCAGGAAATTTATGCAGGATCTCAACCATTTTATTACTCATAATGTTTGCCTCGGGCAGACTCACACTCATTGGTAACTCAGCTTCTACCCACAGCGCACCTTCATTTAACGGGGGCAGAAACTCTGTTCCTAAAAAATGCGCGGATAGGAATGTAAGTAACATAAAGACAAATGCAATAATGATACTTACTTTCTTGTGTCCGTAGGTAATCCGGAAAAGCCTGGCAATGCCTCGCTCAAAAAAAAGTGGAATTGGATTGTGTTTTTCTCTTACGTTTTTGCGCAGCAAAATACTCGACAATGCCGGCACAAGAGTAAGGGTTAAAAGTAAAGCACCCACCAACGCAAAACCAAGTGTATATGCCAGGGGTGAAAACATTTTTCCTTCTACTTTTTGGAAAGCGAAAATTGGGATAAGACAAGTGATGATAATGAGCTTGGAAAAGAAAATTGCTTTTCCCATTTCTGTACCCTTCTGTTTGAAAAGGCCAAGCTTTGCAAGCTTATTGAATTTTTCCATGCCCACTTCCTTCGCCCGGTGATCAAGTGCTACAAACAGTCCTTCCACCATTACCACTGCGCCATCTATTATAATTCCGAAGTCAACAGCCCCCATGCTTAGCAAGTTTGCCGACATACCTTTAATACGCATACAAATAAAGGCAAATAAGAGCGACAATGGAATGATGATACTCACTGTTAAGGTTGTTCGCCAATCTGCCATAAACAGGAAAACGATCATCGTAACTAGGATAATGCCTTCCACCAGGTTGTGGATTACCGTCTCGGTTGCGAAATCCATAAGGTTCGTTCGATCGTAAAATGTATTGATTTTTACTCCGCGTGGCAGAATATTTTCATTGAGATCTTTTATTTTTTCATGGATTTTATCCAACGCTTCTTTGGGATTTTCTCCCTTCCGTATTACTACTATACCTTCTATTACATCTTTATCAAAATCTCTCGCAACTTGTCCTAGTCTTGGCTTTCCTGCTTCCCTTACCGTACCGACATTTTTTACAAGTATCGGCGTGCCATTAATATTAGTGATGATGATATTTTCTATGTCGCCGATATTATTAAGCAACCCAATCCCCCTGACAACAAATGCCTGACCGTTTCTTTCAATTACATCGCCGCCAACGTTCAGGTTACTTTTGTTTACGGCTGAGTAGACATCGAGAGAGCTTAAATTAAATTGATTCAGCAAATTCGGATTTACGCTGATCTCGAATGTTTTTTCTTCCCCGCCAAAACTGTTCACATCTGCTACACCGGGCACGCTTTTAAATTGCCTGTCCAGCACCCAGTTCTGCAAAGTGGTCAGGTCTCTTATAGAATAGTTTTTACCGGTGAGCGTATACCTGTAAACTTCACCGGTAGGGCCATACGGTGGCTCTACTTCCGGAGTAATATTTTCAGGCAGGTCTGCATTAGACAGTCGGCTCGTCACCTGTTGCCTTGCAAAGGCATCATCTACCTCGTCATCGAAAATGATACGTATATAACTGAGACCAAACGCTGAAGTGGTTCGAAGGTTTTCTTTTTTCTGAACGGAATTTAAAGCGACCTCTAACGGAACCGTTATAAATTTTTCGACCTCTTCCGCACTTCTGCCGGGCCACTGCGTAATGATGATGATCTGGGCATTGGTAACATCCGGAAAGGTTTCAATGGGCGTATTCTCATAACTCCATACACCAATTATTGCGAGTATTATGGTAAGGAAAAAAACAAGGTACCTGTGCCGGAGAGAGAAGTGTATTATATTTTTTATGATCTTAACCACGAATAATTTTTTTGATTTTGAAGCAAATGCATGATGCTAATCTTCGTTAAGTGAATTGTAAATGAAGATTTGATTTTTGCTGATAATTTTATCGCCTTCTTTAAGCCCTTCGGAGAGATAGGTTTTCCTTCCGGCAATTTTTAATAGCACTACTTCCTGCACTCTTACATGATAAGGATCATTATAGACTACAACGTAGTTTTTACCGCCATCGGAAATGATTGCATCACTGGGAATCTCCAGGGCCTTCTCAGGCTCCTCCTTCGCCAATGTAACTGTAGTAAACATTTGTGGCTTCAGAAGCATACCTGGATTTGGAAGGACTATTTTTATTTTCATCGCTTTGCTCTCGGGATCTAATACAGCATTTTCCTGGTCTACTTTTCCATAAAAAATTTTACCCGGGTAAGCAAGGGTTGTAATTTCCGCAGTCTGTCCACGTTGTATCTTTTGGATATCTGTTTCAAATACATTTGCCCACACCCATATATCCTGCATGTCGGATATCGTAAACAGGTTTTGACTATTATCGTTACGAATAAAGCTTCCTGCATTAATATTCTTTTCTACAACGAAACCGTCAGTAGGTGTAGTGATGATGTAAGTACCGCCTGCATTCGTGTTGCCACCGCCATTAATCGCAATTTGTGTCTTTGCTTTATTCACTTCATTTTTTGCCTTATCATATTCTATCTCTGCCTGTTTATACTGCTTCTCACTTGCAATACCGTTTTTATAAAGGGCTTCTTCATTTTTGAATTCTTTTTCAGCAATGTCTGCATCGCTAAGTTGCGTACTGAGATCGGCATAGTTGCCAGCTACGTCAGCGCTTTTAATAACTGCGAGCGCCTGCCCACGCCTCACCTTGTCACCAAGTGATATGTTGACTTTAATGACTTGTCCGCTGACGTTAGGGAATATTTTTACTACCTTATTATCGTTATAACTTACCTCGCCACTTAGGGAAAGAATGTCTTCAATATTTTCATTCTTTACGGTATCAAATGTCATTATGTGTGCTAATGAATCAGAAATCAATGGCTGCTTTTTTTCGGGTGCCTGCTCTTCTTTTCTACTGCAATGCGCAAGTAACAATGCACTGCACCCAATTAGCAATAAGGAAATTTTGTTCATGATCATTTTAATTTAAATTGATAACATCCTGGCCCACGACATAATTGAGTTCTGCGAAAGCTTTAAGCAGTGAAGTATGTTGCTCAAGAATTTTTAAACGTGTTTCATTGTAAGCATTGGCAAAGTCTATAAACTCGAGAAGACTTACCTGGCGGTCTTTGTAGCTTTTCAGCATATTTTGAAATACCGCTTCGTATTGCTGAGCAAATGAGAGTTGCTCCGGATTATTTAGCTGCTGAAAAAATTTGATCCTTGCCACTGATGTCGCAACATCGTTTTGCACTTTAGCTGATTGTCCATCGTATAAAACCTGCTGCTGATCAATACTGAATCGGGCAGACGAAATATTTCCCTGGTTCCTGTTAAAAATATTCAACGGGAGTGACACCGCCAGACCAATATAATTTGGAGCATAACTACTTCGCTGATCGTACTCGGTACCAACGTTGATATCGGGCTTAGCCAAAGCCTTTTGATATATTAAATTGTGCTTTGCATATTCCATCTGCAATTGTGCAATTTTTATATCCGGGCGGTTGGACAAAGCAAGTTGCTTTAGCGAGTCTTGTGTCGGAATAATTTTTTGGATAAGGTCAGGTAAATAATAATGCAAGACCGGCAAAATAAAAGCACTGTCTTTCTTATCCAGCAACAACTTTAGATCCTGCTCCAACGGTAATAGTTGAGCATCTGTATTGGCCAGGTCATTTTTAAGGCTAAATAAAAGCGCCTTTACTCTGAGGTTGTCTTTCAGGGAAATATTACCTGCTTTAAATTCCTCGTCCATCCCGGTTACCAGGGTTTGCAGCTCATTAATTTCCGAACTATAGACTGCCTGGATTTTTAACTGGTGTTCGATCTCAAAAAAGTCAGACAGCAACTCGTAGCGTAAAGTGCGTACAAGATCATCAAATTGGGCAGCGGTAGTATTTGCATTATCTGTGGCAAGCTGAACAATCTTATTTATTTTCCCCGCAGTTTTTATCAGCTGCGTCACCTGCACGTATACCTGGCCGCTATTACTATCGTGTTTAAAAAACTTGCCCTGGTTATCATAAATGTTTTGATCTGTAGCAAGAATGGGATTGTCCCACAGCCTGGCTTGACGGATCAGGGCTTTGTTAGCATCAATGTTGTATAGTGCTGCCAGCAATGCAAAATTGCTTTTAAGAAAAGTGCGCTCACTTTCTTCAGTTGTAAGTTTTAAAGTATCGGTCTGGGCAAAGCCCTGCATGCAGCTGCAAATTGAAAGCAGCAATGCCGGCAGGAACAGCCGTTGCCATGAACAAGAGTTCATCTCAAATATTTTGGGTTGAAAAGATTTTTTACAGGAAATGGTTTGACTATCTCCTTTTATAAATAAAGAAATTATGCCGCAGATTTCGGCGGAGGAATGATTACGTCAGTACTTAGATCAGGGATTTTATCGACTTTAAATTCACTAAATGTATTAGAACAATCAGCGATAATACCCCTCGTCTTGATTTCAGAACATGTGACCTGGAAATAAAAATTGGCCGTCTTGATAGGATGAAATACCTGCCCACTGTCATCATCTTCGTCGTCTACATGATGATCAATGCCAAGTTTTATCATTATAAATTCTGTGACACTATTGATATCATCAAGTTGGTTGCCACTTGCATCAAATAAATCTGTCTCCGGCACTTGTGGAAGGAACATGGAAGTGTTCATGTGTGAGACAAGGAGGAAAAATGCCAGTAGCTTTTTCATGCAGATACAAATATATCGCGCTATTGATCTACCATCATATCAAAGTTTTCTTAAAATATTACTACTTTAATTTTACGAAAGCTTCCATAGCTGCATACTGCGTAAGCCCGAGTCTTGCATATAAGTCCGCCGTGTTTGCATTTCTTTCCTCAGCCCGTTGCCAGAACTCTCGGTTGTCACTTCCCTGGAATGGTACACTATCTTTCTGCGACTGATGGATGAAAATACCATATCGCTTTTTTCTAACCTGGTCCGGGCTCATAGGCACGGCCATTTCAATTTCGTTTATATCCCATTCTTCCCAGGCGCCTTTATACAACCAAACCCAACAGTCGTTTAGCCACTCATCACCTTCTTTCTTCATACGAGCAAGTGCTGCCAATACAATATCAATGCAAACTTTGTGAGTACCATGTGGATCCGCAAGATCACCAGCACAAAAAACCTGCTGGGGCTTTATTTTGCGCATAAGCTCAATAGTTATCATCACATCGTCTTCACTCATCGGGTTCTTTTCTATCGTACCTGTTTCATAAAATGGCAGGTTCATAAAATGGATCTGGTCTTCAGTAAGACCCACGTACTTGCAGGTAGCACGGGCTTCGCATCTTCTTATCAATCCCTTGATGCTTCTTATTTCCGGCGTATCCTTCTCACTCGATTTCTTTTCATTGATATATGCCGATGTCTCCTTAAAAATCGATTTACTTATAGTATTATCGATGTTAAAGATCGATTCGAAGCCTACAGTGAAATCAAGAAACCTTGTAACGAATTCATCAGTTACAGCAATATTGCCGCTGGTTTGGTAGGCAACATGTACTTCATGCCCCTGGTCATGGAGACGCATGAATGTGCCACCCATGCTGATGATGTCATCATCGGGATGCGGTGAAAAAATAAGCACCCGTTTTGGGAAGGGAACTGATCTTTCAGGATGGTTTGGCATTGCCGAATTTGGCTTACCACCCGGCCAGCCGGTAATGCTGTCACGAAGCATATAATATACTTCAAGGTTGATACCATAAGCATCACCTTTCTCTGTTAAAAGATCGCTCAAGCCAAATTCATTATAATCGTGATCTGTAAGGCTAAGTACGGGCTTGTCCAATTTTAAGGCAAGACTTATTACAGCATTCTTGATCATATGTGGCGTCCACTCACATTCACCGGTCAGCCAGGGCGACTTGAACCTCGTAAGTTCAGAAGCCGCAAACTCATCTAACACAAATGTGGTATCATCATGGTTTTGCAGTAACGATGCAGGAACTTCTTCAGTCGGTTTTCCTTCTACAGCCTTTTGAATTACGGGTGCTTTGGGTTTACCCCATGCCATCAGGATGATCCTTCGAGATTTAAGTATCGTGCTGATGCCCATCGTTATAGCCATACGTGGCACCTGCGAAATATTTCCAAACTCATGAGAGTTTGCAATGCGTGTTGAATTATCTAATGTAATCAACCTGGTTTTTGAATATACAGGTGAGCCTGGTTCATTAAAACCGATATGACCGTTATTTCCTATCCCGAGAATTTGTATGTCAAGTCCGCCTGCTTCATCAATCTGTCTTTCATATTCAGCACAATGCTCTTTCACCTGGTCCTTAGGAACCAGGCCGTTAGGTAGAAAATAATTTTGAGGATCGATATCAGTTTGCTCAAATAAGTATTTCCGCATGAAGTAATGATAACTGTTCAGCGCATCAGGCTCCATAGGATAATACTGATCGAGGTTGAATGTGACTACATTTTTAAAACTCAATCCTTCCTCCCGATGCATCTGTACCAATTCTGCATATAGAGATTTAGGCGTAGAGCCCGTTGCCAGGCCAATCACCGCTTTTCTTCCCTGTGCATTTTTTTCCTTTATAAGATCAGCAATGATCTGTGCAACATATCTTGAACCTTCCTTTGGCGTTGCAAAGATTTCAACGGGAATTTTTTCTAAAGAATCAATCATGAGTATCTAATGTTTATTGCGTTTTTATTGGTAAAAGATATACCTCCGGGAGTCGCAGCTATTCAAAACATCCGGGTATTAAAAAAAGAGAGACGAAGATAAGAGGATTAATAATTAATACCACTATGATGTGCGCATTTCAGTATAACGATTGCGTAAGATGCATTCAGTTAGGTGTCAGGCCACTCAAGTGGCCAGACACCTAACTTCATTATTTCATTTTAAAATCTTTATCAGAAAGTAATAATAATTTTTTTGCCAATTCCTTATTGCATAAAGTTCCATTTCTATATCAGTAATAATCAGGATATGATGAATAAATCCATTCTTTAAGATCCATTACAAGGTTAGCAGCAAGAGGATTATTATGAATATAATGAAAACAATTAAGCGCACCATCATGGCTATCCTCACAAGAAAAATTTTCTTCATCCATGGTTAAAGATTTTGCCTGCGTTTTCTTTTGAAATAAATTTCCAGTGCTCTTATTTTGAATGTTTACAGCCTTAGTATAAGAACTTAGCGTTTTACCGATACCCCTGGAAAAGCTTTGCATATCGGTAAGCTTTTCTCCTAAAACAATATTTACACATGCAGATTCATTTGGCACGATCATGAAATGAAAATGATTAGGCATAAGGCAATAACAAAGTATGTCAGCATACTGCTTCCATTCCTTTTTTATTTTGGTAAGAAAAAAATGTAGTTATCATCATTAAAAAATATCCGTTGCTTATCATTGCCCCTATTAAAAACGTGATAAATTTCATTTGGGTTAAAATGCATAGATACTTTTTTATGGATTAGGTGTCTGGCCACTTGAAGTGGCCTGACACCTAACAGGTGCCAACTACGCTTTATCAATTTATTTCGATCTCATCTGCAAATAGCCATGCAGGTGAGCCGGCGCCCGGAGCGCCGAACGGTATTGTGCCAAAATTCTGGGCAAGAACTTTTATAAACCGCGTAGTAGCATTTACGGACACATTGAATTTACTTTTGCCTTTGTCCTTTTCGGCATCAATTGCTATGGACGTGACAGATGAAAAGTTCTGCCCATTATCTGAGGTTGCCACCTGTATATCTTTAGGAAGGTAAATCCAACTTTCGGTGGCATCCAACACATCAATCGAAACGCTTTTTATTTTCATAGTTGCGCCCAGGTCAATATCCGCTTCCAAATCCTTGCCGTTGAAGCCAAGCCATTCTGAAGCTTCAGACAAACCATTATCGGTTAAGACACCGTTGACTAGCGTAAACGCACCACTGCCCTGGTATTTCGGATCAGGGTCTCCGTTCAAAGAAATCTTTTTACCTGTTGCTTTATTAAAAGAAAAATTCTTCCATGTCCAGCTACCTAATATTTTATTGTGGCTGTCTGTTGTAGTCGCGCCCAATGTACTTGTACTATTGACCAGGATGGGTTTTGTATAATCAATGGAGGCGTTGTTAGTCTTGTCTTTTACGTAGATGATCTTATTCTCCCGATTTATCGCTTCAAGTTTCCAAAGAACTCCATTGTGATCTTCTGTTGGCAAAACGGATGAATGAAGATCATACGCTGCGGTGCTATAGTTGGTACCCCAAAGTTTGTAACGTTCAAATATACCGGGCAACCTGGAAGAAAAATCAGCCCAGTTCTTTTTATTCTTTGGCGTCCATACTACTTCGCTTAAAGCCGTCATACGAGGGAAGATCATGTATTCAAGCTTCGGAACGTTACTGATATATTCTGTCCAAAGGTTGGCCTGTGCGCCCAATACATATTTTGCTTCACCGGCGTTTAGTTCTTTTGGCAGAGGCTCATAATTGTAAACAACATTCAATGGAAGATATCCTCCAATTGTTACGCTGTCTTCATTCTTAGATTGTGAGTGGTCGAAATACACATAGCTACCGGGAGTCATCACAACATTATGATGCTGTTTGGCGGCGGCTATACCGCCTGCTTCACCGCGCCAGCTCATAACCGTAGCATTAGGAGCGAGCCCCCCTTCTAATATTTCATCCCATCCGATAATGTTTCTGCCTTTGCTGTTAAGGTATCTTTCCATCTTACTGATGAAATAACTTTGCAAGCCATGCTCATCTTTTAAGCCACTGTCTTTAATTAATTGCTGGCAAAAATCTGACCGCTTCCAGGCCTCCTTTGGGCATTCGTCTCCACCAATGTGTATGTATTTCGAAGGAAATAATTCCGTCACTTCATCTATTACATCTTCCAAAAATTTAAAAGTATAATCAGATGGACAAAAGACATCTTCAAATACACCCCACGTCTGCTGCACCTGTTTGCCTTCACGTGGTCCAGACCATGGAGTACGATCTGAAATTTTAGTTGATTCTTCCGGGAAGCAACTTAGTTGCGGATAAGCTGCAATAGCCGCCGAGGCGTGTCCCGGCATTTCAATTTCAGGAATAATAGTGATGTACCTGTCTTGCGCATATTTCACTACATCCTTTATTTCTTCCTGGGTATAAAAACCACCGTAGTGTTCGTTAGTGTTTCCTTTGCCTGGATAGTGGCCAATGATAGTTCCATTCCGGAATCCTCCGACTGATGTGAGCCTCGGATATTTTGTAATTTCTATACGCCAGCCCTGGTCGTCAGTAAGGTGCCAGTGAAAAGTATTGAACTTGTGTAGTGCCAGGTAGTCAATATATTTTTTTACATAATCTGCCGGAAAGAAATGTCGTCCAACATCCAGGTGCATACCGCGATATTTAAAACGTGGATAATCATTGATGGCAACGAATGGAATTTTTAATGAATTTGATTTTGTTACAGGCAACAATTGTATCAATGTCTGAATGCCATAAAATACACCAGCCTCATCAGATCCTTTGATATTTACGCCGCTATTATTCACCGTCATTTGATAAGCTTCTGCAACCGCGCTGTCGCCAGGTTGCACACTTAACACAATTGCATCTTTACCCTTGTCCTCATTTGCAATATTTAAATTGAAGCCATAATACTTTTTCAAATAACCATTAAGAAATGCAGCGCTGTTCTCCAAGCCTGTGCCTTTTAAAACTATCGTAGTTTGTGAGGTTAGGGAGAACGTTGCAGCGATCTTCGGCATTTTCATTTCGGCAGGCATTGGAACAATATTTATTTTCTGTGCCGCCAGGGAAGAGAAACTGAATAACAATAGGAACGCGGGAATTTTTTTCATTAAAATGTCTGTTTTTGAAAATGACTCACTCAACAATTCTTTCGTCGAAAATATTTTCGCTAAAATTAAGAAATGATTGCAAGTATAAAGCGGTCAAGATAGAACAACCCACTTCATCCACCTTAT
>JBDTVF010000051.1:0-17424 GCA_040007325.1 Ginsengibacter sp. | reverse complement strand
AATTTTCTAATAGCGACGTATATCCTAAAAACCAGCTTCTTATTAAATTAAATAGCACAGTAGCAGAAGCAAAAGAAATAATTGACCAATGCCGTTCAGGCGAACTTGCCCAAATTTGTTACGTTCAGGGCTTTCAACTTTATAGCATAGGAATCATTATACTATACAGGTCAAATAGCATTCTGGACAAAGCAAATTAAGAATAAAGACCTGCGCTTTTATGGCGACATCGATCTTAAGCAAGAAATAAAAATTAGTGCAAACCCCTCTTAATAGAATTGTCCGAGGTCATTTGGTGACTAATGCGGGAACTTTCTTACGATGGCGACTCTTCAGAAATTTATTATGAATTATTTCAGCCATTGGTTTTTCATACACCTTACTTTCCACCCATGATATTATGTCAAGGTAGGCAAATGACCGGGTTTGAAAGCGATTATTTTCCAGGTGTTTGATCTTTTCAAGAAACTGTTTGAGCTCAGGCTTAAGCTCTTTAGGCCTCACTTTAGTTGAATGGCGCAGAAAGCTAAAAATGTGCTCTTCAACCATAGTAAGGTTCTTCATTCGCGCCATAAATCTGTAAACTGATTTAATGAGTGAATCAAGGATCTCTTCATTCCCCAGCTCGAAGTGGCAAAGCAAGTGAATTAGCCGGGCATAGCATTGCAGATCGTTGCGGAGCCCAACATAATTATCATTGATTATTTTATGCAGAAAATCTATGGCAGTGCTGTAATCACCGGCACCAAAATACAGCGTTGCGATTTTATAGTTGAATACAAGGATACGATGACTGTCCACAAATAAACTGTATTCTGTAAGTTTCTCTACAATTTCGGGTGCAACCCGCAGGCCTTCTGCAAAATTGCCTTTCATGAGGAACTGGTTAAGTCTTGCGCTGTTTATATAAATGGAAGTATGTGTCCTGAAATTATCATGCGCGTTTGCCACAGGTGTCTTAGCATACTCTTCAAATTGTTGCAGCGTCTCTTCAAACTTTTCAAAATTTCGCAGATCAAAATGGGCATTTAAAAGATTGTGCATGCCTTTTATGTAATGCCCTGTTTCTACTGAAATCATTACCTCATCTTCTTTAAACAGGTCAATCCATTTATGACTGTAACGGTAGTACATCAAAAAATCCTGCCTAATAAAAGCATACCAACTATAGCTTTGATAGAGGTAAAGTCTTTCGTAAAACCCGTGAATAGCATTGTAATCATCTGGCAAAGAACTTTTGAAAAATTCTTCAATACGCTTTTCGTCCTGGCTATCCCGGGCATGGCCATTCTGCACATACCACCTGTATAACAAAAGCGCCAAATTAGAAAGCCTGGTTACTCTGTCTATATGCCCGCTTATATCAAGCGCTTCCTCAGCAAGTGATTGCGTTTTTTCTAATGAACTTCTGGTAATGTGTAATGTCTCAATTTTCTTCTCCAAAGAAATTACCTGCACCAAAAAATTCATTTTTTGATTTGTCTTGGCTAATTCTTTTGCTTTCTCAAGTATATTGAGCGCTTGTAGTTTCAAGCCCTTATTATACAGCAGTCTTGCGTTGTCGAGATGCTCACTCAGCTTCAGATCAATATTTTCGTTGGTTTTAAGCAACCTGAGGCTGGCAAGTAATTGTTTATAAAGATGGGTTTTTAAGTTTGAAAGCTGCGGCTTTGTAATATCGGGCAGCATTTTAAGTAGTTGCTTCTCATCGTATTCTGAAAGCTTGTCCAAAGCGTCAAAGAGACGGATAATTTTAAGGTCTTCTTTTGAAGAACTTCTCTTGATATAAAGCTTAAAATGCCTCTTTTCTGACTTTTCCAGCGACTGAACTAATTGAAATAAAGTATCTAAAAAACGGTTGGGCATCATTTAAATTTTATACTGAAAGGTATGACCGGAAAGGATTATGAAAAATTTAGACCAAGTCTGGCATAATAAAAGAGGCAATAACTTAGTTCTTGTATTTTATACATCGTGCCTAAATTTGTATCAACAAAGGAATTAAGAAAAGCGGTAAACGCGGAGGCAGGTAAAATTATTAAAAAATTTCTTTAGGAAATACAATCTGCTTCAGAAATAATATTAAGTAAAGAGTCTCATATACAAGCAATCGTAAAAGGTCGTTCTGTTTCTACAGAAGGGCCTGTTTTTTTTATAAACCGTTTGCAATTATAAGTAAATATTTCAAAATTGCTGTAATATTTATTTTTTTCTATTGTGAGATTTTGTGATCTAACCATAGTCCGGTCAATTCATTACATAGAAAAAAGGCTCTATGCCATTACCGCTTCCCTATTGTATTTGCTTCGGTATTCGATTGGCGAAAGCCCTGTGATTCTCTTAAATATAGTTCTGAAAGCCTTTGTATCGGAATATCCAACCTCGTACATCACTTCATTTACATTTTTTCTGCTTCGCTCCAGGTTCTTTTTCGCTGCCTCTATTTTTACCCGTTGGATGTATTCCGTAACCGTGTTAGAGGTCGCTTTCTTAAATCTTCTCTCCATATTCCTGCGACCTAGTGCAAACATCGAAGCAAGCTGGTCTACGCTTATCTTTTCATCGAAATTTTTTTCAATAAACTCTTGTGCTTTTTTAATAGGCTCATCGTCATGAAATTTTTGCCCTTCGAAAATGATGAAAGGAGACTGGCTTATACGGTCGATATCGATCATAAACATTTTTGCAATTTGTACCGCTACTTCTCTGCCGGCATATTTTTCAATAATATATAGAAGGAGATTTAAAAAGGAATATGCACCTCCGCTTGTATAAATTCCGTCTTCTTCAGTCATTATTTTATCGTCCACAAGATTTATATCGGGAAAAATGCGCCGGAAATCATTCGCTGCTGTCCAGTGAGTAGCACATTGCTTTCCATTTAACAATCCGGTAGTGGCCAGAAAAAAAGATGCAATGCAGAGACTTGCCACTTCGGCGCCTTTTTTATACTGATCAATTATCCATGGAATAAAAGGCTCGTTCTCTGCCATCATTATACTAGGCTCCGAGTGAATAGCCGGAATAATGATAAGGTCTGTTTTCTTTACTTCATCTATTAATACATCCGGACTAATAGTAAATAGCCCGTTACGCTGTGAAGTTTCACTTGAAAGGCCCACTAGTTGCACTTTGAATAAGGGAAGCAATCCCATATTTTTCCTAACGGAGTTGACCTCATTAAATATCTGGTGACTTCCTTCAATGTTTACTACGCTTGTATGGCCCTGCGGTACAATTATTGAAACGTGTTTCATAAAACTTCGAAATTTTCATTATGATTTATTTGACAAAACTAAAAAAATTTTGTCGCAATCAACCTCTTATAATGCCGCATTTGCACCCAGCTATTCTTTTTCTCAAGTCGTAGTTTTGTTATATCATTTGAACATGATCAAAAGAGTCAGAGAAAATAGACGCTTGCAGAAATAAATGAAACGATAATTCTTGTATTTTCTGTCATAATTTTAAAATCAAATCTATGTTTAAGAAGACAAATGCTTTTAGTGGATTTTCAGTAAATGATATCAAAAAAACAAAAGAATTTTATGGGCAGTTGCTTGGTTTGGAGATATCGGAGACTGAAATGGGCGTGCTGGAATTGAAAATCAGCGGAGGCAATAAGATAATTATATATCCAAAGCCTAATCATCAACCAGCGACTTTTACAATACTAAATTTTCCTGTTGATAACATTGACAAAGCAGTCGATGATCTTACCGATTTAGGTGTCGTTTTCGAGCAATACGATGGCAATTTGAAAACAGATGAAAAAGGAATTTTCAGGGGCGGTGGCCCATTGATCGCCTGGTTTAAAGATCCGGCCGGAAATATTTTATCTGTGATACAGGATCAGTAATTTTTCCCCTCAAAGCTGGCCTTTTTAATCAATGAGAATAAGAAACGTATTCTCTCGTACGAAAGAGTGGTTCATAATTTTTTGCCCAAAAATTTATTTTATGAGTAATGACAACACAATGGATGTAGATGAAGTATTGTCCGCTATTAAAAAAACATCAGAAGAATTGTTTGAACTGATTTCATCGACAAATGATTCAAATTTTAATTTAATACCGTTTCCGGGCAGTTGGACATTTGCGCAGGTTTTGTCTCACATAACAAAGTCGAACGTGGCCATGCTGCAGGTATTGAATATGGATGGAAAAACGGCTCAAAGAAATGTAAGTGAAAGAGTGCCGGAATTGGAAAGTACTTTTTTAAATTATTCTCTAAAGTTTCAATCGCCAGCATTTATATTGCCAGGCTCTGAAACTTTTGAAGTTGCTTCATTAGTCGATATTCTTAAAAAATCAATAATCAAAATACAATCGGCTGCTGCGAAAACAAATGCCGCAGGAATGGTTACTCTGCCTGCGCTTGGCGAAATAACAAAATATGAATTGTTACATTTTGTATTATACCATACACAAAGGCATATACACCAGTTGAAGAATATTATCGCCCATTTGCATGAGGAAAAGATTGCTTAGCGCAATGAAATAAGTAAAGCTTAAATAATTGTTTAGCTGACCGGAATGTCAATGATGAATTCGGCATATTCACCCTCTTTGGTTTTTACATTTAACTCTCCTCCGTGCGCTTTTATAATGTCATAACTGAGCGAAAGCCCC
The DNA here is from genome assembly GCA_040007325.1 of Ginsengibacter sp. Lineage (GTDB taxonomy): Bacteria > Bacteroidota > Bacteroidia > Chitinophagales > Chitinophagaceae > Ginsengibacter. The sequence goes on along the minus strand of JBDTVF010000051.1, from coordinate 12,793 downwards.
AACCCTGTTCCCTGTCCCGTCGGCTTTGTAGTAAAAAATGGCTGAAAGATCTTATCCAAAACAGTCTGCGGAATACCGGTGCCATTATCCCTGATGCGAATTCCAATTTTGCCATTCAAGTTTTTAGTAACTACTGAAATGGTCGGCTCATAAGTATCTCCTTGTTTCACCTTTTTCTCCATGATCGAATAAAATGCGTTGTTATAAAGGTTGAGCAGCACCCTTCCAAAGTCTTGAGGGATGATGTTTATTTTTTCTAAAGTATCATCAAAATTTGTCTTAATGTTTACTTTGACTGATTTGTCTTTTGGATTAAGGCCGTGGTAACTAAGTTTCAAATATTCATCAGCTAATGCATTGAGATTGGTAAGTTCTCTTTGACCGGTATCCTTTCTTGAATGTTGCAACATGCCTTTGATAATGGCGTCAGCACGCTTTCCATGATGATTTATTTTGGACATGTTCTGGGCAAGGTCCTGAATAATCTCATTTACCTCCTGGCGCTCGGCATCAGGTAATTTTTTCAACGGCCCGTTTTCTAATTCGTGTAACAGCTCGACATTAACTTCAGAAAAATTATTTACAAAGTTTAGCGGGTTTTGAATTTCATGACCGATGCCTGCTGTAAGCGAGCCAAGTGATGCCATTTTTTCTGATTGAATAAGTTGGGCCTGGGTTAATTTAAGTTCTTCCAGGGAGCGGCGCAATTGCATAGTACGGCGGCCTACTTTACGGTACAGCTTAAATAAAATAAATGTGATTATAAATACGAACAACAAGCTAGCAACAAGCGTATTTCTTACAAATTTCTGCCGCTTAAGTTCCATAACCTGCAGCGCCTGGTCCCGCGTGAGAATGTCAATCTGACCTTGTTTTTTCTGGATTTCAAAATTATTCTGAAGGTTAGTAACCTTTTTGGCTACGTCCAGATTAAATAAAGTGTCCTTAATATCTGTGTAAAGAGATTGATATTTATAAGCCTGACCAAAATCTTTAATAGCTGCATAGGTATCTGCCAGGCCGACGTATGAGTCCTTTAGTTCTTTTTTGACATTAATATTTGAAGCTGTTGTCTTCGCCTTTTCATAGCTAATAAGGGCTTGTTGGTAATCAGCTTTTTTAAAGTAAGTATCTCCCAGGCCAAGGTAAGATTGAACAATATCTAGTTGCAGATTATATTGTTTTGCAAAAGAAAGCGCCCGTTGATGATAACCTTTTGCCTGGTTGTAATTTCCTTCCTTGGTATATATTTTTCCTATATCATTAAGTGGATAGGAAATGTTCTCAGTATTTTCATAAGCCTTCAGAGATTTCTTAAAATAGTATAGCGCCGAATCATTTTTGTTGCGATTAAGATAAGTTTCCCCAATATTTACGAGGAGCCCGCCCGATATATTTTTATCGTCAAGTTCTTCGCTTATTGCTAATGCCTTCAGGTAAAAACCTATTGCTTTATCATAAGTAAATTCATTATTAGAATAGGCTGTTCCTATGTTTGCCATCGCAATAGCGATCTTATGCTTATCCATACTTTCTTCAGCAATTCGCAAAGATTTAAAATAGTAGTCTAATGCCTTGGCATCGTCGCCCTGGTTCATATAAACCGAACCAATGTTGTTTAATAAGAGCGCTTCGTTTACTTTATCGCCTACGGAATCAAATAGTAAATATGACTGGTTCCAATACTCAATTGTTTCCACGTAATGGGTTTGGTTGTAGTATACCATTCCAATATTCTTTAGGGCATAAGCCGAACCGGAATTGTAGTTGAGTTTTTGGGAAAGATCTAATGCTTCGTTTCCATATTTCAGCGCTTCTTCGGGAGAGGAACTAATGTAAGCTTTACTCAATTGCAAAAGCTTGTCCACCTTTGAAGTATCATTACGGCTTTTAGCTATTAAAAGCTTGAGGCTATCTGTCTCATTATCTTGCGCAATGCATGAAATGGAAAAAATGATAAAACAAAGGCAAAGGACTATTCGGTTCCCTTTCATTTGAGAAAGTTAATTGAATATATTAATATCCGGGCTTCATTAATTCAAAAATCAACCTGGGTGAAAGATGCAAATTTAAAACAATGAAAACCTGTTTTAATAATTCAACTTTTAGATATGTCTTCTGTTCCGATAGTTTACAATTTTAAAATCCTGAAAGTTTTATAAACATTATCGACTTTCAATTTTACAAAATAAACTCCTTTCTTCAGTCCGGTTAGATCAAGATCAAAACTGCTATCCGATATTTTCTTTACAGACCTCAAAGAGTAAGTTCTACCCGGCATATCTGAAAAGATAAGCTCGCTTCCCAGATGCTGCTTGCTATCAACGCTTATTCTCACGGTGCTTGTTACAGGATTTGGATAAGCCGTTATTTTGGTATCCTGTGCTTCTTCTGCAATACCAGTTCTTGCAGAAGTAAGTCCGTCCATCGTAATGTCAGTTGGTACGATTACCAGGTTGCCAATGCCATATGTAATTTCAAAATTCTCCGAGAGCAGGGCAGCCGGAACGATAAACCATTGTCCGGGATCGATACCCGTGATCATATTTATTGGCTTAAAGTTATTGATGATTCCCCCATTGGTTGAGTTTACATCAGCAGAGTCAATAATCACGATAACATTGCTATTGCTGGAATCATTTATGTTAGTTCCGTTCACTATTGGAGTGCCTGCTACAATCGCCTTACCAGCGACTATAGCTTTACCGGCAACAATTGCTTTACCCGCTACAATCGCCTTACCATTCACCAGGGTAGCACTGGCAGAATCAACCTGGTAATTGAAAATAGATGATAGGTCAACCTGCACTAAAGTTTTGTTTACAAGACTGCCCGCAACAATAGCTTTGCCACCAACAATGGCTTTTCCGCTTGCGAGGTAACTCATATCATCCAGGTCAGCAGCGGTCAAAGTTCTTCCTGCCACAATACTTTTTCCATTCACAAAAGCAATTGCAGTATCTACAATATTTGACCTGTGATCATATTTAAGATTATTGAGGAAGGTTAATTGATTCGCAACAGCGATATGGCTGTTATCATATTCATAGTTAAAATCAAATCCATTAATCGGCTCCCTGAAGTTTATAGTTTTATTTAACGGAGTTATCTTAAGTGGCATTTTATTTATAGTAAGTAAGCCATCAACAAAAGTATACTTGTACAATTCAAGCAGCGCTGCATCAACAGGATTAGTGGGATCGAATATTCTTGATGCTTTGATAAAATATTGATCTACTATGCTAAGGTCAGTTGCTGACGAGGTAAAAATGATATTAGTAAGCCCGAGATTAGCAAGCGTTAATCCTGAGTTGGCTAAAGGCACACCATCTACGAGTATTGTTGCAGTAAAAGCCGGTAATACCTCACCGTATTTTTTACTCGCGTCGTCAGCAGTTATGGTAATCTGCTTTTTTATTGGTGAGAAAAAGTAAAGTGTATCAGAAAAGCCACCATCATTGGCATTGAGAGCAATTGGTTGAGTGTAGGCTTGTACTGCGGGGTTGCCCATGAAAAGCGGAATGCTTGCAGTGATTTGCGTTTCATCTACATAGGTAGTGGGAACTGCTAATCCTCTAAGCAATACTTTAGTCTGGTTATTGAAATAGTTGCCTCTAACGGTTACCGTAAACGCTGACTGTCCGGGTGTAACACCGGATGGTACAACAAGGCTTGTGATTGACGGCGTTGGCGCGGCAAAAGTTGCCACAGCTGCTTCTGCATTTATGAATCCTGCACCGCTCACGTTGTCAAAACCGGGTGCTCCCATATCTAAAGAAGTGGTTTGTAAAAGGCTTCTCATTTGCGCCGGCGCCAGATCAAGACTCGAAAATTTCTTTTCGGCCTGTAATATGAGCGCCGCTACTCCAGCGGCGTGTGGTGCTGCTGCAGAAGTTCCAAAGAAATTCGGGAAAGCATCTTGCTCAATGTTAAGCGATGCAAAGTCAACGGTAGTATTGACACCATCAGGGCCGGAGAAATCTGGCTTATTTCTCACGACACCATTAACGGGTGTGCCGCCTATTGATGAAAATGCTTCATTAAATGGTGCATTTACGCCGAAGGCTGGTGTGTTTACATAACGCACCGCACCAACTGCCATGGCTCCGGCTGAGTTGGCCTGTCCTACAATTGTTGACTGACCGGAATTGTATTCGTTGATAACAAGGTCACCTCTGAAAACAATATACTTGAAGTTGACTGGTGTATTACCGGCAGCTCTTACCACCATTAGATTAGCGGTAGTATTTCCAGTTACGGTAAAAGGAAGAATTTCTAATGGGTCACCGCCGATATTATTCCGGTTAAATCCAAAAAGGATATTTCCGTTGAGATCAGTCAAATAGATATCAAGGTCATTAACAGTACCCATTGTTGATTGTCCAAGTGAATAAATATTATCCTGCCACTGAAGCACGATTGTGTAAGTGCCCGGCATCAAAGACACATTTTGATAAATATCTGCAGCACCACTTGTATTAAAGTTGTGGGCATTGCCGATAAATCCTGCTGGTGCCGGAGCCGAATTGAAATTGTTCTGGTAAGAAAGCTTACCGAAATTGCCAGCTGCAGAAAAATAGGATACGCCCTGGCTTGTTACCTCATCTACCGCTTGCGCGACTACGCCATCCTGGTAGAACGGTTCGGTGATATAAGTAACATCATCAACTATTACATTGTAATTATTTTGTTTGAACTCTCTTATTCCCTGCGCAAAATCTCCGGCGCTTATAAAGCCGGTACGAAAGCCGAGTGTGGCTTTTGGGGCAACGTCATGAATAATTTGCAGCATGGCCCTTCCTTCATCAGATCTTTTACCAAAGGGATATTCTTTTAGTAATTGCACGTTTGCTGTATCTCCGTAAGGATTTGCCGAACCAGGCAAATCGCCGTTTAGGACGTTTGTTGCTGCATTGCTGCCAGCGGAAGTATTATTGATAGTATTGTAGCTATCGGAAAGTACACCTACTTTAATGCTATCGCCCATGATATTGTAACCGCCTCGTACAAAATCTGAATGGATGGCAATGTCTCCATTTGTACTGGTAAGACCGGTAACACCATTACTTATTGCAGGGAAAAGTGGTCTGCAATAGTCAATCATATCAGTTAACAAGTCTAACTTAAGCAAACCGGCGATTGGATACTTTCCGGTTATGATTAATGAATTAGGTCCGTTGTCAATTATGTCTGTGAGTCCAAAAGGAGGATTTGTCAATGTACGTTCCAACGCAGCAGCCTGTCCCTGCAGTGCTATGCATTCTATATAAACAGAATCGTTGCTAAGGATAAATAATTTCTGAGCGGTGTCAGTATATGATGCCGCATTTGCATATAGAGAATTTAATTCTGAACCCAACAGATCATAAACTTTGCCGGTTGGCGGCGGAGGGTAATAAGGAAAAATTAACTGGTCAACAAATGGCGCAAATTTGAATCTTAAGCCACTTCCAAGTGTAACTTTAGTGGCACTGATGAGTGAACCGGAAATATCATTTGGGAAATTACCTGAGCCATTGCCTATGTTGATAGCCCCGGCCGTTGCATATACAGTTCCCAGCCATTTAAGGTTAGCAGGCGAAGAACCATTTGCAATATCAAAAGCAGCACCTGACTTAATTGTGGAGCCGGTACCGTGCAGCTCAGTGTATACACGGGATTCACTACCGCCGTTGACTAATGATGCTCCTACTTTGTTAAGGTCTGCATCATTATAAATGTATATTTTAAAAATGCCTGAACTTGCATTTTTGAAATCAAAAACAAAATTGTTAATAGCGCCGGAATTTTTTATTGAGTTAAAAATGTAAACACCCGGGCCGGAAAGAATAATGGTTTTATTTCCTTTTAAAATAATATTGCCATAAGCTCCGGGCATCAGCGTTGCATCGGTAGTAATGTCGGAGGTGCCGGCAGTCGGAAAATTTGTAGGAGCAGGCAACACCGGTAATGTTGCGAGCGCAGGTACACCTGTAATATTTCCACCCGAAGGAACAGGTCCTGAATAGTTGGTTCTTGGCGGGTGCGTTACTGCACCTATAACCTGACCGCCGGATATTAAAATGTTTCCGTTCACATCTATATTACCTGTTACAGATGTCGATGATCCGGCAAGAAGAATGTTACCTCTTGCATTAGTTGAGTTTGCTGCTGTTATTCTCCCGGTAATTATGTTTCCGTTAGAAAGTTGAACGTTGCCGCCACTGTATAAATTTGCGTTCAAGGTGGCATTGCCGGTGGTTTTAATCAAATAAAAACTTCCTATAGAACCACCATTCACGGTTACACCGGGTGACATTCTTACTCCACCAGAGCCACCGAACAGGGCAAAATCAGTTGCAGAAAGTTTCTGAGCGTACGAGTGGGTAACACCAATACATATCATTGCAAGGCAGGCGAAGGCATACTTTTTGGCCTTAATAATTGTGTCAAAAATTCTCATAAATATTTTTTATAGCTGTGACAACTAATTTTTGGCTTACAAGACTTTGGACTTACTAATGGAAAAAGATGTGGTAACGATGGGGGTTAAAGAGGATGTTTAGCATAAGTTGCAAACTAAACAGGTAGCATTTCGCGATGATTATATAAATATAATTTACGCAGGACAAACATAAGCTAATTTGATCAGGCGAAGTTTTATTTAATGGCGTTTTTTATAAACTTTTTTCTTTTTTATGTGAAAAGTTTTAGACCGATTTAAATATTCGCTTCATTAAAAAGCCTTTTTCAACAGGAATTTGCAAAATGAAATTTTTTATAATGTCGCAATTGTCCCTGTATATTGCCGTTTCCACACCCGTTGAAAATTGACAACTTGCTTTAAATTTGAAAAAAATTATTATGGCAACTATCGGGAATAAATCAGCAAGTAAGTCCACAAAAATCATCTACTGGATTAGTACGAGTATAGTGTTTCTGCTGGATTCGGCCATGCCTGCATTTACATTCAATACTGAACTTGCTAAGGAAGGTATCAGGCACCTGGGCTACCCGGATTATTTTAGAATTGAGCTATCGATTGCAAAAATTATCGGCGGACTCTTGCTGATTATCCCGATGATTCCCGCTCGCTTTAAAGAATGGGCTTATGTAGGGTTTGGAATTGACTTCATCTCGGCATTCATCGGGCATTTGGCAGTAGATGGCTTTAACGGGCAAACTATTTTCCCACTTGTGATGTTCATTATATTAATAGTGTCATATATCTATTTTCACAAAATGAAGGATGTTAATAGAGTATAGTATGTTGGTCAATTGAGTCCCATGCTTGCTCAAAATGAGACAGAAAAAATACAGGCTTAAAATATTAGGCTATTTCATACGTCAATGTAGAAAAGAAATTGATTTACTTCCAGCTGTTGGACTTTATCTCGGCTTTGTGAATTAAAAAGTTTTAAGATGATAGAAGTATTTAAAACGAACGTAAAAGAACTGAGCCAGGCAAGCGTCTTGCTCGATCATATCCATACATTATCGGAAGATGTTGAGGCAAACTTCGATCTTGAAGATTGCGACAATATTCTCCGTATCAAATCTCATTCCGGGCGTATTCAGCCATTACAATTTATCCGGCTTCTAAATGATTTTGGCTATAATGCCGAGGTGCTGCCTGATTAACTTTTCTAAACCTCTTTTTAATTAAAGTCTTTCGAAGCGGCCGAAAAGTAATAGCTTTTCTTTGCATTGACTTTGTGAAATATTTATAAACAAAAAACTTGAAAGTTCTGCACAAATCCATTTTGTTTGGGACAAATTTTTGTTTGTTGCAAATTGTTTTCTAATTTGTTGGGGTAATAAAAGTTACTTTATCCCATCCTTGAGAAATTATCTCCGAAACCTTTGCCAGTAGAGTGCGGCTGTTTATTAGTCAAACCATAATATCCTTTTAAAGACGCCGGAAGGCAAACCCGTATCCAGGTCGATCTTGTATCAGCCACGAAAGATCAATGATTATAACAGGAAAAATCGATTATCAATAATTATCAGAAGATAAAAGGAAATTAGTAAAGCTCAAGCCACATGCAATTAGAAAAAGAAACGATTGACTATTCTCTTGTAATAAGTGTATGTAATCCAGATGAACGCTTACTGAAACGTTGTCTTAATGCGATATACAATCTTGATATTACCGGTATTAATATCGAAGTGATTCTTGTAGATAACAACTGTACTTCGCCTATTACAAATTTGCCTTACGTACAGGAATTTTTAAGAAAAATTCCTTCTTTTAAAACTTTAATTGTGCCTGCAGTAGGCTTGCGAAATGCAAGGATCGCGGCGATTAAAGAAACGAGCGGTAAATACATTGTGTATTTTGATTATGATAATGAACCTGAGTTTGATTACATGCAGGAATTGAAAAAGCTTAATGACCTGTTCCCACAAATTGGTGCAATAGGTGCGGGCGAAGTTTCAGTAGATTTTATTGACGGCATTGATAAGAATATTGAAAAATATGCACGTCTTGCTTTTAAGGAAAGACATGATACAGCTACAAAATTTTCAGGCTTACACGAATGGCAATCTTGTTATCCATTTGATGCAGGCTTATGTGTCTCTTCTTCGCTATTAAAAGAATATGCTAACCTGGCAAGGGATGGGCGTTTTATTATTCCGGGATTAAATGGAAACCAGCTATCTATCGGTGATGATACACAGATGGTATTGCTGAGTGTAAATAAAGGATATGGCGCAGGTACATCTCCGAGTTTGAAAATCAGGCAAACCATTCCCCAGGCAAGATCTAATTACAAATATGTACAGCAATATGTGTTTGGTGCCGGCCTGAGTCACGAAAACTGTATGGCGCAGGTAATCTCAGAGTATAAGGAAAAGCTTTCCCTTGAAATTATTTCCAAATCAAAATTTTTCTGGCTTACTATTGATAAATACTTTAAAACAATATTCAAACCCGATCCGGTTAAGACATTTGATTTTATTGAGTTCATTTCAATGAATGCAGGCGCTTATATTGCCCTTAACAAACCGGTGCCCACTCCAATTAAGAGACTTATAAATTTTCTAAAGCTGGCTGCTTAGCATAGGCTAAACCGATAGTTCAATTTTGCTCAATTAAATACATTTTTATTTATCAAAATTTGAATGTTTTGAGAAGCTAATAACATATCTTCCTGGCAGATTTTTCTCAAATAACTATTTTTACATAGCTTGAATATATGAGTTGTTATTTTGAACTTATTAATTCATAACTATGAAAAAAATTTCTTTCGGTTTATTCTTCTTACTTACTTCTTTCTTAAACTCATCTGCGCAAGACACTATTTTTTTTAAAAAAGGGCTAATGGCAAGCGTTCCGGCGCACTATGGGCGTGAAGCAATAGTTACCGACCAACTTGCTTATAGACTTTATAGTTCTTCGTTGCAAACTCCGGCAGAAGGTGCTGCTTTTGGTACTGATGAGGATGGAGATGCGGTGACCTGGCAGGTAGTCGCAGCCGATAGCCTCAATCGCTTAAGGCCACTTGTAAGACCTGAGCGCCGCCAGGGAAGAAGATTTGGCGGAGCCTATGTCTATCTTACATACAATAGCGCTAAAGAAACAACTGCACTGCTTAATATTAAAGGCAACAGTTTTGTTTTTGTAAATGGAGTACTGCATACCGGCGATCCGTATGGGTCAGGCTGGTTGTATTTGCCTGTTGAATTAAAAAAAGGATTGAATGAATTTTACGTACATGCGGGCTATCAAACTATAGCAAGCCTGATCTTTCCGGCAAAGTCAATTATGATTAACACGGAGGATGCAACGACACCATCCGTAGTTTTATCCCACGATAACGATTCACTCAGGGCAGCAATTGTTATTTTAAATACAACATCGAAAGAATTAAAAGGCCTTCAGATCAAAAGCAAAATAGAAGGTGAGGAGATGAAGAGTATGGTTCCCGAAATTTCTGCGCTATCATCACGAAAAGTAAGTTTCGCTTTTAGCGGAAAGCAAATTTCAAAAGAAGGTAAGTATGCTTGTCATATTAAGCTGCTTAGTAAAGGAAAAATTCTTGATGAAAAGGACCTGACGATCGATGCAGTAAATCCTTCTGATCATTACAGCGAAACTTTTACAAGTGATATAGATGGTAGTCTTCAATATTATGCTGTAACACCGGAGACTCCTTCACCAAAACCAGGTGAAGCGTTATTCTTGTCCGTACATGGTGCAGGGGTAGAAGCGATAGGACAGGCTAGAGCATATCATTCCAAAGATTGGGGAACGCTTGTGGCAGCCACAAATCGCAGGCCTCGCGGTTTCAACTGGGAAGATTGGGGCAGGCTCGATGCACTTGAAGTTTTGAACATCGCAAAGAAAGAATTTCAACCGGATCCCAAACATATTTATCTCACCGGCCATTCAATGGGCGGCCATGGTACATGGTTTCTTGGCGCTACGTATCCTGATAGATGGGCAGCCATTGGTGCATGCTCCGGCTATCCTACACTGAAAGGCTATGGCTCTGCTGATGGGCTGGTGCCGGATAGCAGCAAATCTGAAATGGAACAAATGCTATTGCGGGCAGGCAATCAAAGTGATGTGATTCAACTGGCGCATAACTATAAGGCTTTTGGTGTTTACATATTACATGGCGATTCCGATAAAGTAGTGCCGGTAACGTACGCAAGGGAAATGCGGCAGGTACTTGGTGAGTTTCATGCAGACTTTACTTATTATGAATATCCCGGAGGAGAACATTGGTTTGGGGATCAAAGCGTGGATTGGAAACCGCTTTTCGATTTTTTCAAACTCCACCAGATTCCTGATGACAGCCTGGTAAATGCTATTGATTTTACTACGGCAAGCCCGGGCATTTCTTCGCATGACCATTGGGTTTCTATATTGCAGCAATCAAATCCTTTACAGTTTAGCAGGATCAGTCTTTTAAGAGACCGAGCAAAAAATACGATCGCAGGTACCACGGAAAATATTCATCTTTTAAAATTTGACTTGGGTGATTTTACTGCCGGTACAAAAGTGCAAATCAATCTTGACAGCAATCTTATAACTTACACAGTGCAAGGTGATAGTGACAGCCTTTTTCTTTCTTATGAAAATAGTAAATGGATGCTTGCTAAAGCGCAAGGGAGTTATGAAAAGAATCCAAACCGGTATGGTACTTTTAAAGAAGCTTTTAATCACCGAATGATTTTTGTTTACGGCGCCAGCGGTACCAAAACTGAAACACAATTAAATTTTGAGAAAGCAAAATATGATGCTGAAACCTGGTACTACCGGGGCAATGGGGCGTTAGATATTATTTCGGATAAAGATTATTCTCCGGCAAAATATGCAGGTCGGAATGTGATCATTTATGGAAATGCAAATAACAATGCTGCCTGGAAGAACTTGCTATCGGATTGCCCAATACAGGTAACAAATAATAATATCAAGGCGGGCGATAAAACTTATAAAGGCGATGATCTTGCGGCGTACTTTGTTTGGCCAATGAAAAACCACCCAATGAATTCGGTAGGAGTTATTGCCGGCACCGGCATCAATGGTATGAAGGCTGCCAATGCAAACCAGTATTTTGCGGGAGCAAGTGGCTTTCCAGATTTTATGATATTCAGGCTTGGCATGCTTCAATCTGGTGCAAACGGTGTAGAGATGTCCGGATTTTTTGATAATGATTGGAAACTTTCTAATCAACAAAGTGTGATAAAATGAAATATCTTCCTCATTCCATGAAAAATTTCAGCCTTTCACTTCTTGTTTTATGTCTTATAAGCTTCTCATCATTTAGCCAGCAAATTCTTCCCTATAAAAATGCAAAGCTTCCAATAAAAGTTAGGGTTAAAGATCTTTTGTCAAGAATGACACAGGAAGAAAAATTCTGGCAAATGTTCATGATACCGGGTGACATCAAGCCAGGGGAGGAAAACAAATATGATCACGGAATTTTCGGATTACAGGTCAGTGCTTCATCAGGAAACGGAGATGCAGCAGGCCAAATGTTGAAATACAATGCGTCAGAAAATGCGAAGGCACTTGCAGAAAAGATCAATAAAATTCAAAGATATTTTATTGAAAAATCAAGACTGGGCATTCCTATTATTGCCTTCGATGAAGCATTACATGGTTTGGTAAGAGAAGGTGCTACTGCATTCCCACAGGCCATCGCACTGGCAGCCACGTGGGATACATCTCTTATGAATCGTGTTGCATCGGCCATAGCAGAAGAAGCGAAGGCACGGGGAATAAGACAAGTGCTTTCACCCGTAATTAATATTGCAAGCGACCCACGCTGGGGCAGGGTGGAAGAAACTTATGGTGAAGATCCATTCCTTACATCCGAAATGGGCGTGGCGTATGTAAAGGCTTTTGAAACAAATGGTATCATCACTACGCCAAAACATTTTATCGCTAATGTTGGCGATGGTGGCAGGGACAGCTATCCAATAAACTTTAATGAAAGATTGCTTGATGAAGTTTATTTTCCACCATTCATTGCATGTATAGAACGCGGCGGTGCAAGATCTATAATGACTGCATATAATTCTCTTGATGGAAGCCCTTCAACTGCCAACAGTTGGCTACTGGAAAAAAAATTAAAAGGTGATTGGAACTTCCAGGGGTTTGTAATATCCGATGCCGCAGCCGTAGGCGGCGCTAACGTGCTTCATAACACATCTCCCGATTATCCTGCATCTTCAAAGCAGGCTATTTCTAATGGGCTCGATGTTATTTTTCAAACAAGCTACGATCATCACAAATTATTTGACCCTCCCTTTTTTGATGGCAGTATTGATCAAAAAAGAATTGACGATGCAGTATCAA
>JBDTVF010000050.1:0-17580 GCA_040007325.1 Ginsengibacter sp. | reverse complement strand
ATTTCCTTCAGATTATTACAGTTATTTTATTTTTAAAATATGGCACTATTTTTTGCTAATATTGTGTCTTCTGAAACATGTCCAATCTTATCTGCGATTAAACTGCAAATCCTTTAAGCGATAGATCGCGTTCATCAGGATAAACAATTCATCCTATAAAAATCTCTTATTTAACACCTGGTGCAGGTGGGGAGAAAATTCTTTCCGACCGTTTTAGAAAAATGTTTTAAATGTATTAGAATGAATGATTATACCCTAATTTCAAAGGATAGTAATGGTTCAGCAAAAAATCATGCTGATAATAACGAGCTTCAGATTTCTGAGGATAAAATTATGGCAAATGAAAATTCTGAATTAAGTGGCGATTCGAATTTTCTCGTAAAAGATTTCTCCTTTAGCGATGAGTTCGCATCGCAATTAAAAACTTTTGGAAAGGAAAATGATGTTACCACTTTTATAGTCGCATTCGCGGTTCTTAACGCATTGTTTTTTCGATACAACAACGAAGAAGAAATTAATGCAGGTTTACCATTTGGAACTAACGCAGAAAATAATGGCGATACAAAAGCCATGTTGTTCAAAGGATTTTGGCCTCTTTCAAAAAAAGTAACCGGTAACACAACCTTTATCGAATTATTAAACGAAATAAAATCCGCCGGCGGATCAGTTACCCATGAAAAAAATATAGTACGGGCCATCGCAGAGCCAAAAAATCCCGATAGACCAACAAGCGAACAAGATACAGTTTCTCAGGTGATGCTCCTGTTCGATAATACCGCTGAAGATCAGCAGATGCAATTTGGAGTTCTTCAATTATCTGGTGAACCCCTTGCTATTAACATAGGCAGGCCACAGATGACTTTTTGTATAAAGGAAACGGTTGATGGCTGTAAAGGTAGTTTGGAATACTGTCGTAGCATATTCAGTAATGAAGAAGCGACTAGAATTGTAACTCATTTCGCCGCCCTACTTTCTTCCGCTATTAAAGAACCTTCTCAAAAGATCTTTGAATTAGGAATACTGAAAAGTGAAGAAAAGGAGCAATTACTCACTGGGTTTAATTCTTCTTCAGCCAATTATTCACGACAAAAAACTATCGTTGATCTGTTCGAAGAACAGGCTTTGACCAATCCGGGCAGAATAGCAATTGTATTTGAGAATAGAAGGATAAATTACGAAGAACTTAATAAGCGTTCCAACCAGCTTGCCCATTACCTCTTTAATCGTGGTGTTAAGAAGGAAGCGCTTATACCAATATGCCTTGAGCGCAGTTGGGAAATGATCGTGGCTATTTTAGGAATATTAAAGGCTGGCGCGGCTTACGTGCCTATCGACCCGGAATACCCGCAAGACCGCATCAATTATATGCTGGAAGATACTGCGGCCGCCATAGTGATAAGCAAAAGTGCATCAGCTAAAAAATTGAACGTTTCTGCTAAGCTTGAGGTAATTGAGCTTGATAGCCAGGGCGAGGCAATTGCAAAAATGTCGCATAAAAATCTTCCATCACAAATCACTTCGCGTAACCTTGCGTATATTATTTATACTTCAGGATCTACCGGAAAACCTAAGGGTGTAATGATAGAACACCAGGCTGTACTTGATCATTGCTTTGGCTTAATTCAAACTGCGGAATTAGACTCTTGTAGATCTTTCGCATTGTTCTCACCGCTGGTGTTTGATGCGGGTCATTCTGTAATTTTCGTTTCCCTTTTCCTCGGAGCATCGCTTAATGTATTGTCGAAAGATTTGATAATGGATGGTGAGAAATTGGTAGAACACTTCAATGAAAATCCTGTAGACTTTATTAAGATAGTGCCATCTGTGTGGCTGTCTTATATCAATGCCGGCAACAAAGTTTTAGCTCAAAAAATAATGTTATTCGGAGGCGAAAGTTTTACACCAAAGATAAAAGAACACCTTATTAACCTGGAGTATAAAGGAATTGTTTATAACCATTACGGGCCTACAGAAGCAACGATTGGTAAATGTATACATACTGTCAACTTACAGCGCAATTACAAAACCATGCCTATAGGCAAGCCGTTTTCAAATACACAACTTTATGTAGTTGATCAATACGAAAAGATAGTCCCAATAGGCGTTTCTGGTGAATTATATATTGCAGGAGAAGGTATTGCACGAGGCTACCTTAACCGGCCGGAACTTTCTGCAGAAAAATTTACCGACGATACATTTCGCGAGGAATCAACTTCTACATCCGAAAATAACAGCGAGGATAAAATTGTTTCAAGACTATACAAGACAGGTGATAAAGTAAGATGGAATGAAGACGGTGAGATAGAATATCTTGGCAGGATTGATGAGCAGGTAAAACTAAGAGGCCATCGGATTGAACTGGGCGAAATTGAGAATGTGCTTTTGCAAGATCCGCAAATCAGGCAGGCCGCGGTGAAACTTGCCGAAGATAATTACGGCAACAAATTATTGGTTGGTTATATAGTTCCTGAAAGCACGTTTGATAAATCTGCAACCGTTAAAAATGTTCAGAAGCAATTGCCGGAATATATGGTTCCCGGCTTTTGGGTTCAATTAAAAGCATTGCCTTTAACATCCAATGGCAAGATCGATAAAAAAGCGCTGCCTGCTCCCGATGTCTCAGGTGTTTTAGATAGTCAGTACGCCGCCCCTGAAACCGAAACCGAAATAGCATTGGCGAAGATGTGGGAAGATCTTTTGGGCATAAAAAAGGTTGGTGTTCACGATACATTTTTTGAGCTTGGCGGTAACTCCATCCAGACTGTCACCATGTTTACCAGGATAAGGAAACACTTCGGAAAAGAGTTGCCTTTGCCAACCATTTTCCAGGCCCCGAACATTAAAAAGCTTGCTGCAATTATTACTGAAAAAGATAACGCTGTCAACTTTTCGTGCTTAATTCCCATTCAACCTCTCGGATCTAAAATACCATTGTTTTGCATGCATGCAGGCGCCGGCAATGTATTATTTTATAAAGATCTTGCAAAGAATCTTGGTAATGATCAGCCGCTTTATGGTCTTATGGCGAGAGGATTACTTGGCAAAGAACACTTTCATACTTCCATTGAAGAGATGGCGGCGCATTATATTAAAGAGATACAATCGGTACAGCCGCACGGCCCGTACCTGTTTGCAGGCTATTGCCTGGGAGGTACGCTTGCTTTCGAAATGGCTAAGCAGTTAACAGATGCCGGCGAAAAAGTAGATTTATTAGCAACATTCAATAGCAGGTCTTCTACCTACCTTAAACAAAGGAAAACGCTATCTTTTTCAGAAATGATCTTTACATATGCAGGAGATTATTCTTCAATGAAGAAGAAGCAGAAAATATTGTATCCAATAAGAGTGCTAAAAATAGGGTCGAAGTTAACGGGACAAATATTTTATAGAAAAACAAAAAATAAAATACTTACGCTTTATGTAAAGGCTACCATGCGTGGATTTGACTATTATCTTTCTAGAGGTAAATTGCTGCCGCGCTTCTTGCGAAATCGGTATTTATTGCATACAAATGGAATAATGGCCAGAGAATACGAGCCCGGAATTTACACCGGTAAAATGATTATCTTCAAATCCCCCCACATTTATAAAGAACGATATCTGGGCTGGAGAGAACATATTGCCGGAGAAATAGAAGTTTTCAACGTGCCCGGTAAGTATAAGTCCCGTGATAAAATTATGAACGAGCCTTACGTTAAGGTGATTTCCGACAAGCTTAAAACTTACCTTGATCCGGCTTCACAGAAAGCAAACGGTGAAAAGAAAAATAGGATAGCGTCAGTTTGAGATCTGTTCATTTAAACAATTCTAAAATTACTTATCTATATTCATTTCGTTTCTCGCTTCACAGGCTGCGAATACCGACCTATAAGATTAGCTTTAAGAACTTTCATTTTATTTTATGCACATGGGGACGAATGATCTTAGGATTCGCATTCATAACGTATACAATGTTGCCTGATTTTTGCTGCTTATAACCTGATTCTTTTTGACAATTCTATGAAATGAATGGGCTTTGCCAAGTGATATCAATTAATTTTGAAATACTTTTTAAAAATAGTTTGACCATGGATCTGAGTGAATTTAAAAATAGCACCAATGAAAGTGCACCCCCAAAAAATATCTCTGTCTATTTAAATGCTTTGTGGTACGATAAGAAAGGTGATTGGAGTAAATCACATAGTATTATCCAGGACGTTAATGATAAAACTGCCAGCTGGATTCATGCTTACCTGCATCGCAAAGAGGGTGATGAAGGAAATGCCGGTTATTGGTACAGTCGTGCCGCAAAACGTTTCCCCGAAATTTCTCTCGAAAAAGAGTGGGATGAAATTGTCACAGCACTATTGTGATAATTTTCCTATCAAGCAGTCACTTTATGAATTAGAAAATAATATCTAAAGATGAAATACTACCTGATTGCCGCCTCAAAAGATCATGTTTTAAAAGGGTTTGAAAAAGGATTTGCCCAGGCAGGACATGGCCGGAAAGATTATATCAGCAAGCCTGCAAAAGGTGATAAAATTGTTTACTACTCCGCAAAAGACAAATTTGAAAATGGAACGCCTTTGCAGAAATTTACCGCAATGGGAAAGGTTACAGATGATGAAGTTTACCAGCCTGATATCAAATCGGGCTTTAAGCCTTACCGGCGCAATGTTCAGTTTTACAAGGTAAAGGAAACTGATATACGCCCGTTGATAGATCAACTTAGCTTTATAAAGAATAAAAAACGTTGGGGATTTTATCTAATCAGTGGTTTCCGAGAAATACCTAAGGAAGACTACGAATTAATAGAAAAAGCGATGAAATAGAAAGAGTTGCACGACTTATGCCCTCTAAGTACCGACAGGCAAAGATTACAGATCAAGGGATAAATTAGAAAATATTTTCTAAAAATATCTTTTTACTACATAAGCACAACAGGAATTTATTAATTTTGGAAAGCTCTTTCAATTTTAAAATTCTCCTGTATGAATCTCCTTCAACGTCTCGAAAAGTGGGGTGTTAGCCATCACCCTAAATGGATGGATATTGTACGTATTGCTTTAGGAATATTTCTGTGTTATAAGGGTGTCGATTTCCTTCTCAATATGAGTAAGCTCATTAACCTGATGTCTAATCGGACATCATTTGGTTCATTTGCCTACATAATAGCCGGCCAGTATGTGGTATTTGCTCATATTATTGGCGGTATTTTTCTCATTCTGGGTTTGTTTACCCGATTTGCCTGCCTTATTCAAATTCCCATTTTAATTGGGGCGATATTTTTTTTGAATTCATCTCCGGAAATGCTCCAGCCCTATTCGGAATTAATCATTTCGATCCTGGTATTAATTCTGCTGATCTATTTTCTCATCGCAGGCAATGGGCCATGGGCATTTAAAATTCCAGAGGAAGAAAAAAAGCGCAAACAGAAATTCATTTAAGTGATTAAATCAAATCTTTAATGTCGGGATAGTTGAAGGTGTTGGGTGGGTGGACAGACTCGTCTTGTAAATTAGTTGGCAAGGAATCTTACGGGATCCATTTCTCACCAACTAATTGAACTTTGCAGAGGTAATGTGGCAAAATAAAGCAGGCTGCATAACCGGGAAACGGGATTATACAACCTGAATATTTTGAGATATTCATAGGAAAATCAAATAGCTGAGTTTTTTTGGGGATTTACTTGTAATTGTTAACTTATTCTACCTTCTCAATAAAGATCGAAAACCTTTTTATCCTGTCTTATAGAAATTCATGGTTAGCTTCTTAGAAAATTTTCTATTGAAGATTTTCGCTATATAATTGTCTTTTTTACATTTTATATTCTCTGACAATATCGGTGGCATGGTTGTAGTGTGCTATTTGCAAAGCAGTCGTCTGCACCTACCTAACGGTTAGGTTGTATCATTTAGACCTCACTGCTGTATAAGCTTAAAATAATTTCTTCAACTGTAAGGCCCGGAAGGAAAGGTCCAATTGTAGCAAAATGGATTGCCGGACTGGCCGGTGAAAATGAAAACTTCGAAGTAGAGTTGTTAGATCCCGGTGAAATGGGCTTGCCGCTTATGAACGAACCCAATCATCCTTCATTAAAAAAATACGAGCATGATCATACAAAAGCATGGAGTTCAAAGATCGGGGAAGCGGATGCGTTTATTTTCGTAACCGCTGAGTATGATTATAACTATCCTGCACCACTTCGAAATGCATTAGAATACCTATTTCATGAATGGGGTTATAAAGCTGCAGGGTTAGTTAGCTATGGAGGAGTTTCAGCAGGTACAAGGGCGTGGGTGAGCTTCAAAAACGACCTTGGAACATTTAAGATGGTTCCAATCATAGATTTGGTGAACATCCCGTTTTTTACCAGATATATTAATGACAATGATGAATTTGTTGCGAATGATATTTTGCTGAAAGCTGCTGATAATATGCTTAAGCAAATCGTCCGCTGGACGAAAGGCTTAAAGATTATTAAAGAAGATAAAGAATGAGATTCGCAGTTCGATACCTTTTCAAATATTAAACTATAAGTCACTTTGTTTGTTTATGACATTGCAATTTAATTGACTCCAATCATTTTTACGGAAGTAAAGTGAAGTGACAGCTAAGCACACGTTTCGTGTAAATCCTTCTTTAGTACTGTTTTTAATTGCTAACAAATATTATCTAATAGACTATAACTTTCGTATCCGAAGTCTATTTGCAATAATCAGCTCTTTTGTACCGTTATTGATTTACCCCTACACACGTCGATACCGCTTATTTTTTAGCTTAATTCTTATTGTATGATATCCTGGTTCAATACTCCTTTTAATTCTTCTATACTTATTTTATTTGTAATTATCTACAACGTCCTTGGGGCGATAAATAATTACCACCTGCGGTTACTCCGGGATAAAAAGAATAAGGATTTTTCAGAAAGTATCGTAAACCTGCCGAATTGGTCACGCACTACAAGGTGGCTGGAGCCTGTCATTTTCATCTTCATGTTATTATTAAACTGGAAAGTTGCTTTGATTGCATGTATCATCAAGGCTGCTCTGCAGGCATTGCTCGTACTTGAATTTATAGGTTATGTGATTCTGTCAGCATTTAATTTCAGGCGCTAATTTAGCAGCCATATTATCATGGATAGAATATTTTAAAGTTCAAATTCCCAAACAGATCTGTAGTTTCCATTCTTTTCTACATAGGTTAGAAAAGAATTATAGAATGGATCTGCGCCTATAGTCGCGCTATCGCCTATTACAAATAAATTTTCTTTTGCCCTGGTTATTGCAACATTCATTCTCCTATAATCCTTTAAAAATCCGATCTCACCTTCATCATTACTTCGTACGAGCGATATGATGATATTTTCTTTTTCCTGGCCCTGGAAACTATCAATTGTACTTATACGCATTTGGGATGATAGTGTATCTTTTGCGGCAGCCACTTGCCCCGAATAAGGCGAAATAAAAGCTGTCACTCCAGGATCAAGACGTTCAATTTCCAATAATTTTTGCGCAATGGATAATTCTCCTTCGTTTCGAAGGCTGAGGCCATTACCTCCCTGCTCTTCATTAAAGCCTGAGCCCGCTGTGTCTATAAAGGTTATATGGATGCCATTATTTTCAAGATGTCGGGCTGTTTGTAATAGCCCATTGTAAAAATATTCACTTGAAAACCCGGCGATAGATCTTCGCATACGGTATTGAATGTCGAGTAAATAAACCTCGGGCACCTTTTCGACGCAGACTTCTAATATTGATTTGCTTAAACCCATTAAAGCAGCCTTTTGACTAATTACAGTAGGGGGTAATTGCAAATGATCACCCGCTAGTACATATTTTTCTGCGAGAGGGAATATGCACCACGCTAAAGGTTCAATACATTGCCCAGCCTCGTCAACAACAAGCGTTTGAACCTTAAACTGATTAAGTTTGGCATCGTAAAGCGCAATTGGTGTTCCTGAAATGACCTGCGCTTCACTGTACAATTTCTCCTCATTATATGCCTGTAGCTTTTTTATTTCTGAGCGTATATTTTTTACTTCCTTGAACAACAGATTGCGCTGCTCACGCTCCGCCTTGCCAAAATTTCTTTTGTATTTCAAGGCCATTCTTCTGAACTCTTCCGCCCGTTTTTTTAAATCTTTTATTTCCTTTTGTTGCTTCGCATTCGATAGCTTACCCTCAGGCGTGTGCGAAAAAATATCCGGGTCAGCTTTGGTAGCATTGCCCACTCTCAGCACTTCCAATCCCTGTTTAATTAACCCTTTCGAGATATTATCTACTGCAGTATTGCTTGGTGCGCTCACAAAAACTTTTTCACCGGCCTTTACTAATTGTACGATCGCTTCCGTTAGCGTGATTGTCTTGCCGGTACCAGGTGGCCCGTGTACAACAACAATTTTTTTATTTTTAAGAATAGCGTTCACAGCTTTTTGCTGGCTTTCATTTAATTTCTGATTATGGTAGGACACTTTGGACGACTGAACTGAACTATCTGCTACCGTTTCATCTTCATCGTGTAATTCTTCGAACAGGGAAAACATTTCTTTTTTATTCTCCAGCTCTTTCAATACGGTTTTCATGATAGTGCTCGTGCGCTGATCAGGCGCGAGCTTTATTCCCATATTGTTATCTTCTATCCAGTCCGGAAAATCCGGAGCGAATAAACGGAACTCACCAACTTTTCCTTCAAGACTTAGAAGAACACCCTTTACAGATCCTTCTCCTGTTACAAAGCATTCAATTGCTGCGCCGTCCTTAAACTGGTTTACATCTGTGGGAAATGGAATGCGAAAGCTGACCTCGGGGTAATCGGCATACCCAAAATTTTTGCGGGTGATCGTGAGCGGGTGAAGAGCGAGACCTTCAGCTTTTAGCAATTTTAATGTGTGCTGCTGATCGAGCTTGTAACGACTTATTTCCTCTTTTTCTTCTTCATTGATCGCTGATAGTAATTGAAGTAAATATGGATGTGAAACCGACATGGTGTGAAAATAATTATTAGTAAACATTCGGCAAGCCTGAAGTTTTTGCTTGCTAACTTTAGATGGCGTTATCAACCAGGTATAATTTTTACTACAGACATGACACAATAAATTTTATGACAAATAATCTTGAAAATCAACCCACTTTTTTTGCCCCCATGCTTTCCCTCAAAAATGTTGCAGATGCTGTAGAGTTTTACAAAAGGGCTTTCAATACTATTGAATTACGCCGATGGTCAAATGACGATGGAAGCATTCATGTAGCTGAGATTTCCATTGATGGCGCAATGTTTCATTTGCATGAAGAAGTATTAAGAACAAATGAATTGAGCCCAAAGAGCCTTAACGGCACTTGCGTCGTAATCGGAATGTTTGTAAATAATCCTGATGCAGTAAGTACGAGAGCAATTGAGGCCGGTGCGGAGGTGCTAAGCCCGATACAAAATTATGATTATGGGTATCGGCAGGTTACTATTGCTGATCCTTTTGGCCATCACTGGCAAATTCAAAAGAAAATATAAACCGGAAAATAAGGAGCCGTGAAATCTAATGTGCAGAAGGATAAAGAATGATGTCGAAAACATACATCGGAAGGTTTTGTTTGGCGACCGCCATTGCACTTACTTCCTGCTTTTGAAGAAAATTGTCGTTGTTGCAATTTTTACAGCTCAGCATCACGGCAGTTTTTTTAAAGTTGATTTTGCCATCCTCTTCCGGCTTAATCATTAATCCAAGCTCAGAACTGTTGCCATAAATTTTAAAATCGTTTTCATTCAGCTTAATAAGATCTGTCAGGCTCATGCCCGGGTGCATTCCGCATTTCAACTTCCACTCGTTATTGCTTAATAATCCTTCACGTATGGGCGAATTTACGGTCGGTAATGCATCGCTTACCATTATGAAGGCGAGATCAGTCAGGTTATTTTCATCGTTCCATACAAATACCACCTGGCGGTTGCTATTGCCAAAAAGAACAGAGCATTTTTTTAATTCTGTTTGTGAGAAATAATAAAGATCCTTCTTTACATTTTGCTCACCGAAATAACTCACAAGAAATTCGTGGGAATCAAACCTCAAGAGATCTTCTGCATACATAATTGCTGTTGGAATTTTTTTCTCCTCAAGCACAAATGTATACCTGCGTACACTATCCACCATCTCATTGATAGTCCTGACGTTCATGTTCCATTTTTGAAAAAACATGGAAGAGTCTTTGCCAATAACTTTCGTGGTATCATAACCAAACCCTTTTTTGACCAGGTATTTTTGCCCTTCGATAAATTCCAAAGAAGAAGATGTATGAAAACAGAAATATCTTGAGCTATCTTTTCTGTAGATATCGACACTTTGCACCGCGATAAAATCCTTCCTGTTCTTTTTAATTTTTTGAATAAAGCTCGTCTTGGCAGTATCAATATTCCATCTCCCTCCAGAAACGATGAACCCATTTTTTGACATAAATTTGTCGATACTCCTGGACTGCATAGCAGCAACGCTTAGCAGATCAGATACATTTAAGGATTGGCTAAACAGGTTTGATGCAACAATTTGTATCAGGATGATCAGTAGTAGAGATCTCTTCATTATTTTTCTTGTTCATTAAAATCGTAAGTTAGGCTTTAATAGGAACAGGAATGAAAAAGATCGGAATGGCTTTGGGCGGCCAACTCTTTGCGAGAGCGAATATAGAAAGTTTTTTCAAGATTGCAAAGGACACGATAATAACACCTTTGGCTTTTCAATAAGCTAATGGCGGCAACAATCCGGATGCCAAAAATTATTTTCGCCTGCATTTACTTTAATTTTATAGGCATGTATATCTTCCGCAATATGAAATTATGTGCCACAGCCATCGTCGTAAATCTTTTGCTGTTTTCCTGCGTTTCGGGGCAAAAAGGTGATTACGTAGATTCAATACTTGCTTTCCAGAAAAATTATGTTGACACCCATGAAGTTGTCGGTAAGGCAGACAAACAATACATCCATTTTTATGAAGTAGACGAGAAATTAAAAATCAATGCAACATTTCAAAGGATCGTTGATAAGAAAGGATTTGACATGAATACTTCTTCCGGTATGAAAAAGCATTACTTTTTATATGGCCTTTTGGGTTTTCAGATCAATGATACACCCGTGCAATTATATATTTACCAGGCGGAATTGCTTATGCACCAGGAAAAATATAAAGATTATTTATTTGTTCCTTTCGGTGATGCAACTTCCGGCTATGAAAGTTATGGTGGTGGCCGCTATCTCGATTTCACGATGTCTGATATAAAAAATAATCTTCTTGAAATAGATTTTAATAAAGCTTATAATCCTTACTGCACTTACACTACAGGCTACAACTGTCCTATTCCTCCAAAAGAAAATCTTTTGAAAATTGCAATTACTGCGGGTGAGAAAAATTATGGAAAGCCTTACCATTAATGTATTAGACAATTAATTGATACATCTATTTTAGATCAACTCCTTTATCTTTATCGATACAAACATTACCAAACTTTAATGTGACTGTTCTGTAATGTGAATTTTTATGGATTGCTTGTAATTGTATATGGGATTAAATATTATGTCGATTTAAAATATCAGTGATCCAAAAGAATATAATGACAGCAGAACATCAACGCCTTGCCAATAATTCGCCCAAAAGAGTTCCCCTGGAGCAATGGGGACCTTACCTTAGTGAACGCCAATGGGGAACGGTTAGAGAAGACTATGGCCATCACGGAGACGCATGGAATTATTTTCCTTTTGATCAATCGCATTATCGTGCGTACTTATGGGGTGAAGATGGCATTGCTGGTATTTCCGATCTTTTTCAAAACCTATGCTTTGCGGTCACATTATGGAATCGCAAAGACCCGATTCTAAAAGAGAGATTATTTGGACTGGGTAATACAGATGGCAATCATGGCGAGGACGTGAAAGAACTTTATTACTATCTCGACAACCTTCCGACACATTACTACATGGAATATTTGTATAAATATCCCCAGAAAGAATTTCCGTATGAACAGCTTAAACGGGAAAACCGTCAACGCTCTAAGCACGATCCTGAATATGAAATCCTCGATACAGGAGTATTTGACAACAATCAATATTTTGATGTATGCGTTACCTACGCCAAGCAGGATTCACAGGATATTTTTATCAAGATAAATATTCACAATCGTTATAAAGATAGCGCTGGTATAACGTTAATGCCTACCCTTTGGTTTTATAACCGCCTTAGCAATAAGCGTCTTGCGGAAAAGCCTTTGATATCCGATTACAACAAGACAACGGTAAAGGCGACCCATCAAAGATTAGGTTCGTATTATTTTTATTTCCCACGCACCAGGGCTACCTTTTATACGAACAATGAAACTAACACGGAGAAGGCGATAGGCGTGCCTAACGGAACGCCATTTGTAAAAGATGCTTTTCATGAAGGCATCATAGGTAAGAAAAATGTAAAGTCACTCCGCACAGGTACTTCAGGGACGAAATTTGCTCCAATTTATGATATGACGATGGGCGGTGGCGAATCTAAAACGCTATATTTCCGACTTGCCAACAAAGAACTTAAGAATGCTTTTGAAGAAGGTTTCGAAAATATTTTTGATACACGCAAGGCAGAAGCAGATGAATTTTACAATGCTATTTTACCAGCCAATATTTCTGATGAGCACAGGAAGATACAACGACAGGCTCTTGCAGGATTATTGTGGAGTAAACAATTTTACCACTATGATGTAGAGCGATGGCTCAACACAAGTGATGGCATCACTCCCGTAAACCAGGGAAAACTTACGGGGCGTAATCACGATTGGAAGCATCTAAAAAATCAGAACATTATTTTAATGCCTGATAAATGGGAATATCCCTGGTATGCAGCATGGGACCTCGCGTTTCATTGTATCCCAATGGCTATTCTCGATCCCGGGTTTGCTAAAAATCAGCTGATACTTATAATGCGGGAATGGTATATGAAACCTGATGGCCAGTTACCTGCGTATGAATGGCATTTTGGTGATGTGAATCCACCGGTGCAGGCATGGGCAGCATTGCAGGTCTATCGTATTGAAAAATCAATGACTGGCGAAGGCGATGTGAAATTTTTAAAAAGAATTTTTCAAAAGCTGATTATCAATTTTACCTGGTGGATAAATAGGAAAGATTCTAGCGGCAATAATATATTCCAAGGGGGGTTTCTTGGGCTTGACAATATTGGAGTATTTAACCGGAGTATCGAAATGCCGGGAAATCACCAGCTTGAGCAGGCCGATGGTACAAGTTGGATGGGTATGTATGCGCTTAATATGATGGACATGGCGCTGGAGATCACTATGGTGGATGATGCATTTGAAGACACGGCTACGAAATTTTTTGAGCACTTTGTTTTAATTGCCGAAGCATTGAATCTGCATGGCCTATGGAACGATGACGATAAGTTTTTTTATGATCTTTTGTCAAAATCCGGGGCGAATCCTATTCACCTGCGTATCCAGTCAATTGTTGGAATCACTACTTTATTTGCCGTATCAATAATTGAAAGAAAAGTGCTTGGTCAACTCCCGGATTTCAGAAAGAGAACTACCTGGTTTGAGAAGTACCGGAGAAAAAATCATCGTTTTTGGCCCAACGAAGAACACGCCGGAGGCGAAAAGCTTTTGCTATCACTTGTGCAACGTGACAGGCTGCAACATATACTTGAGCGTTTGCTTAATGAAGATGAATTTCTTTCAACAGGTGGCATAAGAGCGTTGTCAAAATATCATGAAAAAAATCCCTATGCGGTCCATATTGATAACATAGAATATGCTATTAGTTACGACCCAGGGGATTCTACTTCAAATTTTTTTGGCGGCAATTCCAACTGGCGCGGGCCTGTCTGGATTCCTATCAACTATATACTCATACAGTCGCTGCGCAAGTACGGCGAGTTCTACGAAGATAGTTTTTTGATAGAGTGTCCCACTGGCTCCGGTAACCAAATGAACCTTAACCAGGTTGCTGATGAATTATCGAAGAGGGTTATTAGTCTTTTCGAAAAAGACGCCGAAGGAAAGCGCAATATTTATGGTAAAGACAACTGGTTTTACCAGCAGCCCGGAAATGAACATCTTGTTTTATTCTACGAATATTTTCATGGCGACAATGGGAACGGATTGGGTGCCAGCCATCAAACAGGTTGGACTTCACTAGTCGCTCAGTTGATAAGTGAACTGCACGTTGGCGATAAATAATTTCCTGAGTCCGGCGAGAAACAACTTCACGAATTATTAAGCAATCGTGAATTTGAAATTTTTAAACTATTGGCTTTTGGAAAAACAACAACGCAGGTTGCAGATCAACTTTCTCTTGCTCTTACAACGGTAAGCACCTATCGCAGCAGAATTTTGGAAAAGCTTAACCTGGCAACGAACTCCGAACTCACGCGCTACGCGCTACAATATAACATCATTTCGGATTTAGGTACAAAGTAAATAAGCAAGATCTTATTCCCAAGGCTTTTGGTGAAATGCTGCTATTGAAACTGAATCACAAATTTGCCATTACTTATAGGAACAAGGGAGCTATCCCTTGTTTTTACAAAACCTTTGAAAGTGCCCTTTGTAAGCCCGGAAGCGTGTGTGTAACTTTCAATGGTAAAGTTAAGCAGGTGCTGCTTCGCCACGAAAACATCATTGGGTGAGGTGTTATCGTAGTATTCGAGTGTGGCATTGTTTGTTGTAACATTTGTCCTATCTGAGTTGAGGGTATCCGGATCGAGGAATACGGTCATGATTAACCCGGAATCGACTGAACAAGTTGATGGGCCAAAAAAAGTAAATCCATTTCTGCCGGGCGTAATAACCGAATTCGTAATTGATCCACATAGAGACGATGTATCGAACTTAAAACTCCAGAATAATATCGGCGCACTACTAATATTGCTGCACTCTATACAGGAAGGAAATGTACTTGCGGGTGCCGGAATGGTGTCGTGTATCGGTGGTAATGGAATTGTATCAGGCAAAGGGCCGCCTTCATAACTGTATTCCTTTTCACAACCGTAAAGATGGAAAAGCAACAGGTAGCCTAATGAAACTAAAACAGCTTTATAAAATAACTTTTGCAGCATTTGTATGCCTCGGTTGAAACGACACTATTAAAGGTACAATGTTCCCGACAGATTAGAATGCTCACCATTCGGACTATCTGTGCATGAATTATCTTCCGGATTTTATAGGCTTTCTGATTTTTATGAGGAAATTTTTAAGGATGCATAAATTGCATTATGAAATTTAATTGTGGAGCTTAGTTTCTTATTGTTGAAATGATCGTAGCGAACTAATTTTTCTTACATTTAAAGTAGTATAACCCTTAGCTCCTTTTTTATGGAATCGTATGAAATAGAAATTATACTTAACAGGCAACTGGCTGACTGTCTCTCTATTCCTGTATTCATAACAGATACGAAAGGCAACCTCCTGTTTTACAATGAACCAGCAGAAGAAATTCTTGGCAGGAAATTCAAGAATACAGGAGAAATGCCTGTTGAAGTTTGGTCGACAATTTATAAGCCTTTAAAAATGGATGGCACTGCGATGCCCCCGGAAGAATTACCACTTGTCAAAACACTTAACGATTGTCTTCCTTATCATAAAACATTTTTGATCGAAAGCCTGAAAGGGAAACCTGAAAAAATATCTTTGACGTCTTACCCGATATTGGGCAGGACAGGGAAATTTTTGGGAGCTGTTGCTATTTTTTGGACACCAAAAGAATAATGAAAATTACTATTCACGGCGTACGTGGCTCTATGCCCACCTCGGGTCCTCAAACTATCCATTTTGGAGGCAACACCTCGTGCATTGAAGTGTCAAAGGATGATTGGACACTGATACTCGATGCAGGCACCGGTATCCAGAAAATACCTGTAGATAACATCTCTTCAAAAAAACGCATTGACATATTGCTGACTCACCTGCACCTTGATCATATACAAGGGCTCGGATTTTTCAAACCGCTGTTTAACCCGGCTATGGAGGTGCATTTCTGGGGACCTGCGAGTATTACACATCCTTTACAAAAAAGGTTGGGCCGTTATTTTTCTCCACCCTTGTTTCCTGTTCATTTTCGCGATATTCCAGCCATGCTTATTATGCATGAGACAGGTAACGGACGTTTTGATATCGGTCCTTTTACAATTGAATCCGCTTTCGTTATCCATGCAGGCCCAACTGTCGGATACAGAATAAGCGATGGTAGTTCAGTGTTCACTTATATCCCGGATCACGAACCGGCACTCGGCCGTACCGGCATGATATCTGACGCAAGATGGCTTTCAGGCGGCGGCCTTGCGTATGAAGCTGACCTTTTACTTCATGATGCGCAATATTCGGCAGAGGAATATGCAACAAGAAAGGGTTGGGGCCATTCTTCCATAGAGGATGCCGGGAAATTTGCATCTCTTAGCAAAGTCAAAAGTGTACTATTCTCTCACTTTGATCCTTCTCACAACGACGATTACCTGAAGGAAATATTTCGTTGCTTTGAAGAAAAATGTGATTACCAGTTTAAGTATGCCCAGGCAATGGAAGGAATGGTAATAGATCTTTGATTCTTTTTATCCTTCCCTTCATGTTTTCCAAATTGATCGTCACATTTTTCTAAAAAAAATTTATGGACAAAATTAACTGGGGCATTATTGGTTGTGGCGATGTTACTGAACTAAAAAGCGGACCCGCTTTTAATAAAGTAAAAAACTCATCGCTCGTTGCGGTAATGAGGCGGAATGCAGAAAAGGCCGAAGACTATGCGCAACGCCATAATGTTCCTAAGTGGTATAGTGATGCAAACCTTTTGATAAATGATGAAGACGTTAATGCCATTTATATAGCGACACCTCCCTCATCGCACGAGGAATATACCCTTGCAGCAATACGAGCCGGCAAGCCGGTATATGTGGAAAAGCCAATGTCAGTAAATTATTCCTCTGCAAAAAATATGAAACTGATCGCGAATGAATACGATCAAAAAATAGTTGTAGCCCATTACAGGCGCCAGCAACCTCTTTTTAAAAAAATAAAAGAATTAATTGATAGCAATGCGATAGGTGATATTCGGTTGGTGAATCTCAACTGTTTTAAAAAGATGCTTACAAAAAGTGATCTCTCCAAAACAGGAATAGAGTGGAGGGTAAATCCTGCCGTGGCAGGCGGCGGATTGTTCAACGATTTGGCGCCTCATCAATTAGATCTGATGATTTATTTTTTTGGTGATGTACTTGCGGCAAATGGCCTCGCAACAAACCAATCGAATTTGTATGAAGCAGATGATGTAGTTGCAGGGAACATCCTTTTTAAAAAGAATGTAATGTTTAATGGCAGTTGGTGCTTTACTGCCGGCGAACACGATGAAAGAGATCTTTGTGAAATTATTGGTTCGGAAGGAAAAATAAGCTTTGCGGTATTTGGGCACCAAGCCATAAGCATCACCCGGCAGGGTAATACCGAGACGATTTCATTTGATAAGCTAATGCATGTGCAACAACCTATGATAGAAAAAGTAGTAGAATATTTCCTGGGTAAAAGCGACAATCCATGTAATGCAGAAGAGGGCCTGAAAGTAATGGAACTTAT
>JBDTVF010000049.1:0-17734 GCA_040007325.1 Ginsengibacter sp. | reverse complement strand
CCATAGAGTGGATCGCATATTATAGGATGCCCTTCAAACTTCATGTGAACCCTTATCTGGTGCGTCCTTCCTGTATGTATTTTAAATTTTACCAGGGAATACAGGCCATAATCTTCCATCACTTCATAATCGGTAATTGAAGGCTTCCCTTTTTTTGTAACGGTCATCAGGCCTTTTTGAAAAGAATGTTCCGTTATCGGCTCATTTATTGATCCCTTTTTTACGGGTAAGGCACCCACAATAATGCCGTAGTAGATCTTTTCAATTTTTCTTTGTTCAAACAATTGCGACAAGTATTTATGTGCCTGTTCAGTTTTTGCAAATAGAATGAGTCCGCTTGTGTCTCGATCGAGGCGATGAACAATAAAGATTTTTTCGTATTTGTTTTGAAGGTGCTTGTAAACGGATAATTGCGTATCGTCGTAGCGATCAGGGATTGTAAGAACACCGGCTGCCTTGTTTATAGCAACGAATTCATCGTTTTCAAATAGTATTTCTATCTCTTTTGTTCGCATTATTCGAAAATGATTTGTCTTTACTTTTTAGCTGCGTCTTGCCGACACTTTTCTGATTATTCATGTATTTTAAAAGCCGGATTTCCTTTTCGGCGAGATATCGCCATTTACCACGTTCTACATTTTTTTTAGTAAGGTTTGCATACATCACCCGGTCCAATCCTTTTACGTCATAACCCAAATATTCAAATATGCGCCGTACGATGCGATTTCTTCCGCTATGTAATTCGATCCCTATTATTGATTTATCATTTGCATCGGCGTAAGCAAGCCCATCAGCGTAAATCTCTCCATCTTCAAGCTTAATGCCACTCAAAATTTTTTCAAAATCTGCCTTCGTTAACTGCTTATCTAACTTAACCTCATACACTTTTTTTATATTATAGCTGGGATGCGTTAATTGCTGTGTAAGATCTCCATCGTTGGTAAGAAGTAATACTCCTGAAGTGTTTCTATCCAACCGTCCGATAGGATAGATGCGTTGGTCGGTGGCATTTTTAGTTAACTGAAGAACTGTTTTGCGATTCTGCGGATCATCAGTGGTAGTGATATAATCTTTAGGCTTGTTGAGTAAAATATATACCAGGTTTTTAGTTACAAATAATCTCTTGCCGTTAAAAAGCACCTCATCATTCTCACTCACTTTGAAAGCTGGCTGGGTTATCACTATCTTATTTACAGTTACTTTTCCTGCAGCTATCAATTCAACTGCGTCACGCCTGGATGTGACTCCGCAATGCGCTAAATATTTATTTAAAGGCATTGGTTCAGTATTAGCCTTCTTGTTGACTGTATTGGTTTTGGTTGCTAAAGCTGGTGTTTGGTATTGGGGATATTTCTGCTTTTTCTCTCCGCGAATAGGCGACTTCTGATCAGGTGAATCCTCGCTGAAATTCTTTGAGCGCTGTACTCTTTTTTCTTCGAACCTTTTATTGATAGCCTCAGCCCGTTCTTTTTTTGCACCCTTCTTTTCCTGCTTGTGCTTTTCTTTTACAGCGGCATTGCTTTTCGAATTGATGAACTTTTTGAAGGGTTGCTGACTCATGATGTAAGGTTTGCTGTTTTTGCAACAGTAATGAAACGCAAAAGTATATTAAAATAAACAGGTGAGCCAGTTACGGCCCACCTGTAATTTTCAGAGGGAAATTATTTTATGATTTTTCAGAACTTTTGTTTTTCCAATCATGAGTTCTTTTGCTTTTCATCTCTTCTTTCTTCTGTAACTGCTCAGCTGTAAGGATTGATTTTTGATCTTCCTGGCTGCGCTTTCTTAAATCCATTATACTTTGCTTTTTTTGCTCTTCGGTCAAGCTGGTATTGTCCCTGATAGATTTTGCTTCGGATGCAAAGCTTTCATGTTGGCTTTTCAATTTGGCAACCTGGTCGTCAGTGAGCTTGAGATTAGTTTTCATTTTATCCATTCTCTTTTCGCCCATTTCCGATCTCTTTGCCATTTGTTGGCTTTTCATGTCAGCCATTTTTGATTTTTGATCAGCTGTAAGAATTGACTCAAATTTTGATTTTTGCTCACTTCTTAATGCCATCTTTTTAGCCTTGTAATCTTCCTGGCTCATACTGGCTTTATTTGCATCGAGCTGCGTATGCTGGGTTTTGTATTCATCGCGGAGAGATTTTGCTTGTTGCTTTTGAGCATCTGAAAGATTTAAATCTTTCATCATCATGCCGTTTGCATGGCCATGCCTTTTTCCATCTTTTTGATAATGGTGGGCAGTGGTTGTTTCATCAGTACTTCTTTTTGTTTGTGCATTAACTGATACCGTTACTATAGTAAGCGCCGATAATACGATAAGGTATTTTTTCATTTTTATAATTTTTTAATTGCTTTGTCTGTCATAGACGTAATCAAGACAGCCCGGTTTAACTCCGAAATTTAATAAAATGTTAAAGAAAAAAAATTGGGGTTAATTGGCTACGGGCAGTTCAAGGTTCTTGTTAGCCAATTGGCCACAGGCTGCATCAATATCTTTTCCGCGACTAATTCTTAATCTCACATTTACGCGGTGTGCTGCAAGATAATCCATGAACTTTTGAGTAGCATCTTTGTCAGGTTTTTCAAAAGAAGCTTTATCGATCGGGTTGTATTCTATTATATTAACGAGATGTACGGGAACTCTTTTATAAATTTTTATAAGATCATCAGCGTCTTGAATGGAATCATTTTCTCCTTTAAATAAAATGTATTCAAACGTGATGTCATTTTTTGTTTTCTCGTAGAAATAGTTAAGTGCCTCAACTAGTGCATCAATGTTGTTTGTTTCATTGATGGGCATTATTTCATTTCTCTTAATATCATTTGCTGCATGAAGAGATAATGCAAGATTAAATCTTACGCCATCATCTCCTAATTGCCTGATCATTTTTGCAATACCTGCGGTGGAAACCGTGATTCTTTTTGGACTCATAGCCATGCCATCGTTCGCAGTTATTTTTTCAATAGCCTTAAGAACATTTTTGTAATTAAGCAGTGGTTCACCCATTCCCATAAATACAATGTTGCTCAGTTTTTTTCCAAAAGTTTTTTCGGCTACCTGGTTAAGTAACGCCACCTCGTCATAAATTTCATCGAAGTGAAGATTACGCTTTCTTTCCATATATCCCGTTGCACAAAACTTACAACTTAGGCTACATCCCACCTGGGACGAAACACAAGCCGTCTGCCTGCTTTCCACGGGAATCAAAACGCCTTCTACCATGTGACCGTCAAAAGTCTTAAAGCGGGTCTTTACAGTACCATCGCTGCTATACTGAGTGGCGTCAATATTAATTGCCGGTAAAGATAAGTTGTCAGATAATTTTTGCCGAAGCTCCTTGCTAATATTCGTCATATCATCAAAGCTTCTTGCATGCTTTTGCCAAAGCCAATCCCATATCTGTTTAGCACGAAACTTTTTTTCACCAATATTTTGAAAATACCCGGTGAGTTCTTCCAATGAAAGCTCACGGATATTTTTTTGACTATTCATTTTGCAAAAATAATGTATTGGGAGGTAGGGCTTTCTTTGATAACCGCAACAAGAAGGGCTTTATCTTATTCTTCACATTATCAATTAAATTGCAAACCTTTAAAATAATTTCAATGGAAGCAGCATATGTGGTTGATGCCATACGTACGCCGGTAGGCAGATACGGTGGTTCTTTAAGTACTATAAGGCCGGATGATTTACTCGCCGGTGTTATTGAAGCCATTATAAAAAGAAATGGAAAAATAGATGTTGCAGATATAGAAGACGTGATTGCCGGTGATGCGAACCAGGCAGGCGAAGACAATCGCAACGTTGCCCGTATGGCCGCGCTCCTTGCAGGTTTGCCCATATCCATACCAGGTGCAACGGTTAACAGGTTGTGTGCAAGTGGTCTCCAGTCAATCATGGATGCGGCCCGTGCGATCATGTGCGGCGATGGAAGTTTGTTTCTTGCAGGCGGTGTCGAAAGTATGACGCGGGCTCCTTTTGTCATGACAAAAGCCGACGGCGCTTTTAGCCGGAAGACGGAAATCTATGATACAACGATCGGCTGGCGCTTTCCAAATAAAAAGCTTGCTGATAAATACTATCCTTATTCCATGGGTGAAACGGCGGAGAATGTCGCGAAACAATGGAAGATTTCAAGAAATGCGCAGGATGGATTTGCGTTTGACAGCCAGCAAAAATATTTCGCTGCTCTTGCGGCGGGAAAATGGAAAGATGAGATTGTTCCGGTAGAAGTAACTCCTAACAAGACAGATAAAATTATTTTTGATACCGATGAACATCCAAGAAAAACTTCTTTGGAAAAATTGTCGCAGCTAAGGCCCGCATTTATTAAAGACGGCACTGTCACGGCGGGTAATTCATCCGGAATAAATGATGGCGCAGCGATGCTTCTTCTTGCCAGCGAGTCTGCTCTGAAGAAATACAAACTGAAACCAATGGCGAAAATTGTAAGCATGGCCGTCGCCGGCGTTGACCCGGCTATCATGGGTATAGGGCCTGTGCCGGCTTCACAAAAGGCACTGGAGCGAGCCGGGCTGTCCGTTAGCGATCTCGATCTTATTGAATTAAATGAAGCTTTTGCCTCGCAGTCTATTGCTTGCATACATGATCTTGGTCTTGATTTTGAAAAAGTGAACGTAAATGGCGGATCTATAGCCATTGGGCATCCTTTGGGTTGTAGCGGTTCCCGCATATCAACAACACTTCTTTATGAATTGAGGAGAAGAGGGGAAAAATATGGGCTTGCAACTATGTGTGTTGGAGTAGGGCAGGGCGCTGCGATAATTTATGAGAATATTATCTGAATGAAAATAGTGTCATGTTAAGCATATATTGTCAATTTCCCACGGAGATACAAAGACCAATAAGTATTAACCTTTATGCGCTTGGTGGCTTAGTGGGAAATAATTGCGAAGACATAATACAGTTAACTTAACACTATACAATTTGGTTCAACTCTTTTTTTACCAATCTTGAATTCATATATAATGTAAGAGCCAATAGGCAAAATGCGGCAAGAAAGACCGCCCAATGTAATGACCAGGAAAGGCTGGCGCTATCAACAATTGTAATGGTTCTAAACAGTAGATGCAAAAGGAAAGTAATTATTAGCGCTACGACAATGATAATAACGTAAACCGGAAGCCACGTTTTTACTACACTGTTTCCAAGCCATTTGGGTGAATAGCCAAGCGTAAGCAGCAACTGCAGATTGTCTTTGCTTTTTGCGATCATCAACTGCAGGTAAAACGAGAAAAGCATTAAAGCCAGGCCGATAACCAATATGCCGAAAACCGCCAGTGCACTCACTATATTTTGCAGGATGCCTTTCAATCTTCCAAACTTAGTCTTGTCTTTATTAAGGTGATAACCGTGACTATCGAAATAAGCTATCAATTGAGGATTGTTTGCATCTTTGGTTTTTACGAAAACTCTCGAGGGCTTTACTTTTGAGACGCCGCCAAAATGAAGATTACTCCATTGAAGAAAAGTTTTTGGTACTAATACTGAATTTACTCGATCACTTAGTGCCACTATATTTCCTTTAAAATTTTGCATACCGTCAGGACCATAACATTGAAGTATAATATTTACTGACGAAACTGTTTTTTCAGAGAGCTGAGGTAGTCCTTGTGCGGGAGCAAATACGTTATACATTTCCAAAAAATCGGAAGAGAAAATTATGGGCACTGTCAACTGACCAGGCTGCCACGTAAATGATGGCGGCACGGTATCGATAAAATCATTGTCAAGGCTTTCAAGAAAAAGATCGGTACTGAAAGGAATAATATTCCCCGCAGTGGCTGTTACCCTGAATTGATTAGCAACCAACGGTGATACGCCTTCGAGCCCTGGTTGTTTTTGAAGATCGTTGATATCGGACTCAGTGAAAGTATTATCTTTCCCCATGTTGTCATTCGTAATTGTTTTCGAAATGGAAATAAAATCATATCCATTTTTTCGGGGGTTATCTTCTTTTAATAATTGCTGAATATTTATAAACATTTGTATAGACACAAGCAATATCAATACACCAATACCAAGACCAATGTAGCCAAGCCATTTGGAAAAAACATTTTTCCCGGATATCAGTAAAGGTTGTATGTGCTTGTATGAGACAGCCATTAATTAATCAATAATTTATTCATCCAACTAAAAAAATGCACAGCATTATTCCATGCATAATTATTCAAAGCATTATTACTTTTTCTCCTTCTAAAAAATCAAGTTTCTTTAAATCTGCGAATACCATGGCAGCATTACGTTTTTCACATTCCTCATAAATGAGATCAGTGGCTTTGCTCCTGTTTGCATCATCAAGATGGCTGTAAGGTTCATCTAACAATAAAAAATCGAACGGCTGCAAAAGAGAACGAACAATGGCAATACGCTGCTGCTCGCCATAGCTGCACGTTTTAGCGGGCTTCTCCAGCTTCGAACTTATACCAAGTCTTTGCATCATTTCATCGATCATGCGTGGCGGGTGGTAAGGATCTAATATCCGTTTTATTTCAAGATTTTCTCTAACGGTTAATTCGGGGAAAAGCCTTAGATCCTGAAAAATGATACTGATCTTGTTTTGCCTGAAAGAAGAAAAGCCTTCTACCGAAAGCTTTTTTGTTTGAATATCATCATAGGAGATGGTACCGGAAAAATCTTTGCGCAGCCCGTAGATAAAATGAATTAATGAAGTCTTGCCCCGGCCGGAAGGCGCAACAATATGCAAATGCTCACCTTTATTTATTACAAGATTTTTACCCCATACCTGCGATGCTGCCACCTTTTCTTTTTCAATGTAATCAGGTATAACATCTGCAAGATGTATTTGCATATTGAAGTTTCCTATTTAGAACTGCGTTTTTTAATTAATGACCGATTGTATCTATAGGCGGTGGCATCATTAATGAATCGGGAACATCAAATTGAGATTTTTCACGCTCTTTTTTAGCCAGCATCACAGTGGCTATCCGATCAAAATATTGATTCAATTGTTTCAGGCTGTTAGTGGATTGATCAACAAAATTAATCTCTGATGTAGCAGTCATTGCATCGCCATCCGTTCCTCCGCCCATATAATATACATTGCGCCATGTTTTCATACTTTCATCCATAATGGTTTTAGCATCGGCATCTTTCAGGAAGGTACTGTCGTTTAATGACGAAAGTATTTTTTGAAGATCTATAAACAAACCAACCGGATGACCCTTTAACTTATCCATGAAATCAAATTTGTTTTTATTACCGGCAAGGTATTGATTTACCACCTGCTGATTTGTACCGATTGCAAATGTCTTATCATTTAAATTGAATGCCATCTTATTGCCCATTCCCATTTCGCCTCCTATTTTCTTTCCGGCTTCAATTAACTTTTGAAAACTCGGCCGGTCTGCAATACCAACAGAAAATAAAAAATTTACGTCAGGTTTTGAATATACAGTTGAGTTGGTGGTGTTTCCATTATCATCTTTATAATTAAAAGAATCCGATTTCATTTTAAGATCAGAGAAGGCGACTAAAAGGTCACCATTATTTGCTTTTACAAAATCATCGAGGGTAAAACCCATTTGACCGGCATACATGTTGATAAACCCATCCATGCCGGTAAGCTTTAATAATTCTTTTAGCCCCTCAGGTTTGTAATTCATCGCTAATATTCCTACCACATTTTGAGACGGAATATTTCCAATCATATCTGTATTAATATCACCACCCTTATACTTCTTCATGAAATCTGTTAACTCTTTGCTTGCATATCCTTTTTGATTTACTACGATTTTGCCATTATCAAAATCAGCCGTATATGTGCTTAAATTATCCTTAAAGAATACATCTAGCTTAAGCATACCGAGCATACCCATAGCCGGATTATCTTTCATAAGTTCTTCTGAATTCATCCATGCATGAATATCTCCTTTCTCTGAAAGTAATTTTGAGAAGCGATCATTTTTTGCAAGGCTGCTATCTGCTTTTAAAGAGAAAAGACTTTTACAAAACATCGACATGGCAACGCCATTATCAACTGGCCGCGACATGTTTGATTGGTTGTTAGTATCAGTTGAATCTTCATATGGCATAGCTGCCGGCTTATAAGAGTTGCTGTTTGCAGCGTAAACAAAGTTTTTATCATTCCAGCCCGCGGCACCATGGTCTTTTAAAACCATAATATTAATATCACCATCTTTTTGAGCAGTAGCGGCGGGATCAAGATTTTTATTGAATTGCTCAAAATCTTTTTCATTTTTTATTTTCCCTTCAAAGGCAAGATCATAGTTGTTTCCTGCACCTTTTTTCGCAAAAAAGATAATACCGGCTGTCATGTCAATACCGCTATTTTCAGGATTGTCCAACAATTTTTTCATCCAGTCTTTAGTGGCTGTATCTGCATATAGCTCTTTATACCAGGCCGTTTGTTTGATTTCATTCCAACTGACTTTTTCACTGAGTGATTTGGTATTGAAGTACGCAACAAACGCGGCATTCTTTGGTATCATTTTACCTTCATCGCTGCTTTTACTACAAGATGAAAATAAAACTCCCGCTGTAATCACGGTAAGGCAGAGCCTGAAAAGAGATTTCATAAATGTGTTTTGATTTTTTGATTTGTTAGTTATTGACCACCTGGAATTTTTAGGCTTTGAACAAGTAAATTATTTTGGCCTGAATCTCAAATTTCTCAAAATTAATTATTAAAAGTCGAAGCAAGCTTTTCAAGCGGAATTGTTTCCTGCGTACCAGCCTCAAGATTTTTAACGATGCAAGTGTTGTCTTCCATTTCGCGTGATCCAATAATGATGGCAAATGCAATATTTTTTTTAATGGCATATCTGAATTGCTTGTCCAGTTTTACATGCTCGTAAAATAGCTCACAGCCTATTCCCGCAGCACGCAGCTTTTGCATTTCCCTGAAAGCAAACCTGGATTCTTTCTCTCCCAGGTTAAGAAAC
Source organism: Ginsengibacter sp. (assembly GCA_040007325.1). GTDB lineage: Bacteria > Bacteroidota > Bacteroidia > Chitinophagales > Chitinophagaceae > Ginsengibacter. The sequence continues at coordinate 8,782 of JBDTVF010000049.1, read as the reverse complement.
AGCGCAGAAGTCGCTTTATTGATTTCATTTGGAAATAAATTCAACTCTTCCATTACATCATAGATCCTGTCAACGCCGAAACTTATACCTACGCCGGCAATACCTGGCAAGCCAAACAGGCCGGTGAGGTTATCATATCTGCCGCCGCCGCCAATACTGCCCATTTCCACATTTTTCGCCTTTACTTCATAAATTACCCCTGTATAATAATTAAGGCCACGTGCAAGTGTAAGATCAATGCTAATGGGATTATTGGGGTTATTCTCTTTTGCGTACGCAAGAATAAATTCAAGTTCATCGAGCCCATCTTTTCCATCTTTTGTATTTCCCAAAAGCTGTCGGGCTGCATGTATTATTTCTTCATTGCTGCCGGAGATTTGCAGGTAATTTTTTATTGCCGGGATCTGTAAGGCATTAAGTCCGTTAGTTTCAAGTTCTTCCACCACTTTACCAATTCCTATCTTATCCAGTTTATCTATCGCAACAGTGATGGCTACAAATTTATCGCTGCCACATGTTTCGGCTAATGCACTAAGCACCTTGCGGCTGTTTATTTTTATATTGACCGGAACTTTTAATTTATTAAAAACATAAGTATAGATCTCAGCAAATTCAACATCGCTGATCAACGAAGTCGTTCCCGCAACATCTGCATCACATTGGTAAAACTCCCGGTATCTGCCGCGTTGCGGACGATCGGCACGCCACACTGGTTGTATTTGATAGCGCTTAAATGGCATTGTCAATTTGCCCGAATTCATAGCAACATACCTGGCAAAGGGAATCGTTAGGTCATAACGGAGTGCTCTCTCCGTAATGTTCTTTTTACTTTTTCCTAAAAGTATCTCAGCAAAGCTTTTTTCAATTTCCTCTCTTTTGGAAGGATTATCAAGCCCGTTATTCAGTATTTTAAAAACAAGTTTTTCTCCTTCGTCTCCGTATTTACCAGTAAGCGTCTCCAGATTTTCAAAAGATGGCGTCTCCAGCGGCTCGAAGCCATAAAGCTCAAAAACGTTTCTAATGGTGTCAAGTATATACCTTCGCTTTCTTATTGTTTCGGCATCAAAGTCTCGTGTTCCCTGTGGTATCGATGGTTTCATTTGTGTAATTGCAGCCCCGTTTTAAATAAGGCGCAAAAATATGATTTTAGATTTTACCCAATTTGTGCCATGTAAGGTTTAAATGTTAATGATGCTTTTACAGATATGGATTATTGTAAACCATGCATCTGTAAATTATAAAATGAAAGAGAGGCTTAGAAAAAATATTAACAAAAAGGTTGCAACAGCTAAGCTAGATATTAAGTCTACCATACCAGGTTGCTTTTCTAATGAAAAAATTTTAATACCCAGGAAATTTTAAACTGATTGCAGCTATTTTTAAACGAAACTAACTATATAGCATATTATAAAGGAGTACTAAAAGCTCTTTTAGATAAGAAACAAAGAGGGTAATGATTTGAAGTGGTGAGGTTTTTACCAATCGTTTTTTGTAGAAGGCTAATTAATTTATTTCGAGTAAAATCTCTTTTAATGCATCAAACAAAGCCTATAAAAAATTTGAATTTTGCTATTAAATGAAATTGAAGTGTGATTAATTTTTGAGGAAAATTGTATTTTAGACAAATTCTGGTTTTATTTATTTGCTGCACCCGGTTTAAAATGATGATATGAGTCTTGAAGAATTTGAAAATACTCCTGATCCGAAAGCGAAGCGCTATCTGCAAATGAAAAGCATACTAGATCTTGGAATGGGTATACTTTATATTGGAATTGGGGTGGTGATATTTTTTGCAAAAGAATTTCATCTCTATACTGATTTTACCGAAAGTACACCCGCAAAGATATTTGCAGCACTGGTAATGATATATGGTGCCTGGAGAATATACAGGGGTTTAAAAAAAGATTATTTTAAAGAAAGATGATAAACAATAAAACGAAGTGGATATACATAGCCGGCGTGTGTTTATTTGCCTTTTCAATAATCATACTTCCAGGGTGTCACGGGGACGGCGACCGTACTGATCTTGACACGAATGAAAGTGGCGTTATACATATTAGTGTTGATGAATCTTTCAAGCCTGTAATTGATTCACAGATACAAGTGTTTGAAGCGTTATACCCCAAGGCGAAAATTATAGCGGAGTACAAGCCTGAAGCAGATTGCTTTAAAGATTTAATTAAGGATAGCACAAGAATGATCATTGTAACACGGGGATTGACGCCGGACGAAGAACAATTTTATAAGGATAGCCTTTCGTATGCAGTCACCTGGTCGAAGGTGGCAAATGATGCAGTGGCGGTTATCGTAAATAACAATGCTCCTGATTCGCTTTTCACTATCGATGAATTGAGAGGCATATTAGAGGGAACTACCGGTGACAAACAAGTGGCGGTTTTTGATGGATTAAAAGCAACAAGCACGGTTCAATTTGCGGTTGATTCTATTTTGAGAGGAAAATCATTTGATCCCAAAAAAGTGTTTGCGGAAAAAAATAGCCAGGCTGTTATCGACTATGTTTCCCATAATAATAACGTGATAGGATTTGTAGGGGTCAGTTGGATCGGAAATAAAGAAGACACATCCCAGGTAACATTTCTTAAAAGTGTTCGCATTGCTTCGCTGCAATGCACCTGCCCTGAGAAAAGCTATGTAAAGCCCTACCAGGCTAACATATTACGTCATCGGTATCCGTTGGTACGCGGTTTGTACTATATATTAAAGGAAAATTATAATGGGCTGGGTTCCGGCTTCGCAAATTTTTTAGAATATGAAAAGGGGCAATTAATTTTCCGGCGTGCATATTTGGCCCCTACCAAAATTAGTTTTAGTATTAGAGAGGCAACATTAAATTCACAATAACAAATTCTTTAAATCAAGAAAATTCGAAAAAATGAAAAAAATTAGTCTTTTGACGTCGCTGATTATTTTGGGAAACGTGCTGTTTGCTCAAAGTATAGATGATGGGAAAAAATTTCTAAACTATGAACGCTACACCAGTGCCCAGGATGTGTTTCAGAAACTTCTTACTGCCAATCCGAATGATGTTGAAGCCGCTTATTGGTTAGGGCAAACTTATCTTCAAAACCAAGACAATGTAGATTCAGTTGCTGCAAAAAAAGTATACCAGAAAACACTCCAGGCAAATCCTAACGCTCCATTAATGCTTGTTGGTATGGGCGAGATTGATATTATGGAAGGACGGAAGGATGAGGCCAGGAATAAATTTGAGACTGCAATAAATATGACCAAAAAGAGAGATCGTGAAGATATATTACTTCCTGTAGGCAGAGCTAATATTGATCCGAAAAATGGCGACACACAATATGCAATTGCAAAATTGACTGAGGCTGCCGATATGGATAAGAAAAATGCAGATATACAGATTGCTCTCGGTGACGCATACAGAAAGCTTATAGATGGTGCCAATGCTACTGTAGCTTATCAAAACGCAATGTCGCTTGATCCTAAAAATGCAAGAGCACCTTTTATGATTGGAAGGATCTATGAAACCCAGGGTTACGGCCAGGAAGCAATTTACATGAAGTATTATAATGACGCCATAGCAGCCGATCCCAATTTTACGCCAGTTTATTATTGGTTATACACTTACTATTATCAGCGTGATGTAAATAAAGCGAAGGAATATTTGACAAAGTATATCGCTGTTGCGGATAATGATTCCAAGAATTGTTATGCTGAAGCTTCATTACTCTATGTTTCACAAAAATACCAGGATGCCATTAATAAATCAGATGAGTGTATTACATCAGCAGGCGAAAAAGCTTTCCCTAATTTGTATGGTTTAAAAGCATATTCTTACGACAAGATGGGAGATTCGCTTAATGCAAAAAAATATTTTGAAGAATTTTTTACCAAAGTGAATCCTGATAAAATTGGCCCCAATGACTATGCTACATACGGAAGAGTTTTACTAAAACTCGGTGGTAGCGATTCTATGGAAATAGCTAAAAATGACTCACTAGCCTCAATGTATATTGGCAAAGCAATTGCCCTTGATACTATTCCGGCTAACAAGTTAGACTATGTAAAGTCAACGGCGGCAAGCCTGTCGGCAGCAAAAAAATATTCCCAGGCAGGTAACTGGTACACTAAAATATTGACGCTAAAGCCTGACTATGGAAAAGTTGATTTATACTATGCAGGTTATATGGATTATTTGGGTAGCGACTATCAGAAAGCTGATTCTATTTGGAGTCTTTACCAGGTAAAATACCCGGAAGACATTTTTGGATGGTACATGGGTGCGAGAGCTAAAGAAGGTATTGACACTTCAGGAGAGCAGGGACTAGCCAGGCCTGATTACGAAAAAGTAATTGCTATTGGTGATACTACTGAAGACAAAGCTTCTGTAAAAGATAAACTGATTCCGGCATATCGTTATATGGTTGCGTATAGCTATAACGTGCAGAAAGACAAAGACACCGCAATTCAATTCAATGATAAAATTCTTGCAATTGACCCTACTGATGCAACAGCCCTTAAAACGAAGGATGCCTTATCGAATGTAAAGATGAAAACAAAGACTGACGACGAAGGAAATATAACGAAAGAAAAGACGAAGACAGCTGATATGAAAGAAAAAACGAAGGACGGAAAAACAAAGACTAAAAAGAAATAAGATTAACAACTTATAAAAATCGCCCGGCAACTGTCGGGCGATTTTTATTTAGCAAAGAAATAATTTTGAATATCCATGTAAACATCTTCTAAAACCTAATTCGCTGTATGGATTATTGATGATGCTGTAGTACTTTTGCAAATCATAATTTTTACGCTTAATGCAGCTATTTTTATTACAGGCTACTTCCGATATAAATAGTACAGTTAACTATCTTCCCATAGGAATTCAGCTCTTATTTGCAATTGCTCTTCTTACTTTAATGATAGTCGGAACCCATCTTTTAGGACCAATAAGAAAGACAGCCGACAAGTTGCAAAATTTTGAGAGTGGTATTGAATCACAGGGTAATGCCAGGCAACCAATGGCGATTAAATATTTTCTTGTTGCCATCCTCTTCGTTTTGTTTGATGTAGAAGTAATTTTCTTTTATCCATATGCAGTTAACTTCAGGGAACTGGGCTGGCATGGGTTTATTGCGGTATTAATGTTCATTGGATTTTTTCTTGCCGGGTTTTTGTACATTATCAAGAAGGGAGCGCTGAATTGGGAAGATTAAACCCCCCAAACCCCTGAAGGGGCCTTAAACCTTTTCTTAGAGATTTGGAAAGTGGGATAATGGAAATTAGAGATAAAATTAAATAGCTTGAAGTTTAAAATTTGGTGTTGAATATCGTACATCGTAAATCGTACATAACATGCCTCGTCCCGTACAATATAATATAACTGAGAAGCCCATTGAAACGCCTATAGGTATGGTTGAAGGGCCTCCGGGCTTTTCCGGCGAAGGGTTTTTTGCATCCAAATTAGGTGATGTGGTAGGGCTCGCCCGTAAAAATTCTATATGGCCTTTGCCTTTTGCAACGAGTTGCTGCGGTATCGAATTCATGGCGTTGATGGGCTCTCATTATGACCTTGCACGATTTGGCTCAGAACGCGTAAGTTTTTCTCCCCGGCAATGTGATCTGTTAATGGTGATGGGAACTATCGCAAAAAAAATGGCGCCTATAGTGAAGCAAGTTTATTTACAAATGGCTGAACCGCGTTGGGTGCTTGCTATGGGAGCTTGTGCAAGCAGTGGGGGAATCTTTGACACATATTCGGTATTACAGGGAATTGACCAGATCATTCCTGTGGATGTATATGTTCCGGGTTGCCCGCCGCGGCCTGAAGCCGTACTTGATGGATTTATGAAGGTGCAGGATCTCGTAGGAAAGGAAAGTTTAAGAAGAAGAAATTCTGACCGGTATAGAGATTTGATGAAGAGTTATGGAATACAATAAGGCTAAAGTGAATGAAGATTCAAAATAATATAAGGCCCATTTTCAATTCTTAATTTTCAATTTCCCCAATGGCTTTATCCAATGAATTAATCAGGCAAAAACTTATCGATAAATTTGGTGAGGAACTTACCAACTGGGAAGAGCCATACGGAATGCTTACCTTTTCAGCAACGAAAGATTTGAATCTTAAAGTACTTCAATTTCTTTACGACGATAAGGAATTACAATTTCGTTTTCTCACAGATCTTTGCGCTATACACTTTCCGGAAAGAAAGGGTGAAGAACTTGCAGTGGTGTATCACTTACACAACCTGGTTGATAACATCCGCATTCGTTTCAAAGTTTATACTGATATTAATACGCCTGATGTGTTTAGTGCAACGGCATTATATGCTGCTGCTAATTGGATGGAAAGAGAAACATTTGATTTTTACGGGGTAAATTTTATCGGGCATCCTAACCTGAAACGAATACTTAATATTGACGAGATGGAATATTTTCCAATGCGAAAGGAATTTCCACTGGAAGACCAGACACGTAAGGATAAAGATGATGAAATGTTTGGCAGAAGTTAATCCAAAAATCTACAATAAGCTATTGAATGAGTGACCATGTAATTTTACCGGAAGGAAGCCTTGAAAAGCAGACGACAACACTCAACCTCGGACCTACGCACCCCGCTACCCACGGTGTATTTCAAAATATTATTGAACTGGATGGCGAAAGAATTGTCGGCGCAACTCAAACCGTAGGGTACATCCATCGGGCGTTCGAAAAAATTGCCGAGCATCGCCCCCTGTACCAGATAACGCCACTTACTGACCGGATGAATTATTGCTCGTCGCCTATTAATAATATGGGTTGGCACATTACCTGCGAGCGGCTTTTAGGCGTGAAGACGCCAAAACGGGTTGACTATCTCCGCATAATTATTATGGAGCTGGCGCGTATTTCGGATCACCTTATTTGTAATTCGATAGTAGGGGTTGATTCCGGCGCATACACCGGCTTCCTTTACGTAATGCAATACAGAGAACTTATCTACGAAATCTATGAAGAAATCTGTGGATCAAGGCTTACAACAAATATTGGCAGGATAGGAGGTTTTGAAAGAAACTTTACTAATACAGCTTTTGAAAAGCTGGAGAAATTTATCAAAGAGTGGCCAATCGTTTTAGCAGAGTTTGATAATCTTTTTATGAGGAACCGCATCTTCATGGAACGTACAATTGGCGTGGGGCCTATATCTGCGGAGAGGGCCTTAAATTATGGATTTACCGGTCCAAACCTTCGTGCAGCAGGCGTAGATTATGATGTAAGAGTTCATACCCCATATAGCAGTTATGAAGATTTTGATTTTACCATACCTGTGGGATCAACCGGCGATTGTTACGATAGATTTTTAGTAAGAGATCAGGAAATGTGGCAAAGCCTTCACCTAATAAAGGAAGCTTACAAAAAAGTTCAGGAGTTTAAAGGTGAAGAGGCAGAAGTTTTTCATGCAGATGTACCAGACTATTATTTGCCCGATAAAAAAGATGTGTACACCAAAATGGAAGCGCTTATCTATCATTTTAAAATCGTGATGGGCGAGATAGATATTCCGGCAGGCGAAATTTATTCACCCGTAGAAGGAGCTAATGGTGAACTTGGCTTTTACCTGATAAGTGATGGTGGCAGAGCTCCGTACCGCTTGCATTTCAGACGGCCTTGTTTTATTTATTACCAGGCTTATTCTGAACTTACGAAAGGAGGGATGCTTAGTGATGCCATTATAACTATGAGTAGTTTAAATTTGATTGCCGGCGAGTTGGATGCTTAGAAGCCTCATCCATTGCGGAACAAATAAATAATGATGAATAAAGAATTTTCAAAAAACAAACTGGATAAAGTTCATGAGCTCATTTCGCATTATCCTGAAGGAAAGCAAAAGAGCGCCATACTTCCTGTATTGCATCTTGCCCAGCAAGAATTTGGTGGATGGCTTGATGTAACTACGATGGATTATGTGGCTTCACTTTTAAATATCAGGCCGATTGAAGTTTATGAAGTGGCTACATTTTATTCCATGTACAACATGAAGCCTGTTGGCAAATATGTTTTTGAAGTGTGCCAGACAGGGCCTTGTATGTTGAATGGCAGCGATAATATTATTCAGTATATTAAAGACAAACTAAACATAGGAATTGGAGACACTACTCCTGACGGATTATTTACGTTGAAAGTTGTGGAATGCCTTGGCGCATGTGGTTATGCTCCAATGATGCAATTAGGCAAGTCTTATCGTGAACATCTGACAAAAGAAAAAGTTGACCAGTTAATTGAAGAATGCACGGCAACTGCTGCGGCAAATAATTAAATCATGGTATTATGAAATTAATTCCATACCTCGGCTTTAATGGCAATTGCGAAGAAGCAATTAATTTTTATAAAGATGTATTTGATGGAGAAATTACTCAATTAGGAAGATATGGTGAATCTCCAATGGAAACGGCTGATGAATTAAAAGATAAGATAATGCACGCGAGGTTGCAATTCGGTGATACTTTAATGATGTTTTCAGATATGATGGGTGAGCACGAAGCAGAAGCCGGAAGTATGATCAGCTTGTCTATCGACTGTGATTCCATCGATCAACTTGAAAAAGTTTTTTCAGGAATGTCGCAAGGAGGCAAAGTAACTATGCCGTTGCAGGATCAATTTTGGGGAGCGAGGTTTGGTATGCTTACAGACAAGTATGGTATACACTGGATGTTCAATTGTGAGAAGAAATAATGAAGATAAATTATATAAGATAATAGATGGGCCAGAAATTACTTTTAGAAAAGGCAAACGTTCAAGGCATAAGGACCTTTGA
>JBDTVF010000048.1:0-17796 GCA_040007325.1 Ginsengibacter sp. | reverse complement strand
AAATTTATTCACGAACAAATATTTCCGAGTTGTAATGACTGTGAGCACAGATTATTGTCTCATTATAAATGGGTACACATTATAATTTTTCAATGCCAGTCCCGTACCCTTTACTACACTGGTAAGCGGGTCATCTGCTATATGAACCGATAACTTAATTTTTGCAGTAAGCCTTTGCGCAATGCCCCGTAACAACGCACCGCCGCCGGTTACAAATATGCCACGATTGTAAATGTCGGAGGCAATTTCAGGTGGCGTTGTTTCCAATGCTTTTAAAATGCCTTCTTCTATTTTAAATATCGATTTATCCAGGGCTTCGGCTATTTCCTGGTAGCTTACGGTTACTTCCTTTGGTATGCCTGTCACCAGGTCCCTGCCATGCACACGCATATCTTCAGGCGGATCGTCGATATCTTTTGTTGCGGCGCCTATTTGAATTTTTATTTGCTCCGCGGTACGTTCGCCAATAAGAAGACTATGATACCGGCGTATACTGTCCACGATATCTGAAGTGAATTCGTCGCCCGCTATACGAATAGATTGATCGCAAATAATGCCTGCCAGTGCTACCACGGTAATGCCGGTGGTACCTCCGCCAATATCTACAATCATATTACCTACGGGTTCCTCCACGTCAAGGCCCATTCCCAATGCAGCAGCGAGTGGTTCATGCACCAGGTATATTTCTTTTGCTCCAGCCTGCTCGGCACTGTCTCTTACGGCACGCTTCTCCACCTCGGTGATACTGCTGGGTATGCAGATCATCATGCGCCAGCTCGGCGCCAATAAAGATTTTTTGGGATTGATTTTTTTAATCATCTCCCGCATCATCAGTTCTGCGGCGTTGAAGTCTGCGATTACGCCATCTTTCAGTGGCCGTATTGTGCGGATACTGTCATGCGTTTTCTCATGCATCATCAATGCCTTCTTACCAACAGCCAATACAAGTTTTGGATTATTACGGTCTAATGCAATAATAGATGGTTCATTTACAACGACCTCATCGTCATAAATGATGAGTGTATTTGCAGTGCCAAGGTCAATCGCTATTTCCTGCGTAAAAAAATTAAAAAAGCCCATAGATTAAAGAAATCAAATTGTTGAATTCATGCGAAGGTGTAGGAATTTATGTGATTTGCAAATGAACGTGGAAAGATTTATGATTTTTGGTTAAAAGTGGCGTTTTTTAACGCATAGAAAGAATTGAGCTAATGCCACGAAGACGCAAAGACAGAAAGGAGCACAAAGTATGCCACCACAGAGAAAGGAGTAAATGGAGTTAATTCAGGATTTTCTCCGCGTCATCTCAGCTTCTCTTTTTCTCTGCGTTTAGTTTTTCTTTTTATTCTAAAAACGAATTTTTGAATCGCATCGCCTCTTATATTTGATGTCAATTATTTACGATTAGCGCCGTGACCGGAATGGATGTGCAGCAATACCTCGACAGAATATTTTATGCGGGACCAATTGAGCCCACACTTGACGTACTTACAAAACTGCAACAGGCGCACCTTCTGAATGTGCCTTTTGAAAATTTCGATATTCAGCAGCATATAAAAATAAACCTCGCAAAAGTGTTCAATAAAATTGTCGGGAACAATCGGGGTGGGTTTTGTTATGAGCTCAATGGCTTATTTTATTGCCTGCTTAAAGAAACCGGCTTCAATGTCAACATGGTATCGGCGAGGGTCTACAATGCCAAAACAAAAACTTATAGCCCGGAATATGATCACCTGGCGCTGGTAGTTGAAATTGATGACGAGCGCTATCTAACTGATGTGGGATTTGGAGAGTTTGCATTTACTCCTTTAAAAATAGAAGCGGGTAATATTATAGATGATCCGCGTGGCGTTTTTAAAATTGAGGCTTTGGGAGATCACTTTATGGTCCTGAAGGAACATCCAAATGGGGATGACGCACCGGAATACATGTTTACATTAATGAAGAGAGATCTTGAAGAATTTTATCCCCGGTGCCACTTTCACGAAACAAGCCGGGATTCACATTTTACACAAAAATTAATTTGCTCACTCCCTACGCAGAATGGAAGAATTACGCTCACCGGCAATGTGCTCAAACTTACCCATAATGATTCTGTAATAGAGAGAGCACTTCATAGCAAAAGAGCCATTCAACAAGTGCTGCAGGATTATTTCTTTTCATCACAGAGAAAAGGTTGATGTGTTGCTATCAATAATTTAAAATTTACCCAAAAAATTTACAGCTAATAACTATGAAATAAAATATGTATGTTTCCAGCATCAATACATTTTTATGCGCATATTATTACTTGTTGCAATATTTGTATTTTGTCTCAATAATGTGTCCGCACAAATAAAAGTGTATCCCGTAAAAGTTGGAGAAATACCTAATAAAGTACTTCCCAACGAAGCAATGTACGTTTTGCCCGCCTTTGCAAAAGGTATTGTATTGCTGAGAGACGGAACTTCCTCCACATATCTTTTTAATTATAATTACCTGCTTGACGAAATGCATTTCATTGCGGAGAGAGGGGATACACTTGCTATAGCTGATCCAATGCTTATTAGCTCCGTAGTTATTGATTCTATGTTGTTTTATTATGATAAAGGCTATGTGATAGTAGTTTTGAAAATAGGCAATTATAAACTAGCAGTAAAACAACAAATGGTACAGGTAGCTGATAAAACAAGGGGCGGTTATGATGTAGCTTCGGGGTCATCAGCTATAAAAACGTATGGAACTATTTCTAACCAAAACAGCATGATGTATCGTCTACAGGTTCAGAAAGACGTAGTATTTCAGAAGGAGACTTCTTTTTATATCGCAGATGCATCCAATCATTTTTTACGGGCCAGCAAAAAAAACTTTTATACTCTTTTTGGAGAAAAAAGAATGCCTGAATACCTGAAAAAGCATAAGGTTAATTTTAGTAATGAAGAAGATTTGAAAGCCCTGATGCGGTTTTGTTTGCAATAAATTCAAAACGGATTAATAAGTTTTTGCATTTTTTCATCCCCCCAAACAGCTTCATTAAATTGTTTCCCCAAAATTTTATAAGCATGGAAGCTGTAATAAAGTAATAAAACTTTTGCAGTAATTTGTAGTGATAATTCTTTTGGTTTATTGGTAATATGATAACCATAAAAATTCTTGCCTCGCATGGGAAAAATATTCTTTGCTTTTATTTCCTTTTTTAGCATCGTAACTATTAATTCCGTTTATAAAGCAGCCAATTTTAGTAGTGAGCAAAAAGAGCCGGAAATACAAACCGACGGGCCTTATGTAAACTACTCATCAGGCGACATCATTATAAACTATATAGTAGAAAAAAAAGGAACTAGAAGAGCCGAGACACAAGAGTGGAAAATGGATATGAAAAGCGGTGTAAGGCTCAACGTTATGACCGATATACCAGGCAAATTTTTTCACCCAAGGCTAAAGCAAGAGCTCAACGTTGAAAAAAGTGAATATCCTGCTGCAAGCAAATTGCTGGTGCTATCGGATATCGAAGGAAATTTTAGCGCTTTCAGACGCTTGCTCCAGGCAAATAAAGTAATCGATGACAATTTCAGCTGGACGTTTGGGAAAGGGCAGTTAGTTCTTGTCGGGGATTTTTTTGATCGCGGCCAGCAGGTAACTGAAGTGCTATGGCTTATTTATTATCTTGAAGAAAAGGCGAAGGCTGCCGGCGGATACGTGCATTTTGTTCTAGGCAACCATGAGGTGATGAACCTTACGGGAGACTTGCGTTATACGCCTCAGAAATACCTGGATAATGCAAAACTTCTCGGGGCAGATTACCTGGCATTATATGATGAGAGCTCAGAGTTGGGAAGATGGTTGCGGACAAAAAATATTATTGAAAAGATAGGCGACCTTCTCATATTGCATGGAGGAATATCTTCGGACATCAATAGATTGAATCTGCCGATAGATAAAATAAATAAACTAGCCCGCCCTTATTTGGGGTTGACGGAATTAGATGAGAAAGATGAAAAGCTCAGCCTGATCTTTGGCGACTTTGGCCCATTCTGGTATAGGGGATATTATGATACGAGCAACACAAAAATTCCTGCACAGATAGATACTACACTTACACACTTTGGAGTAAAACGCATCATTACCGGTCACACCATTGTTTCAAATTATATCAGCGTCTGGTACAATGGCAGGCTGTTGGATACTGATGTACCACATGCGGAAGGGAGCTCGGAAGCATTGTTAATAGAAGATGACAAGTGCTACCGCGTAAATCGTACAGGCAATGCAGTTATGTTGATCGATGATAAGTAAGGAATATGTAATGACGCGAGTTCCTTTTTTATTTTATGTTGTATGACCGCTTTAGAAGAGTTTGATAATTTTTATACCGTTGAGCTACTGCCGGCGATGGATAAATTAAAAGCAGAGTGCGCCTCCGCTGATAATTGGGGCTACATGGCTCTTTTTTCATTTCTCCTATTTGTGGGTTTCGGCATTGCGGGTCTTACACAAAATGGATTGCATGCTACCGGAATGATTTCAATTGTGGCCGGGATATTGGGAATTGTATCTCTGTATTTTTATGCAAAACGCAATGATGCTTTTAATGATGATTACAAGGAGCTGGTAGTAAAAAAGATCATTGATCATGTGGTGCCGGGTACTTCTTATAAACCTGATTTTTGCATATCGCAAAAAGAATACAAAGTCAGTGGACTTTTCCGAACCTGTTATGATGACTATTTTGGAGATGATTTTATGGAAGGCGTGTATAAAAATATCTCCTTTCGATGCTCTGGTTTGGAAACAAAATACGAGAACAATTCAACCATCTTCAAAGGGTTTTTCTTTAATGCAAGATTGAGCAATTGGTTCTCAGGTGGCACTTATATTTGGGATCGCGATTTTGAACAACTACCCGCCAGTATGATGGATGAGTATCGGATGATGCCGATGCCCCATGTTGTGAGGATCCCAATAAGTGGAAAAAATTTTAACCAGTATTTTTCTGTCTGCAGCACTACTCCTTACGAAGCGGTCTCGCTATTATCTGGCGAAAGAATAAAGCAAATACTTGAGCTCAGGCAAAAACTAAATACAGCCATGGCGATTTCATTTGTGGCAGGCCATTGCTATGTAGGTATTGGAACTGCCGATGACTTGCTTGATTCAGGCGCTTACAAACCGGACGATAAAGAACAAGTAATGAAGTCCTACGTAACAATATCATTAATCCCTGAAATAATAAACGGGTTGTCCTTAACTGAACTAATTTAATTTCCGCAACGTTATTTTGTAATCATCTTCGAAATATTAATGCTGATCAACCGGTGAAGAAGAATAATTGACTTAATGAAATAACTTTATCGATAAATGGCTGCTGAAAAAGAAATTCTTTCATTTAAGTTGAACCAAACGTTCATTGTTATTGCGTGCAGCATTTTGATTTGCGCAAGTTGTAAACACAAAAATAATACCTGGACATCCTATAAAGCGGATGCCGCCAGCAGTAGCTATTCGCCTCTCAGCCAGGTGAACGGGGATAATGTAAAACAACTAAAATTAGCATGGACATTTAACCCCGATGATGCAGCCGATACATTACGTTTTGGTGCCAGCCAATCCAATCCCATAATTATTGATGGAGTAATGTATACTGCCTCGGCAAGGCACAGGATTTACGCCATTGATGCTGTTACTGGAAAAAAAATATGGTCATTTGATCCGTTTGATGGCGGCCCCGGTGGTGGCTCATTCCGCGGAGTTACCTGGTGGTCGGATGGTAATGATAAGCGGATTCTTTTTACAGGCGGAGATAATCTTTTTGCTTTGGATGCTACAACCGGCAAGCCCGTTACTTCATTCGGAACAAATGGAAAAGTAAGCATGAACGTGGGGATACGTGATGATTCTTCACTAATATCTGTCAAGCCTACTTCTCCAGGTATCATTTATAAAGACTTGTTGATAATCGGCAATGAAGTCTCGGAACTATACGGAGCACAACCGGGTTACGTAAGAGCTTATAATGTACGCACAGGAAAATTGGTTTGGACATTTCATACTATTCCCAAACCTGGCGAAACTGGTTATGAAACCTGGCCGCCCGATGCATGGAAGTATGCGGGTGGCGCTAATGATTGGGGAGGAATGAGCTTTGATGAAAAAAGAGGAATGGTTTTTCTTGCAACTGGATCTCCTGCATACGATTTTTATGGAGCTGACAGGCCTGGTAAAAATTTGTTTGGTAATTGCGTGGTGGCATTGGACGCTATTACAGGGAAACTTAAATGGTACTATCAAACGATACATCATGATCTGTGGGATTATGATCTTCCGGCGCCGCCGAATCTTGTAACGATTAAGCATAACGGTAAAATAACAGATGCAGTAGCGCAAACTTCAAAGATTGGCTTTTTATATGTACTCGATCGCGTGACAGGTGAGCCGTTGTTTCCTGTTGAAGAACGTCCGGTTCCGGCATCTGATATTCCCGGCGAGCAGGCATGGCCTACTCAACCATTTCCTTTAAAACCCAAACCTTATGCTCCTCAATCATTTACTGAAAATGATCTTGCAGACTTTTCGCCGGCGGTGCATGATTCTTTATTAAAAATTTTTCGCGGATTGAGATACGAGGGATTATTTACACCGCCTTCGCTCAAAGGCACATTTAATTATCCCGGAACTATTGGTGGCTCTGAATGGGGCGGCGCAGCATTTGATCCTTCCACGGGAATTATTTATTTAAAGTCCAATCATTCACCTGAGATAGATAAGTTGGTGAAGTTGGAAGATGAAAGTAATACCACCATTATACCGGGATATCGCGATGGCAAAGTATTGTACCAGAATTATTGCCTCACTTGCCATAAGACCGACAGAAATGGAGAGCCACCATTTTATCCTTCATTAGTAGATATCAAAAAAAGATTGACTGTAGAACAGGTATTGAACAAAATAAAAACGGGAGGCGGTAAAATGCCATCATTTGCTGCTGTAATAAATGGTCATGAAAAGTCAATCGTTGATTATTTATTCGACAACAGGGACAAGCCGGCCAGTGAACAGCAAGATGCTTTAATTGAGATACACCACAACGAATCTTCTAATGCTTCCATAAAAAAAGAAAGGTCAAAATGGGATACCGGGCAACGATACCTGAATGTGACTGCTTATTCGCAAATGCGTGGCCCGGATGGTAATCCGGCGGTAAAGCCACCATGGGGAACACTTAATGCTATCAATCTTAATACCGGCGAATATGAATGGACAATACCGGTTGGCAACCAGCCTGACTTACAAAAGAAGGGGGAGCCCATCACGGGTGGTACGAGTTCGCCGGGGCCAATCGTTACTGCAGGCGGTCTTGTTTTTATCGGGGGAACAAGAGACCATAAATTCCAGGCATTTGATAAAGCCAATGGTCAGCTACTTTGGGAAGTTACGTTGCCCGGCTTTGTATCGGGATCACCTTCTACTTATGAAGTGAACGGTAAACAGTTTATAGCAGTGCCGGTTTCAGGGAGTAAAGAAACACCGGCTGGGGTTATAATGGTATTTGCTTTAAATCAATAGCTCGATTAAAAATAAAAAAGCCCCGAATAAATATGCGGAGCTTCAATATAAAAAAGAAGGTTTGACCTGACTAACGGTGGCGGACTTCTCCAACCTACACCGGGAACTTAATCAAATCTCCCGTTCAATTTTTCTGACACAAAAGTAGAATTGATTATTGTTCCGTGGTAGGAAAATTTATTATAATAATGTTAATATCTCAGTTAATAATATAAAAATCATTGCGTTAGGCTGTTGATATTTTATGATTTTCATGTCCATTTACCTGGAAATGATCCTGTTGGCTTTTCAAATTTATTGTAAGTTCGCAGCTTCTTTTACAAAGCATGATCAGGAATTTTACTTCTTTCATTAAGAACAAACCGGTGTTCGCAGTTGGGTTCTTATTTGCTGTTTCCAGCCTGTTGTTTGGAATCTGGGTAGCCGCTATTCCCGGGGTTAAAGCCCGGCTCGGCTTTACCGATGGCAGCCTTGGTTTATCATTATTGCTTGCCCCACTCGGTTCCGTCACCGGCATGTTGTTATCCACAAGAATATTTAGTAAAGTATCCGTAGGCAAATGGATGTTTGCAGGCTACATGGCTATGTGCCTCGTAATGCTGCTGGAAATTAATTCTGTTAACCGCGTGATGTTTTGGATCTCTTTGTACTGCTTTGGCTTTGTCGGTTTCTTAAACGGGGTTTCAGCAAATGCGACTGTAAACCTGATGGAGAAAAAACACAACAAATTATTTATGAGTACCTGCCACGGTATGTACAGCCTCGGGGGTGCGACAAGTGCCGGTATCGCTGCGTTATTATTTGTTTTGCATATACCATCCGGGTGGCAAATAGCTGGTGTTGCAATTATCTTGATTACTGTGATTGCCTCTAACAGGCATCATCTGCTTGCTCATAATGAAATCATTCATTCACGTTCGGCATTCAAACTGCCATCGGCTTCCATTCTTGGTATATCATTTATCTGCATGGTAAGTTTTATGGCTGAAGGGTGTGTAGCAGACTGGAGTGCCATATATTTTAAGGAAGTTCTTTTAGCGCCCAAAGCATTTATCAGCCTGGGCTATGCTGGCTTCTCCATTGCCATGACAGTCGGCAGGCTCAATGGCGACATGCTTATTACAAAGCTGGGGAGCAAAACTGTCGTTGTGGCCGGGGCATTGCTGGCTGCCATGGGCTTTTTAGTGGTCGTTACTGCGTCGGTTATTGCTCTCGCTATTACCGGTTATGTGATGGTTGGTCTCGGTTGCTGTTGCATAGTGCCTGTACTATTCAGAACTTCGGCAAATATCCCCGGGGTAACTACCGTAGAAGGTTACGCGATGATAACCACTGGTGGCCTGATTGGATTTCTTACCGGACCGTCAGTAATTGGATTCATTTCAGAAAAAGCTAATCTACCCAAGGCTTTATCACTCCTGATACTTATGGGGTTACTCGCGGCCTTTGTTGCGTGGCGCAGTCCTTTTATAATGAATAAAAAATCGTTTGCTGCTCCCGCACTTTCGCTGGAAGATCCTGTTTTTTGAGAATAAATCTACAGGAAGTCAACCAATTTTTTTGTCTACTTTATCAGCGTGGTGGTGATGCTCATCACCAGGATCAATTAGCGTTTCGGTTTCTTTAATATCCCGGATAAATTCATCTTGTTCTTTTTTCAACTCACCTTTCTGCGCTTTTTCTATATTGTTATCCTTCTCTGTTGCATTATCGCCGTTGTTACCTTCATTTATCGCCTGTCCAGGGAAAGTGTCTTCCTGTTCTTGTTTTGTATTTGCCATCACTTTTTAGATTAAGATATTTTACAGTTTTTAAAATTAAGTTTTCTGCCTGAAGATTGTCCCTACGATTTTAGCCCCTAATTTCGCAGGCTTCATGTAACTCGGTATCTTATGGATCAGGTTAAAGTTCCTCAAGTCTGGCTGGTTATACCCGCATACTTTGCAACATATATCTTGTGGGGCACCACATACTTTGCTGTGCTGGTGGGCTTGCAGACCTTGCCACCTTTCATCATGGCTGCAGTGAGATTTTTGATGGCGGCTATTGTGCTGCTTTTAATCGTGAGTGCTAAAGGAGAAAAATTATTTGTGCGAGGTGCCCTTAAGAACATGCTGCTGGGAGTTGTCATTCTTACAGGTGGCCAGGGACTTTTGTTTTGGTCGGAGCAATATATTGCGTCCGGTACGGCGGCAGTATTAGTGTCAGCGCTTCCCCTTTGGTACGTATTGCTGGATGTTGGCAACAGAAAAACTTATTTTTCCAATAAGATAATTATCACCGGGCTCATCCTTGGTTTTTTGGGAATCCTGCTTTTGTTTAAAAAATATATCGGTGTATCCACGGGCAATACCCGCTGGCAGATATACGGATTTATTGCGGTAATTGGCGGTTGTATTTGTTGGGCTGCAGGCACCCTTTATTACAAAAATAGTGGAAGGCAGGGTTCCCTTTTTCTTAATCTCGGATGGCAACTAATTGGTGGTTTCATATCGAGTTTGTTGGTAGCAGCCTTAAGTATGGAGTTTGCCAATTTCTCTTTTCAGCACGTAAGCATTAACTCATGGCTTGCAACGGCATATCTTGCCGTAGCAGGCACACTTTTAGCGTTTGTTGCCTTTAACTGGTTACTAACAGTAAGGCCTGCAGCCGTAGTGGGTACATACGCTTATGTAAACCCGGTAATTGCAGTGATACTCGGATGGTTATTTGCTAATGAAACAATAAACGCGTTGCAGGTGACAGGAATGGTTGTTATATTATTTTCTGCTTTTTTGGTGAATAGCCCAAAGTATGTGAGTAATAAAAATAAAGTCTGATTAGAAAATCGAAAAAAATTAAAGGCTGTTTAATAACAGCCTTTAAAAATACAATTGCCCTTAATCGTTATTTACTGATTGAATTAAAGGTTCGCTGCTCTTTGAAACAGCTCCTGGTATTTTAATTATCAATTTTTTCCTGGCAACGATCCTCCGTCATATCCTCCAGTTGCTTTTTACCTGTATTCTTGGTTACCTCAATCATCTCAAGTCTTACTCGCGTAATACTACTTTTCATATTACAGGCGACATAGTATTCACCGCCGGTTTCAGCATCAATATCTACTTCAGTTTCTTTTTTCATAATACTCATACCACCAACCTTTGCCGTTATTTCGTGCTTGCCCGGAGCCACTCCAACTTTAAAATATTTGTTGTTGCTGATCTTGCACAACTTATGTCCGTCTACAAAAATTGCAAAGTTTGCAAGCGCGCCGCTAAACTGTCCTACACGATAAATGTAGATGTAACAAGAGTCATCTGTTTTATTCAACTCATAATTTGATTTCAATACCCGGGAATTTGTAAATGATTCGTCAACTCTTCCTGCTTCGTGAGTAGTGGCTGACATGGTAATTAACCCAAGATTTAACACCGTTAGTGATAGTAATAATTTTCTCATAAGTTTTTTACCTTGAAGGTAATACAGAAAATTATAATTGCTAAATCAATTGAATTTTTTTAGAAAAGTTCTGATATGATTAATAGATTAAAATATCAATTTCGGATAGTGCAATTATTGAATAAAGATGCGCGGCCGATCAATTAATTAATTTTCCATGGAAAATTTTACTACTCTATAAAAGTAAGTTTCCGTTACTTTGAAAACATTTGTTACAATTTCTAAATCAAAAAATCATTTATGAAAAAATTTCTCTTTGTTATGATTGCTTTTCCGTTTGCGCTTTTCTCCTGCGTAAGCAGTAAAAAATTCAAAACGGCCAAAGCAGATTATGACCAGTTGCAGGTGAGATATACGCAGCTACAAACAGAAGATACAGATTGCAAAACTGCAAGAGCTTCTTTGGAAACCGAGAATTCGAATCTCAAAAAAAATATTGACGACCTCCATAAGCAAGTTGCCTTCCTGAAAGAGAACAATACGACTGTACTTAATCAATTGCAAAGCATGTCAGTAGTTTCTACTGCACAGGCAGAAAGTATCAAAAAGTCCCTGGACAATATTGGGGCAAAGGATCTTTACATACAAGATCTGCAAGCATCAATGGCAAAAAAAGATTCACTTAACATGGCTCTTGTTATGAATCTAAAGGGTGCGATCGGAAATCTTGATGACCAGGATATTAATATTAAAGTGGACAAAGGAGTAGTCTATGTGGACATTTCTGATAAGTTGTTATTTAAAACAGGCAAGTATGAAGTATCGCCGGATGCGAAAAGTGTTTTAGGTAAAGTTGCGACTGTATTAAAGAACCAGCCCGACATCGAATTTATGGTTGAAGGACATACCGACAACGTTCCCTTTAAGAGTGGCGTCTTACTTGACAATTGGGATCTCAGTGTAAAGCGCGCTACATCTGTTGTAAGAATATTACAGGATCAATACGGTTTAGATCCGGCGAAGATGGCTGCGGCCGGCCGTGGCGAATACAACCCAGTTGTTGATAATAGTACTCCTGACAACCGTGCAAGGAACCGCAGAACAAGGATTGTTATACTGCCTCAGCTTGATCAGTTCTTTAAGTTACTAGAGACAAAGAAAGGATAATATCTAAAGACGTTTTTGAACACATTTAATAATAGAAAAGGCGGCAACTATGGTTGCCGCCTTTCATTTTCACACGCTTGCTTAACTGATCTTTATCTCATGCTTCGCCGATTCCTGGCCTGGAATAACTGGCAGGGTTACCTGCAATACGCCATCCACATATTTTGCAGTAATATTGGCTGCATCAATGGATTCATCCAGGTTAAAGGTTCTTTCAAATCCTCCCCGGCTGTATTCACGCCTGGTCCAGTCCACTTTAGGAAATCCCTCGGGCGGCGTGTAAGAAACGGTTAACTCGGCCCCTTTTAAGTCGAGCTTAAAGTGTTCCCGGATTCGGCCGGGTGCAAATACCAGCATTTCGTAGCTGCTCTCTGTTTTGTAGATATTTACAGCGGCTCTTTGCATTGAGCGGATGGGCAGGTGCTGGTGCCTGCCTCCATGGTTGCCTTTTGCGGCATGTGACTGATTGTAGTACATGTTGTTTTTTTTTATGAAAATTTGTTTACTAAGAGGTAGACGATTGGAGGAAGTAAATGTTTTAAAAAAGAGGAAATACCGTTAGTAAATTTTGATTTCCAGGTTGTCTTTTTGTTCTCAAATTTGTTTTGGTGCATTTCTTTCGATCTTTAAAATATAAACATCTCGTGTTCGTCTTTATTAGTAATGCAGGACGGACTCACTATAGCAACTGAAATGACGGCAGACCGCACAAAAAATATTAGCGCCACTATAAAAGAATACAGCAGGCGGCTGATGAGTTTTATCAGGCAGCGTGTGCCCGTCGATGAGGATGCTGAAGACATTTTACAGGATGTATTTTACCAATTAGCGGGTAACACCGAGCCGATCGAACGTGTGGGAAGCTGGCTTTTCACCGTTGCCAGAAATAAAATTACTGATAGCTATCGCAAGCAGAAGCTGCCCCTGGCAGATGATGTGTTTGGCGTTGCTGAATCGGAGGAAGACAGCTTTGACTGGAAGGAAATGTTGCTTGCTAATAGCGATAATGCTGAAACAGAATATCTCCGAAGCCTGTTTTGGGAAGAACTGCAAAATGCGCTTAGTGAATTGCCGGCCGAACAACGTGATGTTTTTATTAAGAATGAAATTGAAGATATTCCTTTCAAAGACATTTCGGCTGAAACCGGCGTGAGTGTGGCCACACTTATAAGCCGAAAACGTTACGCTGTGTTGCATCTCAGGGAACGTCTTTTGATTTTGAAAGATGAATTACTCAATTATTAAAATTGAATTTTTAAATAAATATAAAATGAAAAAATTTTGGTTTAGAAAAGGGTTACTATTCATAGTAATGATTTTCGCAGCAACATTATTGTTTGGGGCTATTGTGATGGGCCTTTGGAACGCAGTGTTATCGCCAGTTATTGGTGTTAGTAAGATTACTTTTTGGCAAGGCTTGGGAATATTAATACTTAGTAAGATACTTTTTGGTGGCTTTGGCAGAAGAGGTGGATGGAACAGGGGCGGTCATCCGGGATGGCGTAAAAAGATGCAGGAAAAATGGACGAATATGACCCCTGAAGAAAAAGAAAAGTTTAGATCGGAGTGGAAGAATCGTTGTGGGCCGGGCTGGAAAGAGCGGATGCAAAACAGCGGTTATGCGACCGACACTCCAACCGAATAAATTTATTTGACAATCCTGATCACCTTGACATCTGTCCACTTGTCGTGCCATGGGTTTCCTCCAAAAGCGCTGAATGGCTCAAACGGGACGATTTATTTGTCTTTGGCGGTGCTCAGGTAGTTCTTTAAGAATATTTGCTGCTCTTTCACTTTTGTTTCCAGGTCGCTTAATACTTTTTCAACATCGCCGGTATTCAATGCTAGGGTGGCTTTTGATCCGTTGACTTCTTTTAATTTTCTATTGGCATTGGCAATCTGGCTTAAAATATTATGAAGCATTCCTTCTGTCTCTGATACAGGCTTTGCTGGCATAAACTGGTTGTTCCGGTAAGTAAGAAACTGTTTGAAATTTGTAATGGCTTTTTTATAATCTTCTACAGCGGAGTTATAAAGGTCAGCATCATTGTCCTGGTAAATGATCTCTTTTTCCATTCGCAACTGCTTAAGCCTTGTTGACACATTTTGTGTCGGAACACCATTTTTTTGTATTCGTATCGCAGCTGCTTCGTATCGGTTTAAGGGCGTAAGTTTTTCATCCGCATCGATAGAGTCCTTATAATTAAAATAAGTAGTGGTTCCATCGGCTCTTGTATATGCTTTTGAAAATTCCTGGTAGGTGAGCGGATGTTCAAGAAATTGATACAACGGATCGAAAGGCATGTGCGATTGAATAAATTCCGAGGGCGATACCTGGAAATAATTTGCCCCATTTTGACCAATGAATTTTCCATTTTCCTGGAAACCTGCATCCCATGTGGGATCATACAAGTACCAATTGTTATCAATAAATACAGCGCTCCATGCATGACCGGCTTTATCGACCGAGCCATTGTATCTCGTATAGCCTTCTATTGCATAAGATCGCAAGCCACATTTAATGCAGATGTCAGTGAGTATTGCGGCAAAGTTTTCGCACACACCTTTTTTTCTTTCCAATGCCCATGTAACCCGTTCGCCTTTATCCTCATCCAGTATTACCCTGTGTAAATGGGCAGCGTCGTATTTAATATTATTAGCCACCCATGAGTACGCGGCACGCACTTTTTGCTGATCGGTGCTGCAATGTGCATTGATATAAAAAGCAATATCTGCGGTGTTATTTGTTTGAGAAGCAGGAATGCTTAAAGAGATTCTGTCAATTGACGAATACTCACTTAAACATTGTGAACGGCCGTGCAGGCATAACATTCCAATGCAAAAAGTGACAATCGAAAATTTCATCTACTAAAGTTAGAATATGATTTTGAAAAAATTATTCTAAAATGAAAAGCAGCCTGCGATAATCCATTTGATAAATCTCGTCCACGCAGTCATTAACAAAAGCTTACAAATAACTTTTTAATCCTTCGGTCCGTTTTTTCTTCTGATATACCAGAACGGCTGTAAACCCCGGCTCTATCTATATTATGAAAAAACAAACTTTACTTATCATTTCAATCTTTATTTCAGCATTCACTTTTGCACAAACAACTCCTTCATTTGGAGTAAGGGCTGGTATTACATATGCCGGCGTGAGAGGTGATGCAGTTAATAGTCTTAATAAGCTTCTTGACTTTACCGCAGGTGCTATTAAACCCTCCAGCACGGTAGGTTTCTTTGCCGGAGGTTATGCAACAGTTCCTGTAAGTGATGTTGTATCTGTTGAACCTGGAATTTATTATTCTCAAAAAGGATATGAGCTTAATGGAGCTCTCAATTTGAAGGGAGTTGAATTCCTCGGTGCCAATGCAAAAGCAAAACTTCAATTACAATATATAGATGTTCCTGTTTTGCTTAAAGGCAATTTTAATGGATTGCAATTATTTGCCGGTCCGCAGATATCTTACCTCACCCACGCTGATCTTAAAACCACAGCAGGTGTTCTCGGTATTAACTTGCTGAATAGTTCAACAGATGCTACTGCGCAATTTAATAAATGGGATGTGGGAGTTACCGCCGGTGTAGGATATCAACTTACCAATGGAGTTAATCTTATGGCTTCTTATGATTATGGCCTTTCAAAAATGGACGCCAACCAAAGTGTAAAGTCTTATAATAATGCGTTTAAGGTAGGTGTTGGCATTAGTTTCTAATATTTAATTCTTCTACATATATACAATGCCCGGCAGTGTAAAGCCGGGCATTTTCGTTCACGATTTTTAAATAATTAAATGTAGTTTCATTGTATTGTTTTAATCTAAATAATTCTAATGAAATGATGAAAATAATATCTGCCGTTTTAGTCGCTGCCTTTTGTATTATTATTTCAAGCGCTTCATTAAAAACTAATGACGATGAATGGATATCACTGTTTGATGGTAAATCGCTTAATGGCTGGAAAGTAGGTAACCATGCTGAGACATTTAAAGTGGAAAATGGGATGATTGTGGTAAATGGAGAAACGGCGCATCTTTTTTATGATGGCAATGTGAAAGACCACAATTTCAAAAATTTTGAATTTAAAGCGGATGTAATGACCGTGCCGGGTTCTAATTCAGGAATTTATTTTCACACAGAATACCAGGAAAGCGGATGGCCGGCAAAAGGCTACGAGGTGCAGGTAAATAATTCGCACACAGATTGGCGAAGAACAGGCGGACTATATGCCGTAGATGATGTGAAAGAAACTTATGTGAAAGACAATGAATGGTTCACCGAATACATTAAGGTGGAAGGAAAGCACGTGATAATAAAACTAAATGATAAAAAAGTAGTCGACTATAACGAGCCTGAGAATGTGGAACGCCCCGCTGATATGGCAGGCAGAAAAATTTCAAACGGAACATTTGCGTTGCAAGGCCACGATCCTAAAAGTAAAGTGTACTTTAAAAATATTATGGTAAAGCCGTTGGATTAGTAAGCCGTCTTATCCAAAAAATAGTTGAATTTGCCAGGTAGTGCTATCCTTTCTGATGATGTACACAGAAGAATTAATCATACACACTTTATGAAGAAATTATTTTCAATTATTATTATTTGCTTTTTATTTGCCAGTACTGATGCCCAAAAATTTCCGGACAGTTACACTGATGGAAAATATATAAATGTAAATGGTGCCAGGCTTTATGTAGTTATAGTTGGTACTGGTGACCCAATGATTATTATTCCCGGCGGCCCCGGCGGAGCACATCCCGGTTATCGCCGCTTTGATAGCCTTGCCAAAGATAACCAGCTGATATTTTATGATGCATTCGGCAGGGGGAAAAGTGATACTGCAAAAGATGTAAAGGAATATTCACTTGCGCGGGATATTGAAGATGTAGAAGGTTTAAGAGTGGCATTGCATATTGATAAACTAAATGTTCTTGGACATTCCTATGGCGGCGTAGTTGCGCAAGGTTATGCTGTTAAATATCCCTCGCATGTCAATCATTTGATACTGGCAAATACATTTCACAGCTTCATTATGTGGCAGGCAAATGATGATAACAGCAATCATGAAATAAAAACTAATTATCCGGAAGTATGGGACTCGCTTATGCTGATACGTGACCATGGCGCTATATCGAGCGATGCCGGCCACCAGGAGCTATATGGAAAGGTGCCTTATGGATTTTTATATGCCTACAATCCTGAAAACTTTATAAACCGGGGCAAAAAACCTTATCCAAATTCATTTAATTCAAAACTATATTATCAAATGGTTGGCAAAGACGGCGACTTTATTGTAGGAAGTGATATAGGCACATTTGACTACAGGAAAGATTTGAGGGACCTGAAAATGCCTGTTCTTATTTATGGTGGCCGTTTTGACCGGGTAGCCGTTCCCGCTATGATGGTAAAATTTAAAGAATATTGCCCGCAGGCCCGGTTTGTGATGTTTGAAAAATCAGGTCATAACCCGCAAATAGAAGAACCTCAGAAGTTATTTGAATTGATCGAAGGATTTCTGCATCCGTAAAATCTCGCAAAGCATTTCATTAGTTATAAACTATTTGCTCTTCAGGCGATATTTTTTATTGACTTTGGGATTATTGAAATATTCATCAAGTTCTTTACTGTCTGTGCTGTCTTCTACCACAGGCACATCTATCAATTGCAGCTGAACCTGTTTCATTTCTTCTTTCAGTCTTGCTGTTTTTT